>JAVBSF010000088.1:0-2690 GCA_031556925.1 Pararhizobium sp.
CGCCTTTGGTGGTCATCAACTCGAAGACCAGGTTTTTGATCGCCTCGGCAGCAATCAGCGTGAGGTTGTCGGACGCCTCTACATCCCAACTTTTCGCGATAGTCGATGCAATCTCGCGCGTCTCCTGGATGCGCTGGGTCATGTAAGCCAAACGGACGGAATATCGGTTGAAGGCCGAGAACGACGGTATCGTGAACTCAAGCTCGCCGCGATATTCGCAGTCGATCTGCTCAAGCTTCGCGACGAACTCTTCGTAGATCACCGTCTGCGGCCGCTCGCGCTTCTGCAACTCGTCTGACGCCCAGGCGACGACGGACGCACAGGCTTCGGGCAGAAGCTCTATGCCGTTGAGACGACCTCGACCCATGTTCAAACACCGTCCGGCTCGGAAGGACGATGAACTCCTTCGATCGCAACATCACGTTCGAGGTGACGACGGCCATGCTTTGTCAACGTTGCAACCATGACCGTGCCGGCACGGACGGCCTCGACGGCACCACGCTTCGCGAGATACTCGACCTGCTCATGAATCCAGAGCCGGTCTTCCTTAATCGCGAACATCGGCAGGATTTCCTCAAGCATGCTGCTTTCCAGCGTGCCGTTGACCTGTTCGGCCAAAGCCTTGAGGATGACGAGACGCGCACGTTCTCGCCGCACCTTTTCCCAATCGACCCCCAGATTGCTCATCTCTTCACCTGCTCCCTCAGCAATTCGTTTAGCAGCTCGCCGTTAGCCTTGATCGGCCTGAGCGCCTCGTTGAGCACGTCCATGCGGGCGGCGATCTTGCCCATCTCCAGCTCGATCCTGTGCTGAGATTCCCGGTCTGGTAGGTGTTTCAGCTCGCCCTCCATCGCCTGGATGCGCCGGTCATGGGCCTTCAAATCGTTGGCGTGGCTGTTCAGGCGCGCGCTCACTTCCTTTTCGCTGGAAGAAAAATAGCCCTTCGCATGACCAAGAAGGGCAAGACACGCGAGCACCAGCCCGAGGTATTGAGAGATATCTGCGACGGTGATCATCGGTGGTATTTTTCGTTTTCATGGATCTTCTGGCAGTCAAGGCAACGAACCGCGAAAGGCGCGACGATCAGCCGCTTGGCGGGGATTGCGGAACCGCAGTCGACACAATCTGCAGAGCCTTTGGCTGATACAACGGCATGGGCGGCCCCGACGGCCGCCGCGCGCCGCTCTTCCTCGCGTCGAGACGCAAGATCGAATTCCGCGTTCGAGTTCATGTCGGATCGGCCCTGATCGGGTTGGAGGACAGCAGCGCTTTGGCCTCGACGATGTGCGGCTGCAGATACCGCTCGATCTCGTCCGGATTGTCGATCCCGAAATGCTTCAAGGTGTCCGGCACCGAGCGGAGCACATAGTCGATCGCGTCATCGATCGTGCCGCCCGGCTGCAACAGCAACTTGCTGGCGTTGCGCAGAGCCGACTGCAGCGCCTCGCGGCGGGTGGCGTCGACCTGCAGGCCCGTCCAGCGGCGAAGCAGCCCGAGCACAACACCGAAGCCAGCGGCGATCAGGTATTCGAACAGGTAGGGAAAAACCTGCGTCATCAGGAGTTCTTTCACGTCAGTCTCACTTTTCGTTGGTGGAAACGGGGACGCCCTTGGCCGTCAGAAAGATGCGGTCGCCGACCGGAGGATCGGCTGTCTGCGGCCAACGAATGGCGTCAAGCCGGCTCTTTTCGATCCGGGTCACATTGACGGTGTTCTGCTGATTGCCGCCGATGACATGGTAGTGCGTGGTGTCTTCGCCGAGATAGTTGGCCACATGACCGCCGCCGTCGCGGCGAAACGTCATGATCGCGCCAAGGCTTGGTTCTTTCAGTGGCGTGCCGAACCGGCTCCAGGCGAGCGCCGACAGGGGGTTGGACGGCAGGAGCTCGGAAGGCAGGGTCGCACCGATACAGTGCGCCATGAACAGGCCGCACCACGGAATGTCATCATTCGTGTAGTAACTGGCGACCCAGCCGCCGAGTTTCTTGGCCCAGCCTATGATGACGCCATTCGATTTGGCACCGCTGATTTCCCTGGTGCCCGTCAGTCGCTCGGCTTCGCGCAGCCAGACAGGCCTTTCCGAACCCTTCGGAACAGCCTGAAACACAGTGATGACCTCGCGCGGGTCTTTGCGAAGTGCGGTAACGGTCGCCGCATCAGCCTTACCGGTGACAGGCAGTTCAACCTTCTTTTGAAATGCCTTCAAACCCTCGATAACGGCGCGGCCGTGCACGCCATCGTCAGCAGCAGAATAACAACCGAACTTCTTCAGCCGGGCGATCAGCCATTCGTCAAAAGTCATACACCGCCCCCAAACGATGGAGACGGACATCGTCCCCGTGGAGACTAGGTTTTCGACTATTTCGGGATACGTTTCCTCGTACTGAAACCGGTACGACTGGAACTAAAAGAGATTACCCTGCGCGCTTTCAGCCGAGGCGCGAAAGCGCTGGACATGCGCTGCGACCGTGGACCGTGAAAGTCCCGTCAGCTGCACGATCTTTCCTATGGAATAACCCTTATCGGCCAATTGGGCAATAAGGGCGGCGCGGCGACGCTTATCGCCAGCAAGCGCTGGAGGAATTAACAAGGTGCGATCCTGAAAGACTTCGCATAGCTTGGTTGCCTCGTCGATGCCGATAAGCTTGGAAAGCCAGTGGCCGGCATCAACCTTCTTCGGAATGTAGATC
>JAVBSF010000446.1:0-3329 GCA_031556925.1 Pararhizobium sp.
TTTAAGCCAGATGCCTCTTTAAATAGACGAGCAAGTTCAACACTTTCGCGGTTTTGCATGAGATTTCCCTGGATGGGGATATCCATGATGGCTCCATTGATTGCTGCACTGATCAATTCGTGATGGCTATGTCCAAAGAAATGTGTGCCAATCCCTCCGATGAAGTCATACTTAATGCTGCCATCAGATAGTTCAACTAAAGGACCATTCCCCAAACCGCTCCCAAGGTATGGATACCATAGCTTGCCACCTCTGAGTTGGCCAAATTCTTCAAGCTCTGCTTGATATTTTTCTGATAAATTAGGGTCTGCTTTGCGTTCATCTACAATTGCTTGACTATGCTCAGCAATTGCTTCCAAGAGCAAACGCTTGGCTTGTGCGACTCTTGGGTCGTTGAACAGCTTATCTGCTTGTAACATTTGGCTTCCTCTTAAACCCGGGTTTTAAATCTAAGCTAATATCACCTGTGGCAAGTGCCATCATCAAAAGGCCGCATACTGCTGCTCGCTGTGGCAATGATTTGATTTCCATCCATTCTTCTGGGGTGTGTAGTCCTCCGCCGATAACACCTAAAGTATCTATGGTTGGCAGCCCTGCAGCGGCAAGAGTGTTCCCGTCACAAACACCTCCGCTGGCATAGCTGGATTTTTTTTCCAAACTCAGCGCCTCCCAGCAGCAATTGAGTGCTTCGAAGAGTTTTTTTGTCTCAGGAGTTTGTGGTTTTGGCAATCTCTCTGATAGCTTGACAATTTCGAAGGTGACATCTCCACGATGACGCTGAAGAAGTTCTTCCAGGCCATCAAACCATTGCCTATAGGTTTCTTTATCGCTGTATCGCACGTTTATGCGCAAGACGGCATCTTTCGGAACAATATTTAAAGCTTCACCACCGCTAATCTGTGCAATGTTGACGGTGATTTCTGGCAATGTTTGTGCCAGTTTATCGATGTCCATAATTAACTTGCTGACAGCGACGATGGCATTGCGGCCAGCTGTAAAGTCTCGCCCTACATGAGCGGGATGACCATGTGCGATCACAGCAATATTTATAGAGCCCTTGCGGCTGTGGATATAGCTCCCGTCGGGAAGCGCTGGCTCGAAAATTAAACCGACGTCGCTATTTTTAGCTGCCTGACGTAGAAGATTTTGTGAGGCTACGGAGCCAATTTCTTCATCTGGAATGATGATCACTTGCCAGCCAATTGATTGATTGTGAGGGAATTTTTCAAGCAGCTCAAGTGCTTTAAGCATCACCACTAGACCACCTTTCATATCGGCAGCACCGGAACAATATAGATAGCCTTTATCTAAATCTAGGCGTGTTAGGTTTTCCTTGTAAGGCAGAACGGTGTCCATGTGACCAACGAGCAAAAGCTTGATTTTTGCATCCTCTCGTTGGCTGATTGTCAAGGCAGGTGCACTTTGCTTTAATATGATGTTGCCATGTTCGTCGATAGTGGCTCGCGGCGGCAGTTCAATCAATTCCTGTTTGCCAGCTAGAATCTTAAATTCTTCACTGATGACTTGGGCTACAGCCATTAGTCCATGGAGATCCGTGCTTGTCGACGATATTCGACAAAGGCGCTGCACAATTTCACACATCTCTTCACGGCATTTATATATCCCTTCAACATGGGTAAGGAGCTTTCTCAACATCTTCGATTTGTCCTCTACAGGGGGCGGCTATTTTTATTCTATAGCTCAACATATAATTTGTATTAAATCCTACTGTTTTGTAATGTGGCGAGTAGAAAAATCCAACACGTCAGTGAGACACGGTTGTCTATGCTCTGTGTGCGCTTGGATGATAAAGGAGAGCCTATGGCCATCAACGGCAAGGAAAAAGTCTGTGCCAATAGCGGCAAAGACAATATCCGAAAGCGCCTTGAGGAATGTCACGATTCTTATGTGTTAATCACCTGAAATCCTTCAACGCGTGACGGTGAGATGCATGTAGAAATGCACTATAAGGGCAATCCTTACCTCGCTTCCTATTTGATCCAGGGTGCTCAAAATATTATCGATGAGCATACCACAGAGATTGAGCCATAGCAGAGTTTTACAGATTGTGCGAAAAAGTTCAGGTTATGCCACAGCAGGTTTTTTGAAATGTCTATCAGCCTGGCTCGCATGATAGGCTGAGAGGTTAAAAGCCGCTTATTTTGTTAGGAAAGGTCTATACCCTTCCTGCTAGGGTGAATATATCCCTAGCAGGCGTTTATTTGCTTTTTATTGCGTCCTCGATCGATGTGTTGCCTGCTGACTAACCAAGGCCTTGTAGCGATGCCATTGGCATGTTTGATGTAAAGTACAGAATTCTTAGCATTGGCATTGTGGCGCTCCAGCTTTGCTGACAACAGTGAGCGCATCTAAATGGTACGACAAGCCCTAATTTCAAGCTTTCTGCACAGGTCATGCTTCTTTTCATCGCTTCTAGGTACTTTTCCCATGAAGTGGCTGTAGCGGCCCCTGGAGTGATTTCATTTTGGGCATAGTTTGTGCGATCCTCTTGCTTCGACTTAGCGATCAGTGATGCAAAGCTTTATAAATTAATCCACTTAGGATAAGCTTATTTTCTAATAAGATTAAGAGAGTATATTCAAAGCACCTGATCACACTTTGAAGATGCTCTCTAAGTAATGTACGATTAAGGCCTTATGTCATTGCCAACAGATTGTTCCCTTTCTAAGGAACGAACAGAAAGTTCTTTATACAGCCAAATGGCTGCTTTGCGCGCGCATGTCGAATCCCTCATCAAAACTCAAATCCCCAATCTCTCACAGCCATCTCTTTTGCGCGATGCTTGCGAATATGCTTTGCTTAATGGAGGCAAGCGCTTTAGGCCGATTCTCGTTCTGTTGGTCGCTCAAGCTGTCAACCCAAAGGTCGATGTTTCTTTGGCGGCCTTGGCGGTGGAGTATTTCCACACAGCTTCGCTGATTGCCGATGACTTACCTTGTATGGATGACGATGCTGTGCGTCGCGATAAGCCTGCCACCCATATTGCCTTTGGAGAGTCTACAGCTCTTATGGCAAGTTATGCTTTGATTTCTGCTGGCTACCAATGTTTGGCAGACAATAGCTTTGAACTGGCTACATCCGATCATGCTCACGCTGGCAATGCTGACCGCATTTGCACGCTGGCTGTGCAAAATGTCTCTCAGAATACAGGCTTACATGGTGCCACCGGTGGGCAATTTTTGGATCTATTTCCACCAAATGTTGAGCTTGATACCCTTTTGGAAATTATCCATAAAAAAACCGCTACGCTGTTTGACATTTCTTTTGTTCTAGGATGGCTCTACGCTGGGGGAGCGATAGAGAAGCTT
>JAVBSF010000500.1:0-6374 GCA_031556925.1 Pararhizobium sp.
TTTTCACTACAACGGTGCACCGGTCGGCAACGGATGGAATTCGCCATCCAACGGCGCGCGATGGGGTTACGATTATCTCTCATGCACGGCAACCGCACGCTCGAACATGTACGACAACGCACCAGAAGAGACCCGGTATATCTATACCGACTTCGATGCTGACAAGCAGCGGCTAGATGGGAAGAATGCCTACACGGTGACCTTCGCCAAGGGGCAAGTGCCGCCAGTCGATGGTTTCTGGTCGTTGACGCTGTACAACAAGGAGCACCTGTTTGAACCGAACGCGATCAATCGTTTCTCGCTCGGAACCAAGAGCAAGTCTCTCAAGTACAACGAAGACGGATCGTTGACTTTGTATTTCCAGCACGAGTCACCTGGGTCCGAAGGAATCCAACTGGGTGCCCGCGCCGAAAGATGTGTTCTCGCTCTACATCAGAGCGTATTGGCCGAAGCGGGAAATCTTGGACGGCTATTGGCTGCCGCCCAAGGTCGAGCGTCAGTCCTGATCGGCCTTGCCAAATGAACAGGGAAGTCGATCGGCCGCGCGCAACACGTTTGCCTACGGAGACTCTGTGGTGCCGCTTGACGGCTTATGCTATGCTAACGAAAGTGTTGCTGCGAGATGCCGTGACTAATTACAAAGACCTCAATGCCTATCGTTCCTACTAGATTTCGATGATGAGCCGGGGGTCGAAGGCTGTCCCCTCTCCCGGATACCCGCGTGGATTGGCCAGCACCCTCGTCTCCCCAACACGGTAATCGACCCTCTTGTGAAGGTGACCATGCACCCACAACGCAGGCTGCCCGTCGACGATCAGGTCCTCCAGATCGCTGGCGTAGCAGGCAGACAACGGATCACCCTGGTATTCGGGTGGAATTGATCTGGGCGACGGAGCGTGATGGCTTAGGACGACCGTCTTCCGGGCTTTGGCATTCTCCAGCGCGGATTTGAGAAACGCCTTGGACTCGTGATGCTTTCGATAGGCATGGATCGGCTTGAACTTCCGATAGGGAAGCTTGGAAAACTTGATCTTCTTGTAATCGTTCATCCCGCCCTGGGCGGCCGCCATCGCCAATTCGGGATCGCCGCCGTTGAGCCGGAAGTCGGTCCACAGGGTTGCCCCGACAAACTTGACGTCGCCGATATCCACGGCCTCGTTTTCGAGAAAGTGGATATGGGGATACCGATCGCGCAGCAAGCGCGCTTCACGGATGCTATCTTGCACGGAGGCTCCATAGTATTCATGGTTGCCCGCCGTAAACACGACGGCCATCGAGGAAGGAATGTTGGCTGCCAACCATTCGATGCTCGGCACGATGCCCCGTGTCAAAAGATCGCCCGCGCAGACCAGAACATCGGCGTCAGGAGGCGGCGACTGAACGAACGGTTGGCCGAATTCCAGATGCAGGTCGGAAATGATCCAGAGTTTCATGCTTCGGCACCTTTCCGAGGTCGAAGCGTCCTCTGAACCCGCTCGGCAATTAAAAGCCGACCGGCTCCCGCATTTTCATTAAACGTTTGATGATATTGATCTCTTAACGCCATCACTGACCTCGATGCGATAACTGGCGTCTCCGCTTGCGCGGTCGAACGTCAAAGTACTCGTATCGGAAATAGGACAGCCTTGATCATGAAAAGAACATTTAAAGAACAAAAATCGTTCAGTCAAGGTGGCTCTAGGATGTCGAGGGGCTAGCCAGATTGTTTTATTCAGATGAGCGTCAGTGCTTGCCTGATGGCTAGCTGGAGCTCAAGGTGCGACTAACCAGATAAATAGGAGTTCGCGATGGCTAGGCCGACACGCCGCAATCCTCAGCTAAAGGCAGCGAAGGAAGGCTCGCTTGGCTCAGCTTTGGATGAGATCGGTTTCAAGCCCCTCAGCCGTCGGATCAAAATCAAGGCGGGCATCGATCAAGGAAACCTCCGCCGGCCTCCATCCGGAAACGCTTCAGGCGAGCGACAGAACTGAGTGCAAGACGTCCAGAAGGTTGCGCCGGTCGAATTCGAAGAGGATCGTGGAAGATACTCAAGGATGGAGACCGCGATGAGGGATGATCTTGTGCCAGGGCTGCTTGCGGCAATGCAGAACTGCGAAAGCCGCGGTGACTACCGCACTATGCGTGCGCACTTAAAAGGCTCGGGATTGGACATCACGGAACGAGGCGACGAGGCCACTGTGAGGGAGTTTGCGAAGCTACTCCTTAGGGTGATAGTCGCTATTGACAGGGAGGCCGAGCTGGGTGCAGGGGCTCTCTTGAATCCAGATCACCCGGACAACATCGAATGGCCGAAGATAAAGTGGCTCCCCCTGCGCTTCGCGCACATGAGTTAGGCGGATAGTTGACGGCGCGCAAAGTCTGCGGCTTTACCGAAGTCTGTGAAGGTTTTTTCCGACATATGGCCACCGGGTTTACCGACAACGTAGTAGCGGACACTCCCCTCTCCATTTAAAACTGCGATGACCTTGTGCTGATTGTCATCTCCGACAACGAGGTCGACTCTTGTCTCAAACTCGATTTCTGGAAACGGGAATCCCTTCAAATCTTTCGGCTTGCCAATCCTAAAGTATCTGCGCATGTCGCTTACATTAGGGAATGCTTCGGGGTATACGCTCCCAGCAATAACAATACGGACATACGACCCTCCCGGGTTATCAGCAGCAAGAGAAATGATATCAACCGAGGACATGGGGTCTTCCTTTCTATGGAGAGATACCCGTAGTCGGCACTACTTAATGAAGGGTTTCAGCACTGAGATCATCGGCTGAGCAATTCGCTCTGAGCGGCTCCGCCCCTCTCTCGAGCGAGGAGCGGAGCCTTACCGCTAGCCGTCACGTCCTGACGGATGCGGATTCGGTAATCCTGGACTTCCCGTCGAGAAGCTTCTGGACTTCGTCGCCGATGACATGGCCCTTCGCGACCAGCATCTCGGTAAGATGGTCGAGCTCCTGACGGCGCTCCGAAAGAAGCACCACCGCTCGGTCTAATTGCGTCTTCAGCCGCGCGTCAACGAGACTGCGCAAGTCCGGGTCACGATCTCTGAGATACTCAAGCGGACGCTCCCCCTTGCCAAGCTCCACGGAGAGCACCTCACCAAATCCGTAATGGCGCTCCACCCTTGTGGCGATATCGCTCGCCACAACCAAATCGGACGCCGGAGTGCCCCCTGCCCCATCAGCGTGGCAGCCATAGACCATCGTCTCGGCCGCGATGCCGCCCAAGAGCATGGCGATCCTGTCGTCGTAGTAGCCTGCCGTCTTCACACGGCCGACCACTGGTTCGAAGACGGTCCTTCCGACGGACTGAGCGCCAACTCCGACGGCCGCATCTCGATCGATGTGAACGTGCTTGAGTACGTCGCACGCAAGGACGACCGCGACGATCGCATGCCCAGCCTCGTGTACAGCAGTGTGGCGCAGCTCGCTCTCGCTCAGGACGTATCGTACGGGCATCACCTCGAGGAGGAGGTCTTCCGACAAGGCAACCTTCCGTCGCCTCGAAAGCCGCCTGGCGTCGCGAGCAAGCTTCTCGAGATCAGCTCCTGACCATCCCCTGGTCGCTGAAACAAAACGGGCGAGATCGTCACCCAACGCCTGATACCGCAGATGATGCCGGAGGATCGCGACCCTGGCGGCAGCATCGGGCAAAGGGATTTCAATCAGCGTCTCGAGTCTTCCCGGCCGAAGCAGGGCCCGGTCGATGACAGACGGGTTGTTGGTGGCCCCCACGACGATGACGCCTTCACGGCCTTCGACCGGATCAAGGCATTCGAGCATCCCATTGATTACCTGCCGCCGATAATCCCTTGCATGGTCGTCATCCCCTTCCCGATCACCAAAGCTGTCGAATTCGTCCACGAAGAGGATGCAGGGTGATTGCTTCATCGCTTGTGCGAATGCGGAGCGCATAGCCTTGAGGTAGTCGCCCAGATGGCCGGCAGCCTGCCAACGGGCGGCGGACGCGACCACGAGGTCTACTTCGCAGGAGTTCGCAAGCGCCCGGGCATACGTCGTCTTTCCGCAACCAGGCGGACCGTGGAGGAGCGCTCCGCGGTCAACGTCATCCCATGCGATCTCGTCAGCCTTCCAAGCGCGCAGGTCCGCCGCAAGCTGAAGACCCCAGGTCTTCGCACCACCATAGCCGGCCATTTCCTCGAGGAGTGGTCCCTTGGGCTTGACCGGAGCGGGCGTGGACTTCTCGGCCTCGATCATCGATTTCTTCAGCTGGCGGACCGCGCTGAGCAACGGCCTTGTGCCACGGACGGTCGACGCGATGGCGTCAAACGAGAACCCCGTCAGCAACGATGCGATTTCCGGCGTCATCCCACGCACTTTCGCGACCCGAGATGCCGCCATGTAATGCTCGCCAGTGGGCGGGGCGATTGCAGCGATGACATCGGCGGCCGCCTTGAGTTCGGCGGGAATGTTATCCATGCCCTCCGCGATGATCACGATCTGCCGACCATAGCGAAAACAGTCGTAGACCGCCCGGGCATCGGTTGGCCCGTTGGGAAGCGTCATGACGATAGCGATCTCATTGCAGTCGTCGTCCACAGGAATCGGGTCCCGGATTAGCGATGAGGCGGCGCGGCGGTAGTAATCGCTCGTTCCTTCGGCGACATGCAGGATTGCGATGAAGGCAATGCCCTTGCGTCGCAGGAAGGGTCTGAGGGCACTTCGAACGGCGCAGCGGGCCGCCGCGACGACGAGGCTCGGCGGGGATTGACGTCTCGAAAGCGTGTAGGAACTGGAAGACATTTGAGGGCTCTTTCGTGATCTGGGCATCGGGCGGCGACTTCCGTTCACCGCGTTATGCGCCTGACCACCGTTTCCGGCCCTAACGGAGCATCGTCCAAATCGACTTCGAGATAGCGATTGAGGATCATGGCAGCGAGACCAGCGACAGGCCTCGTTTCCTGGAATGCGTTCAGGCATTCAGCGATGGGCATCGATCCATGTTCGTCGAGAGCGCCCAGCAGGCGCAGGCGATCACCGAGCGGAACATTGTAGTTGCCATACCGCAGCAGGTCCTTGGCATTGCGAAGGCGGAAACCGCCATGGACTTCTTCACGCGACATGCAGAGGTATTCCGCACCCCGAAGCCGGGCAGCCTCTTTGTAAGGGGTGGTGTCGGTCGGAAGCGCGCGATCATGGGCGTCCAGAAGAACCACACGGGCATCGTCATGGATGACCTCGAAGTCCACCGAATGATCGAGTTCCCGGAGCGAAGGCGGCATGCATCTCCACGAGACGACCGAAGGATCGACGTCAAGCAGGCACCCGACGTCGCGGGCCGCCTGCGACCGGAAGACCTTGCCTCCTTCACAGCGCATCGCCGCCGAGGGATAGAAAATGCGGATCGGTGTGGAATTAACGGCCGTCTGAATTGACGCCGACTGCCTGCCAGTACCCATGACAACCTCATACGCAAACATGGTTGTTCGCCGCCGCGGGTCATCGCGACGGTAGATCAACGTATTCGTATGAGCCGGCTCTTTCTGATCATGGAGGGAACAAATAAAGAACATTTCCAGATAGTCAACCGGGGTCAGGCGAAAAATCGTGCTCCTGCAGTGATTTAGAGCATTCGCTTATCATTCCGCATGGCACGATCCCGCGATTGACAGCTGGCGTATGCTCTACTCGTGCAGGCCCCAGTTACGATCGGCATCGTTCCGGCGATTGAAGGCCGCCGATGGTTTTCCTGTTCCAGACCTGCGCGGCTGGCCGTCAGAGCCTGTCCAATGAAATGAGACCTCGTAGTCGGTATTCTTGCCACTGTTTGTCGCATAGCCGCGGAGGGATTTTGTGACATCAATGCCAGCGAGCGTAAGGGTCGCCTCGCCTTTCCCCGCATGTTTCCAGAAGATGCGGTCGAGCAATCTGTTGTCCAGGAAATCCCGCTCCTCGACCAAGGAGATGTCATTCACTGCGGCCTGCTTTCGTCTTCGTTCAGCGATCTGCCCTCTAAGGACATCGGCGTTTTCCAGATACTGATCAGCAAGCGGGGTTTCCTGCGCGACTTCGCCCTGGTCCATCGGCAGCGCACCTGCGCGATATGCCTTCAGGATGGCGGCGGCTGCATCTGGTCCGACCACGTAGACCGTATCGTACATGCTGTCACTTCTCGGGAAGATGTCCCGCCTCTCGTCTTTCGAGAGCAAATCACCGTCCATGATCAGGGTGCGTGTTTTGCGGGGCTTAACCCCAGGCAGGCGAGAAATGAAATCCTTCAATGAAAGCAAAGCGTCCTCCGCTAGTGGTTGCTGACGATATGTAGACCCTTCGGCAACCTCATCCAAGTCGACAATCCGTCCACTTCCGGAATCCTGGTTCCCGGGCTAGCCTCTCGCACCGACAGCGACTCAAGGCCCA
>JAVBSF010000015.1:0-7210 GCA_031556925.1 Pararhizobium sp.
CTTCGGGCATCTTCTCCCCGCTGGGGAGAAGAGGGAGATCGCGGCAACTACTCTTGCTCCATCATTGATGAAGCCGATGAAAACGGAGAACACCCATGGACAAGTACATCAAGGAAAGCGACGCCGCCTGCCATTGCGGTACGGTCCGGTTTCATGTTCGCCTGACGGATGGTCTGAACACGGCCCGGCGCTGCACCTGCTCCTATTGCCGCATGCGGGGCGCGGTGGCCGTTTCGGCCGATCTCGATGGCCTCGAAATTCTCGAAGGCGAGGAAGCGCTCACCCTCTATCAATTCAACACCTTGTCGGCGAAACACTATTTCTGCTCGAAATGCGGGATCTACACCCATCACCAGCGCCGCTCGAACCCGAGCCAGTACGGCGTCAACGTCGCCTGCCTCAAGGGCATCAGCCCGTTCGATTTCGAAAGCGTGCCCGTGAGCGACGGCGTGTCGCATCCGGCCGACGACAGGACGGGGCGCGGCGCAAGGCTTGCCGGCGTCCTGACCTTCACAGCGTTCGAAGCCTGACGGAGACCTTCATCGGCCATGAAATCCCTCCTTCTCTCCTGGCAGGTCTGGGCTCTGCTCTCCGCAGCCTTTGCCGCGCTGACCGCGATCTTCGCCAAGGTCGGCATCGAAAGCGTGCAATCCGACTATGCGACCTTCGTGCGCACCATTGTCATCCTGTTCGCGATTGCCTTCATGTTGTTCCTGACCGATGGCTGGCAATCGCCGTCCACGATCCCGACGCGCAGCTGGGTGTTTCTCGTGCTTTCCGGCCTTGCCACCGGCGCCTCGTGGCTGTGCTATTTCCGCGCCTTGAAGATTGGAAACGCCGCACAGGTCGCGCCGGTCGACAAGCTGAGCGTCGTGCTGGTCGCGATCTTCGCGGCAGTCTTCCTCGGTGAAAAGCTGTCGCCCGCCCATTGGCTCGCCGTCGGCATGATCGCGGCGGGCGCGGTGATGCTGACCTTGAAGATTTGACGGGTCTCTCCCTCTTCTCCCCAGCGGGGAGAAAATGGCCGGCAGGGCCGGATGAGGGGCGGCTGGCTCGGAGCAAGTTGAGATACCCCCTCATCGCCTCGCATGCGCTCGGCACTTCTCCCCGCTGGGGAGAAGAGGGAGATGTCTCACATTTTCCCACTTCCCTTATGGGTTGAAATGCGTCTTTATTCAATGCGTTCAGAGAGGGAGTACCGCATGGCCTTGGATCTGGTTACCAAAGAAAATTTGAGCAGGAAATGGGGATGGTTCGTCGCGCTCGGCATCCTGCTCGTCATGGGCGGCGGCATCGCGCTCGCCAATCTTTTTGCCGCGACGGTGGTGTCCGTCTATTACATCGGCGTCGTCATGCTGGTGGCCGGTCTGCTGCAGCTGGGCCATGCCTTCCGCGTAAAAGACTGGAAGAGCGCGCTCTACTGGGGGCTTGCGGGCGGCTGCTATACGCTGGCCGGCATCTTCGCCTTCATCAATCCGCTGCTGACCTCGGCCGTGCTGACGCTGATCATGAGCGCCGCCTTGCTGGTCGCGGGTGCCTTCCGCATCTGGTCAGGCTTTGCGCGTCGCCCGATCAAGGGGTGGGGCTGGATCGTGCTCGGCGGTCTCGTCACCTTGCTGGCTGGCCTGATCATCATGGCCGGCTGGCCGGTCAACAGCCTCTGGATTCTCGGCCTTTTCCTGGCGATCGATATCACCATGCAGGGGCTGGCGCTGATCGCTTTCGGCGTGCTGGCGAAATCGTGAGACGCTGCCCGGAAATAACTGTGTTTCCGGGCGGGAGGTCTCGCCATAAGCCTGCTCTAAAATATTGAAATCGTAAGTTGTTTCCGTCGCAATATCGCGGTTGCGGCGGCTAACTTTCCTGTCTTGAAAGCTTCATGAAACTTTCACGCTCGGGAAAGCTTTCATTGACACTTCGGCCCGAATGTCACGGCAAGCCACGCGAGGCAAAAAGCGCGGCGCAATGATCTGTTGACCGGAGATTTCATGTCCGCCGCCGCCGAAATGCTGTCGCTTCGCCGTTTCGGCGACGACCAGATCGTCACGCTTGCCAAGCTGGTGATCGAAAACGCCTTCCAGCCGATCGTCGAGGCCGGTACCGGTGCCGTCTTCGGCTATGAAACCTTGATGCGCGGCTTCGAACGCCTGGGCTTCAATTCGCCGCTGGAACTGCTCGACAGGGCGGAAACGACGGGTCAATTGCTGCCGTTGGAGCATATGATCAACAGCCGCGCCTTCGCCGGATTTGCAAGCCTGCCGGATTTTGCCGCGCGCACCCTGTTCGTCAATTTCGATGCCCGGCTGATCGGCATGGATGGCGATATCGTCGAGCGTCTCGGCAACCACCTGAAGCGCGCCGATATCCCGCCATCCTCCATCTGTTTCGAGCTGTCCGAGCGCTTCGACAACCTGCGCATGCCGGCCTTCGCCGATCTCATCAAGCGGCTGCGGCTTGCCGGCTTCAAGCTGGCGCTCGATGATTTCGGCGTCGGTTTCAACGGCCTGAAATTGCTCTGCGACCAGCCGGTCGACTATGTGAAGATCGATCGTCATTTCATTTCCGGCATCGATTCGAGCCCGCGCAAACGCCATCTGGTGCGACATGTCGTCAGCACCGCCCATGTGCTCGGCACCCGCGTCGTCGCAGAGGGCGTGGAGACGGAGGCCGAATTCTCCACCTGCCGCGATCTCGGCTGCGATCTGGTGCAGGGCTATTTCGTCGCTCGCCCAACCGTGCATTTCGCCGAGTTGCAGCCGTCCTATCCGCATCTGGTGCAGACGGCGGAAGTGCGCCGCCCGTCGGCCTCCATCGACAGCATCCTCATCCGCAAGCAGATCGAACAGGTGCCGGCCGTCAACGAGGCGAGCGGGCTTGATAGTGTCTTCGAGCTGTTCCGCAAGTCGCCGCAGCGCAGCTTCTTTCCGGTGCTCAACGCCAATGGCGAGCCGCGCGGCGTGCTGCATGAGTATCACGTGAAGGAGATGATCTATCATCCCTTCGGCCGCGATCTCCTGAAAAATCATATCTATCAGCGCCATATCGCCCATTTCGTCAGCCCTGCGCCGATCGCCGATCTCGAAACCCCGGCCGAGGAAATGCTGAAGATCTTCGCCGGCATGGATGGCAGCGATTGCGTGATCCTCACCGAAAACATGCGCTATGCCGGCATCCTCTCGGCATCGTCACTGCTGAAGATCATCAACGAGAAACAGCTGAAGCTCGCCCAGGAGCAGAACCCGCTGACCGGCCTGCCGGGCAACCGGGCGATCCGCGACTACGTGCAGGAGGCCGTGTTCGACGAGGATGAAACGCGCTATTTCTGCTATTGCGATTTCGACAATTTCAAGCCGTTCAACGATTACTATGGCTTCCAGAAGGGCGATGTCGCGATCTCGCTCTTTGCCGCGCTGATGCGCCGGCATTTCATCGGCGAGGAGAAATTCCTCGGCCATGTCGGCGGCGACGATTTCTTCATCGGCGTGCGCGGCTGGACAAGGGTGGAACTGGAAGAGGTTCTGACCCGTATTCTGGAAGAATTCCGCGCCGATATCCGCCAGCATTATTCCGCCGAGCATCAGGCTGCCGGCTACATGACCGGTCATGGCCGCAGCGGTGAAGCCACCTTTTTCCCGTTGATGCGCTGCTCGATCGCCGTTCTGGAACTGCCGGAGGGGCTGGTCTTTTCAGATGCGCTCGCCGTCAGCGCCCGCATCGCCCAGATCAAGACGCTGGCCAAGGAAAGCGACGAAGGGCTGGTTTTCGGGGCGTTTGGGCACGGAGCAGAGTAATCCGGCTTGCTCCTTCTTCTCCCCAGCGGGGAGAAGAGGGCATAAAAACGAAACGAGCCGGAGCCCGTCATGGACCCCGGCTCGTCCTGCATGATCCCAAAGCGTCTTAGCCGCGATCGGGTACGCTCATGCGCGAGAACGTCGGCGCGCTCACTGCACGATGGTCACAGCGGTTGCCTGATGCTTCTTGCCCACCATGTCGTAGGCGATCTTGACCTTTTCTCCGATCTTCAGGCCGGGATCCTTGAAGTTCGCGGGCAGCAGGTAATGCGACCCGTCCTTGAGGGTGAGCGTCAGCGCCTTGGTATCGAAGGCCTTGACGGTGCCGGTCGTCATCGTGGCGGCAAAGGTGGCCGATGACAGGGTGATGGCGGAGAGTACGGTAAGAGACGTCAGAAGAGCACGCATCGGTGTCGTCCTTGAATGGTCCGAGAATGGACCGGTAACAATGAAACCGTCCCGAAACGTCGAGTCGCGGCCAAGAGGGGAGGCAGCCGCCGGCGTTTCCCGGTTTCGAGAGGAAAGCTAGACCCGCGTTTCAGAGCTTGCAAATTAAAGAAGTTTAATTTTCCGGCCGCCTTTTTGGACGCAATTTTGCCTTGGTGCGGCGCAGCGGCAAGTGCTTCGCGCGGGTTTCGCCGCAATGGTTAAGGACGGTTCCCCAGCTGAAATGCGCACTCTAGGAAGTCGGCTCCATCGGCGCTAGATATCTTCGGCAAATCCGAATCCGATCCGAAAGGCTGCCGCCGTGACGCTTCCTGCTGAAATGACCTATGTCGACCTGCCATCGCCCGGCGGTCCGGAAAACATGGTGCTGGCCAGGGGGGCGCTCCCGACGCTTGGCGCCGGTGAAATCCTCGTCCGTGTCGAGGCGGCAGGGGTCAACCGGCCGGATATCCAGCAGCGCAAGGGGCTCTATCCGCCGCCGCCCGGCGCAAGCCCGGTCATGGGGCTCGAAGTCGCAGGCGAAATTGTTGCTCTTGGCGAGGATGTCTCGGGTTTTGCCGTGGGCGATCTCGTCTGCGGCCTCGCCAATGGCGGCGGTTATGCGGAGTTCTGTGCCATCCCCGCCACGCAGGCTTTGCGCTGGCCGCACGGCTATGAAGCCGCCCGCGCCGCCGTGCTGCCCGAAACCTTCTTCACCGTCTGGGCCAATGTCTTCCAGATGGCGGATCTGGTGGAGGGCGAGACCTTCCTCGTCCACGGCGGCACCAGCGGCATCGGCACCACCGCCATCCAGCTCGCCAACGCTTTTGGCGCCCGCGTGTTTGCGACAGCAGGAACGGAAGAGAAATGCAGGGCCTGCGTCGAGCTTGGGGCGGCCCGCGCGATCAACTACCGGCAAGAGGATTTCAAGGCCGTCGTGCTGGAGGAAACGGGCGGCAAGGGCGTCGACGTCATCCTCGATATGGTCGGCGGCTCCTATTTCTCGCGCAATGTCACGAGCCTCGCGAAAGACGGCCGTCTTGCGATCATCGCGGTGCAAGGCGGCACCAAGGCGGAGAATTTCGACGTGCTGCCGATCATGACCAAGCGCCTGCGGCTGATGGGTTCGACGCTGCGCCCGCGCACGGCCGCCGAAAAGGAAGCGATCCGCGACGATCTCGAAGACAATGTCTGGCCGCTGCTCGACGCCGGTGAGATTGCGCCGGTCATGCACGCCATCGTGCCGTTTGCCGACGTCGCGGAGGCGCACCGGTTGATGGAGGCGGGCGATCATATCGGCAAGATCGTGCTGACGATGTGAGGCGAGAGCGGAGGTCTCGGCCCGGTCCCTCTCCCCGCGGGCGGGGCGGGGCAATCGAGTGTTTGGCTCGTTCTCATTCAAAAGACCCCCCCTTGCATTCCTGCCGCAAAGGACTACCTTTCTCCTATGTTCAACGTAATGAAAGGAAGGTGGTCCAATGTCTAATGAGATTTCGGCTCTCGTGGCGGGCATGGAAATCGTGGTGACGGAAGCGAGGCAGCCCTCGTTCTGATCACGCCTTCCTTCGGGTGGCTTCGTCATCCGGGTCTGTCACAGGCCAAAGCTCATGGAAAGGGTCGCCTCGTGCGACCCTTTTTGTATTTGGGGGACCGGTGTCGGACCCCTCATGGTAAAAAAAACCGGCGGTTTCCCGCCGGTTTTTTCATCGGTTTCGAAAACCTGATCAGGCGAGCGTCGCCGAAACTTCGGTGGCGGTGCGCATGGCGTGGCTGTAGGGGCAGACGATGTGGGCGGCGGCCACAAGCTTCTCGCCGGTCTCGCGGTCGACGCCCGGAATATTGACCGAAAGCGAGACTTCGATACCAAAGCCGGTGCCGTCTTCACGCGGGCCGATGCCGACGGTTGCGGTCACGGTGGTCTCTTCCGAAATCTTCACCTTTTCCTTGCCGGCGACGAACTTCAGCGCGCCGAGGAAGCAGGCGGAATAGCCGGCGGCAAAAAGCTGCTCGGGGTTGGTGCCGCGGGCGCCATCGCCGCCGAGTTCCTTGGGAACCGTCAGCGTGACGTCGAGAACGGCGTCTTCCGAGACGGCGCGGCCTGCACGACCGCCGGTGGCAGATGCCTTGGTGGTGTAGAGAATGGGCATGATGGTCTCCTTGGGTTCAAATCTTCGAGTTTGTAAACTCGCACGGCCGTTTCGGTTGCCGTTGAATTATGAGTAGCGCAAAATTAAATTGTACGCAATAGAATTTTGCAAATTGCATCCGAGCCGGAATTTGGGATAATAGGACATGACCGAGAAGGACGAAATGCCCGCCGTTGACACCGGCGACGACAGCATGCTGGCGCTCAGCCGGCAGCTCTGTTTTGCCGTCTATTCCGCGGCCCATGCATTCAACCGCACCTACAAGCCGATGCTCGATCGCTTTGGCCTTACCTATCCCCAGTATCTTGTTCTTCTGGCGCTCTGGCAGACCGACGAGATGACGGTGAAGGGGATAGGGGAGGCGCTGGGGCTTGATTCGGGCACGCTTTCGCCGCTGCTCAAGCGTCTGGAGGCTGCCGGATATGTCAGCCGCATGCGTGACCGACGTGATGAGCGCCAGGTCATCGTCACGCTGACCCCGTCAGGAAAGGCCTTGAAGCAGGAGGCTTTCAATATCCTGATGCAGATCGGGGCGGCAACGGGATGCAGCTTGAGCGAGGCGGCGAACCTGCGCGACGTGCTCCACGACCTTACCCGGAAAATGGATCAGGCGCCCAAGGCATCCTGATTTTTCGCGACGGCGGCGATCTTTCCATATGCAACTGCCGCGCTAATATCCTGTCAGGCGATTCTCGCTGGCGGGAGGCGGACCGTTGCAGACTGAAGCCACATGGGAACCGTTGAGCCTCTATACGGGCTTGCTTGCCGCCTTCGTCGGCGCGGCGGTTGTCATGCTCTGGCTGGTCCAGCCGCAGGCGCTTGCCATCAAGGCGCCGATGCTGTTTG
>JAVBSF010000001.1:0-13244 GCA_031556925.1 Pararhizobium sp.
CGCCACCGACGGGCACGCCATGGGCGAGACGGCTGATCTTGATATCGAATCCTTCGAGCTGGTCGGTGATGTAATGGGCGGTCGTCGTGCCTTCGACCGTGGCATTAACGGCGATGATCAGTTCACGCACGCCGCCCTTGGCGATGCGCTCGACGAGGCCGCGGATATTCAGGTCATCAGGGCCGACGCCGTCGAGCGGCGACAGCGTGCCGCCGAGGACATGATAGGCAGTGTTCATCGCCCCCGCCCGCTCCAGCGCCCAGAGGTCGGAAACATCCTCGACGACGATAATCACCGAATTGTCGCGACGATCATCGGTGCAGACGCTGCAGGGATCGCTCGTATCGACATTGCCGCAGGTCGAGCAGGTGCAGACCTTGCGGTGCGCCTCACCCATGGCATCCGCCAGCGGACCGAGCAGCTGGTCCTTCTTCTTGACCAGATGCAGCGCCGCGCGTCGGGCGGAACGGGGGCCAAGCCCCGGCACTTTCGCCAGGAGCTGGATGAGTTTTTCGATTTCGGGACCAGTGACTCGCTTTGCCATTGGCCGGTTCTATCCCATATCCCCCGGAAACGGAATCGCCATGGAAGGCCCCCATGAAAATCATTGCCGTCTGCACCGGCCGCGCCGAGCGCATGCCCGAGAAAAGTTACAAAACCGGGATTTTCAAGCATCCGGTCGAAGCCGGCGTCATGGTCGATCGCGAAGGGCTGATCGGCGACGCCATCTGCAACCGCAAGCACCATGGCGGGCCGGAACAGGCCGTCTACGCTATGGGATCAGTCGATCTCGACTGGTGGTCCAGGGAAATCGGACGGACGATCGAGCCCGGCACCTTTGGCGAAAATCTTGTGATCGAGGATGTCGATAGCCGTAAGATCGCGGTCGGCGACCGCTTCGAAACGGAAACGGTGACGCTGGAGGTGACATCTGCGCGCATTCCCTGCGCGACATTGGCAAGGCGAATGGACGATCCCGCCTTCGCCCAAAGCTTCATCAAGGCAGGCCGGCCGGGATTCTATTGCCGCGTGCTGCGCGAAGGGGCGCTGCAGGTGGGTGACGCCATATCCTATCGCGCCTTTACCGGCGCGCCCGTGACAATGCCGGAACTCCTGAAAACCTTCGGCAAGAATCTGTCCGACGAGGATCGCGAACGATATCTGGCGGCCCCGATCCATCAGAAACTGAGGGCGATGCTGACATCGGCCTGAGACGTTTCATCTTAACCTACCGGCTTAACCACTCTTTAAGGTCTTGCTTGGGAACGGACCGATCTCGACGTATGTAAGGCGCCTCACCGGGTCATGATCGCCCGGTTTTGGCAACAGGCAGACCTCGCCTCCGGGAGCAGACCGCCGATGATCCGTCTTTCCCTGTCCATCGGACGCTTTGTCGTAGCGGCCGCGTTCCTGCTTCTTGCGTTCGTTATCACGATGACGCCCTTGGCGCAGGCCCGCGCGGCCATCTGCGACGGCGCCAATCGGCACGCACCGGAGATCGCCCGCCTGCAGCGGCAGATCGCGGCCAACCGCAGCTTCGAGCAGAAACACGGCTGCGCCGTCGGCGGTGGCTTTGCCTGCCGCGAGATCGCGGGGCGGATTTCGGCGGCAAGTGGGAAACTCGCAAACCTGCGAGGCTCCGCGCCAATATGTCAATCGGATAAGGCCGTCGCGGCCGGCAAGATCGAACGGGGCAATGTGCGCCTCGCCACGCGGCAACCGAAACTTCCGGCTCGCATGGAGACACGCTGCGTTCGCCTTTCCGACGGCTATTATTTTCCGACGCCGAATTCCGGCTTCGGCCCTGCCGGCGATCTTCCTGCGCTGACGGCGCAATGCCGTTTCATTTGTGACGATCCGGCCATGGATGTCTATCGCATCGGTGCTGACCGCGATGCCGATACGATGATTTCGCTGACAACGGGCGCCGCCTATGCCGATCTGCCGAATGCCGGCGACTATCGTACGGCGGCGGCATCGAAGACTTGCGATATGGCGCGGTTCTACAAGGCCGCATTGGCGGACAAGCAGGCGACGCCTGAAGGTTCTGGGGTGGCGCAGGTGGATCCTCGGCTCAAGGCCGAGGATGACCAGGAGGTTGAGGCCACGACCGAGGTATATGCTGAAGGGACGGCGAGTACCCAGCTTGCACTTTGGGATGACATGCCGTTGCGTGGCACACGCAGCTTGTCGCTTGATCTGCCGAAGAAGATCCGGGTCGTGGGGTCGGCTTATCTGCCGGAAGAGTGACGAGGAGACAGCCAGTGAGCGTGGACCAACACATCCTGAATGAGATCACGAACACTCTGGAAGACGACGCAACGAACTACACCGTCTTCCTGAGAGCCTATCGACGGGCCTGCCTGGAAGGACATCCGGGATATCCGGTGTTCTGGGACTTCGCATTTCTTTTCGTGTCGAATTCGAATGCAACAATCCTTATCGGATCAAGCTCCGACTAGACCTTCAGTCCCCGGCTAAACACCGAGGACTTTCTTCATCGCTCCCAATCAGGCGCGTAGCGTGCCGCCTGTCGATTTCGTCACGTTGGCGACGATCTTGGCGGTCAGAGCCTCGAAATCCTCATCCGTCAGCGTGCGTTCCGCCGGCTGGATGACCACTTCGATGGCGACCGACTTCTTGCCTTCGCCAACCGATGCGCCTTCGAAGATATCGAAGACGGAAACGCCGGTGACCAGCTTGCGGTCGGCGCTGGACGCCGCCTTCAGGATCGCGCCGGCTTCCACCGTGCGATCGACCACGAAGGCGAAGTCGCGCTTGACGGCCTGGAAGGGCGAAAGCTCCAGCGCCGGCTTGGTGCGGGTTGCCTTCTTCTTCGGGTCCGGCATGGCATCGACATAGATTTCGAAGCCGGCGAGCGCACCGGAAACATCGAGCGCCTCCAGCGTCTTCGGGTGGAATTCGCCGAAATACCCGAGAACGATCTTCGGGCCGAGCTTGATCGTTCCGGAGCGGCCGGGATGATACCAGGACGGGCCGCCGGCCTCGAACTGGACATTGCCCATCGGCACGCCGCAGGCTTCGAGAACCGCGATCGCATCGGCCTTGGCATCGAAGACATCGACCGGCTTGCCGCCGCCCTTCAGCGCATTCGACCAGAGACGGCCGGAGCCGGCAAGCGAAGCCGTACCACGCCGGATACCGCCGGCAACGCGGCGCTGGCCGGCCGGGGTGTCGTTCTCATAGGTGCCGGAGACTTCGAAGATCGCCACATCGCCAAAGCCCTTGTCGGCATTGCGCTGGGCGGCCATCAGCAGGCCCGGCAGCAGCGAGGGGCGCATGTCGGACATGTCTGCGGCAATCGGGTTTGCCAGCGAAAGGGCCGGGGCGCCACCGCCGAAAAGCTGGGCTTGAGCCTTGGAGATGAAGGACCAGGTGACGGCTTCCAGCATGCCGCGAGCGGCCAGCGCACGCTTGGCAAGACGGGTGCGGATCTGCAGCGTCGTCAGGATGCGGCCATTGACCGAGGCAAGACTTTCGATCGGCTGCGGCTTGATGAAATCGACGCCGTGAATGCGCATGACTTCCTCGACCAGATCAGCCTTGCCATCGACATCCGGACGCCAGGAAGGAACTGAAACCGAGACGCGCTCGCCCGAACCCTGAACACCGAAGCCGAGCTTGGAGAGGATCGAGACGCTTTCCTCGGAACTGACTTCAAGGCCCGTCAGGCGCTTGACCTCGGAGACCGGGAAATCGACGACCTTCGCCGTATAACCGGCATAGCCGACGACATCGGCCTTGGCGGCCGTGCCGCCGCAGATATCGACGATCAGCTGGGTGGCTGCATCGAGGCCCGGCACCATGTATTCCGGGTCGACGCCGCGTTCGAAGCGGTAGCGGGCATCGGTGATGATGCCGAGGCCGCGGCCGGACTTGGCGATGTTCATCGGATCCCAGAGCGCCGATTCGATCAGCACGTCGGTCGTGTTTTCGTCGCAGCCGGAATGCTCGCCGCCCATGATGCCGCCGATGGACTC
Organism: Pararhizobium sp.; assembly: GCA_031556925.1. Classification (GTDB taxonomy): domain Bacteria; phylum Pseudomonadota; class Alphaproteobacteria; order Rhizobiales; family Rhizobiaceae; genus Pararhizobium. Next base: position 4,002 of record JAVBSF010000001.1, read on the forward strand.
GACAGCCTTTTCATCGGCGATAACGACGTTAGCCGGCGAAAGAGTGTATTCGCGCGTGTCGAGCGCCAGCACCTTCTCGCCTTCGGTGGCGCGACGTACGGTGAGGTTGCCCTTGACCTTGGCGGCGTCGAAGACATGCAGCGGACGGCCCTGATCGAAGGTCATGTAGTTGGTGACATCGACAAGTGCGTTGATCGGGCGAAGACCGATGGCGAGCAGGCGCTGTTGCATCCACTTGGGGCTCGGACCGTTCTTGACGCCGCGCACGAGGCGGAGCGCGAAGCCGGGGCAGAGATAGGTATCGGCGCCGAGATCGAGCTTCACCTTAACCGGCGTCTCGCCTTCGACGGCAAAGGTGTTGGCCGGAGCAGCCTTCAGCGTACCGAGGCCGGAGGCCGCGAGATCGCGGGCGATGCCGCGGATCGAGGTGCAATCCGGGCGGTTCGGCGTCAGGTTGATTTCGATCAGCGGATCGTCGAGACCGGCATAGGACGCAAAACTCTGGCCGACCGGCGCATCTTCCGGCAGGTCGATGATGCCGTCATGATTGTCGGACATCTGCAACTCGCGCTCGGAGCACATCATGCCGCGGCTTTCGACGCCGCGGATGGTGCCGACCGACAGCGTCACATCGATGCCGGGAACATAGGAGCCGGGAGCGGCAAAGGCGCCGACGAGGCCGGCGCGCGCATTCGGCGCGCCGCAGACGACCTGAACGGGGCTGCCCGCGCCGGTATCGACCATCAGCACCTTCAGCTTGTCGGCCTGCGGATGTTTTTCCGCCGAGACGACCTTGGCGATGACGAAGGGCTTGAAGGCGGCCTTGTCATCGACATCCTCGACCTCAAGCCCGATCGCCGTCAGGCGCTCGCAGATCTGTTCGAGGGTGGCATCCGTTTCCAGATGGTCTTTCAGCCAGGAGAGAGTGAATTTCATTGTTTTTTCTCACTGAACAAATTGGCAGATATTCCGCCGTTCTCTTTAATTGTGCGCCAAACACGGCACAGATTTGCGTTGATGCCGAGGCATTGAGATGTGATCAAACTCAAGACATCAATTTCTCGGTGAACACTCTTTGCGAAGTTTTCATATGTCACGATGGTAAACTTGGTTCGAGTACCGAAAGCCCGATGTCCAAGGAATGTGCAGCCCTTAATTGTAAGGTTTTTGTTATTGTGGTTTGACGGATGCCCGGCAACCGCAATTCTAAGCTCTTTTATTTGGTCCAGAATGTCTTTCTGAAAGAAAAAATCTCTTTGGCCGAAACATTTAAGAACTTGCAATGTCGCCTGATTTTGAACCGCTAAGGCCTGTAGCACACCGTACATCAGCAGCTGCCCCAGATGCTCGTTGGCGGGCCACTCCGTCCTCTCTGCAGTTACAAGCATGTTTTCAACATCTAAAAGGGAATCGCTCGCTCCAAAGTAGCGGTCGAAATCAAACTCGACAGACCTATCTCCCCATTTGTAAGCGCGATGAACTTCTTCATGGATCATTCCACGATAATTTAGAGTGGAATGCGCTCCCTCAAAAAATTCAAATAGGTTCTCGGCATTGATAGGCCTGCAGCCTCTCAATATGGAGAATGGTTCTGCTTCATCGAGAGAATTCAAATATCCACTCCCATTATGCCGCCTTCTCAGGCGCTTTTGCGCCGGGCGCCTTTACGCCCATAAACATGCTTTTTACCGAAATGCCTTCATCGACTGCCGTCCACCAGATACCTTCGTACATCAACTCAATGTCGTTCAACTGGCTATCGGTCAGTTTCGCAAGGAAAGGATACCACCAGAGAGGCGTTGCAATGACACGACCGTCGGCAAGCGCGACGTGGATTTCACCATCCGCGCACCACGCCCGCACCGGTCGCATTTCATCTGTTTCAAAGGCCAAAGAAGTCATTCCAGGCACCTATCCATTCATCACGATGTTCCAGGGCCACCTTGAGCAACCTTGCAATTTCCTGATCAGTATATCCCCTGTTTTGGGCGACTTCCAAACTCTTCAACCAAACCTTCAAGGACTTGCTGTCCTTGACGATATGGACATGCGGCGGTTCGCCGACGTCCAAGGCGTAGAAGCGGAATTTGTAGCCATGCCAGATCAGCAGGGTCGGCATGGCATCAGGCGCTCAAACCGCCGAACAGCGTCGGCATGTCGAGCGGGCGGAAGCCGTAATGGCTCATCCAGCGCACATCGGCGTCGAAGAAGTTGCGGAGGTCCGGCATGCCGTATTTCAGCATGGCGATACGGTCGAGGCCCATGCCCCAGGCAAAGCCCTGATAGACGTCGGGATCGAGACCGCCGGCGCGCAGAACGTTCGGGTGCACCATGCCGCAGCCGAGGATTTCCATCCAGTCGGTGCCTTCGCCGAACTTGACGATCGGGCCGGAGGAACGGTCGCACTGGATGTCCACTTCGAAGGACGGCTCGGTGAAGGGGAAGAAGGATGGGCGGAAGCGCATCGTCACATTGTCCACCTCGAAGAAGGCCTTGCAGAATTCTTCCAGAATCCAGCGCATGTTGGCGACATTCGACTTGGTGTCGACGACGAGGCCTTCCACCTGATGGAACATCGGCGAATGGGTGGCGTCCGAATCCTGCCGATAGGTCTTGCCGGGGATGATGATGCGGATCGGCGGCTTCTGGGCTTCCATGGTGCGGATCTGCACCGGCGAGGTGTGGGTACGCAGAACCTTGCGCTCACCCTTCTCATCCGGATTGAAGAAGAAGGTGTCGTGCATCTCGCGGGCCGGGTGGCCTTCGGGGAAGTTGAGCGCCGTGAAGTTATAGTAGTCGGTCTCGATATCCGGACCTTCGGCGATCGAGAAACCCATGTCGGCAAAGATCGCGGTGATCTCGTCGATGATCTGGCTGATCGGGTGGATGCGGCCGCGCTCGGCCGGCGAAGAGCGGACCGGCAGCGAGATATCGACGGTTTCCCGGGCGAGGCGGGCGTTGATTGCCTGATCCTTCAGCTCCGACTTGCGGGCGGCGATGGCGTCGCTGACGACGGTCTTCAGTGCGTTGATCGCGGCACCGCGGGTCTGGCGCTCTTCCGGCGTCATGGTGCCGAGTGTCTTCAGGAGTTCGGAGACCGACCCCTTCTTGCCCAGCGCAGAAACACGCACGGCTTCGATCGCGGCTTCGTCGCCTGCGCCGGCGATCTCAGCCAGAAGGGTGTTTTGAAGTGTGTCGAGTTCGCTCATTCTGTCCTGCCTTCACGTGCGGGAATAATCGGGTAAGGGTTGTGTCATCGGCTGATAGCCGACTGTAGAAAATCCGTTGCAGATATAAATCGCATGACATCCTTGCCGGCGCGCAGACGCGTCGAGAACCGGGCAAGGGGAAGAAGCCTTGCGAAGAAGGGGATAATTTCGGAAAGCGCCGTCTCGACCTCCGGCGGCCGGTTGCTGCGCCAGGCGGCGAGAACGGCGGCAGGCGTCTCCGGGTTCAGGCAACGGCTTGCGACCTGCAGGAACAGCAGCCAGATGTCGCGCGCCTGGGCGGTCGCGAGCGGCATCACGGCCGCCGGCTCCTCTTCGAAATCGAGAAAGCCGAACCGGCCGTCATCGATCACGAAATCACGGGGATGGGGTCTGCCATGGCAGAGGCCGGCGGCGTGCAGCCGGCCAAGCTCCAGCCCGCAACGTACCAGGAGAGCGTCATGGGCGGCCGGATCGGTTTTCGCGACTCCGTTCATTTGCCGGTCCACGGGCTGGCCGAGATGGGAAAGCACGATCGCCGACTTGCCCCGGTAGAAAACCGTCGGCGTCAGGAAACCGGCTTTCGAGGAACGCTCGATCTGGCGGATTTCGCGGTCAATCAAGCCTTCGGCGTCAAGAAGGGGCGCGGGGCGCAGGACAGGCTGGCGGATCAGCCGTGAGAAACCCCAAAGGAAGCGCTGACCAAGCCTGAGCCCCAGACGATTGTAACGCTTGATCCAGACATCGCGGTCCGAAAGCGAAACACGCTGGACACGGGCGGTCCCGCCGGCAAGCGCTGCCAGCATGGTCGCGATATCCTCGTCCTTCAGTTCGGGGAGCATCTGCCGCCCTTCCCTTTCGTGTTCAAGACGTTGCGTGACTGGGCCTTTGCCCATAAGAAAACCCGCGCCAGCCTGCCAGCGCGGGTTCCCCAATACTAGAAATGCAGTCTGGGAAGCGCTGGTTTACTTGACCGCGCTTTCAAACTCGTTTGCCGTGCCGGCTTCCTTGAGATAGGCGAGCGCCTTCTTGGAAGCTTCGACGAGCGCGCCGAAGGCTGCCGGCTCATGGATCGCCATGTCGGACAGAACCTTGCGGTCAACTTCGATGCCAGCCTTGTTCAGACCGTCGATGAAGCGGCCGTAGGTCAGGCCGAATTCGCGGACGGCGGCGTTGATACGCTGGATCCACAGGGCGCGGAAGTTGCGCTTGTTGACCTTGCGGTCGCGGTAGGCGAACTGCTTGGAACGATCAACCGCGGCCTTTGCAGCGCGGATGGTGTTCTTGCGGCGGCCGTAGAAACCCTTGGCTGCCTTGAGTGTCTTCTTGTGCTTGGCGTGAGCGGTTACGCCGCGTTTTACACGTGCCATGTCATGATCTCCTTAAAATCCAAAAGCGCCAGAGTCTCAGAGACCGTTCGGCAGGTAGTTCTTGATGACCTTCTTGCCATCGGGCTCGGCCAGCACCATGGTGCCACGGGCGTCGCGAATGAACTTGTTGGACCGCTTGATCATGCCGTGGCGCTTGCCTGCGGCAGCCGCTACGACCTTGCCGGTTGCGGTGATCTTGAACCGCTTCTTGGCAGAGGACTTCGTCTTCATCTTGGGCATTTTGCTACTCCATGTTCTTGATATGAGACCGACTGACGAAGGTCGGCTCCAGCGTAAAGAACGGCCACGGCATGCCCTGCCGGACCGTTCGGACGGGGGCTTGTAACCGAAGTGTCAGAAAAGTGCAACGGGATTCACCGCAACACCTTGGATTTCGGGAAACAGAGCCATTTCATCGAAAAAGCCGCCCCGAAAGGCGGCCTTTTCATCCAGGCAAGCGTTAACCTGCTTATCTCGGTGCGAGCACCATCATCATCTGGCGGCCTTCGAGCTTCGGCTCGGCTTCGACCTTGGCGATGGTGGTCGTGTCTTCCTTGACTTGAAGCAAGAGCTTCATGCCCAGTTCCTGGTGGGCCATTTCGCGGCCCCGGAACTTGAGTGTTACCTTCACCTTGTCGCCGTCTTCGAAGAAGCGGTTCATCGCCTTCATCTTCACGTCATAGTCATGCGTGTCGATGTTGGGGCGCATCTTGATCTCCTTGATCTCGATGACCTTCTGCTTCTTGCGGGCTTCGGCGGCTTTCTTCTGGGTCGCATATTTCAGCTTGCCGAGATCGAGGATCTTGCACACCGGCGGTTCGGCGTTTGGCGAGATCTCTACCAGATCGAGACCGGCTTCTTCCGCCATGCGGAGCGCCTGATCCGTGGGCACGATGCCCTGGTTGCCACCTTCGGCATCGATCAGCTGAACCCGGGGAACCCGGATTTCCTTGTTTGAGCGGGGGCCGTCCTTAACCGGGGCATCCGTTTTGAAAGGTCTGCGAATGGTCGTACTCTCCTCGAGTTGTTACGATGTGTCTTATATGGGGCATTGCGCAATCCCGGCCAAGGGCCGCTCAACTGCTGCAGAATGCCGGCATGAATTGCTGAGGCGAAGTCTTTAGCACAGGTCAATCTGGAAATCACCACCTGTCATGCGCCTGAAAAATCTGTTTTAGAAGGAAAAATAGCATTCGCGTGTCGCATCGAGGGAAATTCCATGATGAACCAGCAGGAAAACACTGAGCCGACCTATCTCGATGTCGGAGCCGGAGCCGAATCGCGCCGGATCGCCATGAGGCTTATGCCTGCAACCAAACCCGGCCTGCCGACGCTGGTCTGGCTCGGCGGTTATCGCTCGGATATGAGCGGCACGAAAGCCGTGGAGCTGGAAAAACATGCCACTGAAATCGGAGCGGCCTGCGTGCGTTTCGATTATTCCGGCCACGGCGTTTCGGAAGGCGCCTTTCGCGATGGCAGCATCTCCCGCTGGCTTGAAGAAAGCCTTGCCGTTGTCGATGATACCGTGAAAGGACCGATGATCCTGATCGGCTCATCGATGGGCGGCTGGATCGCGCTCAGGCTGATCGGAGAGTTGCGCAAGCGTGGCGAGGGAAGCCGTATCGCCGGCCTCGTCCTGATCGCACCGGCGCCGGATTTCACCGCCGAGCTGATCGAGCCCAACCTGACGGAGACGGAGAAAACCTCGCTTGCCGAGCGGGGCTATTTCGAAGAGCCGACACCCTATGGGCCGGAGCCGAATATCTACACGGCGCTCCTGATCGATGACGGGCGCAAGAACAGCGTATTGAAGGGCATCATCGAGACCGGTTGCCCCATCCATATCCTGCAAGGCATGGAAGATCCGGACGTGCCCTACGCCCATGCGCTGAAGCTGGTCGAACACCTGCCTGCCGACGACGTGGTGCTGACGCTGATCCGCGACGGCGACCATCGCCTGTCCCGGCCGGAGGATATCGCCCGCATGATCGCCGCACTCGACGGCATGCTGGCCCGTTAACAGCGCTTTATATCTTAACGTGAATACCGAATGCCCTGTCTTTCCGGTCGGGAAGGCAGCGCATTGCTGTGCCGTTTCGAAGCAGTTCGACTCAAGGCGCCTTCCCTCACCACCCCTGTCAACCCCGCAAAAGCTGGCTTTTCGCCCGTTAACCATAGGGATTGATCCCTAATTCTGAAGATTGACGAAACTCGATCCGCACTGTTAACTCTTTCTTAACGATTAGAGCAGCGCGCGAGGGGAACAGCTCGTGACGCAGCCAAGAGTTCCAAACTTTGCGGGGCGTCCGGAATGAACCGGATTACCGCGCCACAGGGGATGTGCATGGCGCAGTTGACTGGGGTTAAGGCAATGATTGCGGCGGTCACCGTTGTCGTTGCATCGGCGGGTGCGGCCATTCCGGCACCGAACGCCACATCGCTCTTCATGCAGACCGGCGCGGTTACATCGCAGCCGATCGGCCATTACGAATTCTGCCGCAGCCATAAGTCCGAATGCGATATCAAGTCGGCATCCGCGCCGGCTCCGCGCGTGACGGAATTCGGCTGGAAGGTGATCAACGACGTCAACCAGTCGGTCAACCGCGAGATCACGCCTGTTACCGACGAAGAACTCTATGGTCAGGAAGAACTCTGGACCTATCCGGACACCGCCGGCGACTGCGAAGACATCGCGCTCCTCAAGCGTAAGCGCCTGCTCGAAAAAGGTTTTTCCGCTTCGGATCTGCTGATGACTGTCGTGCGCAAGCCGGACGGTGAAGGCCACGCGGTTCTCACCGTGCGCACCGCCCAGGGCGATTTCATTCTCGACAATCTCGACAATGAAGCGAAGATCTGGACCAAGACGCCCTATCGTTTTCTGAAGCGTCAAGCCTCGTTCAACACCGGTCGCTGGGTCACCATCGAAAACGGCGCAGAAGTTCTGGTCGGTTCGGTCGGCAAGTGATCGGCACAAAATTCTCTGAAAAGGCGCCTTTCGGGGCGCCTTTTTCGTCGACTCAGGCGTTGCCGATCAGGATGCCCGCCGCAAGCACCAGTCCACCACCGAGCACGACCTGGAATACAGCTCGGAAGAACGGTGTTTCCATGTATCGGTTCTGAATGAAGGCGATCGCCCAGAGTTCGAAGAAGACGACCACGGCCGCAATTGCGGTCGCTGTCCAGAAATGCGGGATAAGGTAGGGCAGCGCGTGACCGAGGCCCCCGAGGGCGGTCATGATGCCGGAGGACAGGCCGCGCTTGACCGGCGAGCCGCGCCCGGAAAGCTTGCCGTCATCATGGGCCGCTTCCGTAAAGCCCATGGAAATGCCGGCGCCGACCGAGGCGGAAAGACCGATGAGGAAGGTCTGCCAGGTATCCTGCGTCGCGAAGGCGGCGGCAAAGATCGGCGCCAGCGTCGAGACTGAACCATCCATCAGGCCGGCAAGACCCGGCTGGACATAGGTCAGCAGGAACTGGCGCTTTTCCGTCTGCTTTTCCTCGTCTCCCGCCTTTCCCGCGGTATGCTGCTCGACAAGGCGCTGGGCAAGCGAATGGTGCGAGCGTTCGGCCATCGCGAGGTCGCCCAGCAACTTCCGGGTCTCCGCATCCGTCACCCGTGTCGCGGCGTGCTCGTAAAACCGCCGGGCGCCGTCTTCCATCGCCTCCGCCTGCAAACGGGCCTGCTCGATCGGCATGAAGGCCACCAGCCAGTCCGGCTTGCGATCCCGAAAACCGCGCACATGCTCGCGGCGGATCAGCGGGATGCGCGTACCGAAACGGCGGACATGCAGATCTATCAGCATCTGGCGATGAGCGTCTTCCTCCTCGGCCATCTCCTCGAAAACGGCGGCGGAGTGAGGATAGCTGGCCCGCAGGGCATCGGCGTAGGCGAGATAGATACGGCCGTCGTCCTCCTCGCAGGAAATGGCAAGCGCAAGAATTTCCTGCTCGGAGAGGGCAGACAGGGAACGACGGGAAAAGAAACGGGAGAAAAACATGTGATGGCCTATTTTAGAATAATTCTAAATTAAGCATGCGGCTTCTCTTCGTCAAGCTCCCGCATTGCAGGCAGTCGATGCCGGCATAGCGCAGACGGTCTCGACAAAGACCAGCCCTGCTTCCTACATAGATGAAACTAAAGCCGAAAAGCAGCGACCGCGATGAACCCGCTTTATGCCAGCAAGGATACGTTTCTCGACCGCCTCGGCCGGCGGGTTGCGGGCCAATTGACGCGCAAGACGTCCGGCTATGAACCCTACACGCCCTCCGACCCGCAGACGCTGGCGCGCACGCTGCGCCCCTGCGATATCATTCTCATCGAGGGCAACCAGAAGGTTTCCTCGGCGATCAAATACCTGACGCAATCCACCTGGTCGCATGCGGCCTTCTTTGCCGGCGATGAAATCCCGCTGACGCTCGATCAGGCGACATTGCCGGTGATCGAGCGTCCGCAGCTGATCGAGGTCAATCTGGGGGAAGGCTGCGTGGCGGTGCCGCTCAGCAAATATTCGACCTACAACACCCGGATTTGCCGGCCTGTGGGGCTGACGCCGGAGGATCGCGACAAGGTCTTGTCCTTCATGATCTCGCGGCTGGGCCTCAAATACGATCTGAAGAATATCTTCGACATGCTGCGCTATTTCCTGCCGGCGCCGCCGGTGCCGGTG
>JAVBSF010000423.1:0-3037 GCA_031556925.1 Pararhizobium sp.
CCCTTCTGGCGCGGGCGATCGCCCGCAAGCCTGATCTGCTGGTGCTCGACGAGCCCGTGCAGGGGGTCGATTTTTCCGGTGAGATCGCGCTTTACGACCTGATCAAGCAGATCCGCAACCGCACCGGCTGCGGTATTCTGCTGATCTCGCACGACCTGCATGTGGTCATGGCGGAGACGGATGTCGTGGTCTGTCTCAATGGCCATGTCTGCTGCCGCGGCACGCCGCAGGATGTCAGCCGCAGCCCGGAATACCGCAAGCTCTTCGGCGATCGGGCTGCGCAGACGATCGCGGTCTATAGCCACCACCACGACCATACCCATCTGCCCGACGGCCGTGTGTTGCATGCCGATGGCAGCGTGACGGAGCATTGCCATCCGGAAGACGGTCATCATCATGGCGAAGGCGAGGATTCCCACGACGCGGATTGCGGCTGCGCCCATCACAGCCGCCTGAATGGGTATGATCAGAAGGAAAACGGCCGTGTTTGACGATTTTTTCACCCGTGCCTTGATCGCCGGCATCGGCCTTGCCATCACCGTCGGCCCCCTTGGCTGTTTCGTTATCTGGCGCCGCATGGCCTATTTCGGGGACACGATGGCCCATTCGGCATTGCTCGGGGTGGCGCTGTCCCTGCTGTTCGACCTCAACCTGATGCTGGCCGTGTTCATCGTCGCCGCCGCCGTTTCGTTGCTGCTTCTGCTGTTGCAGCGGCGCGGGGCGCTGTCGACGGATGCGCTGCTTGGCATCCTTTCCCATTCCGCCCTGTCGATCGGGCTCGTGATGGTGGCGTTCATGACCTGGGTGCGCATCGATCTCGTCGGCTTTCTTTTCGGCGATATCCTCGCGGTCTCCGAGGCCGATATCGATCTGGTCTGGGGTGGCGGCATCCTCGTTCTGTTCGCGATCGTCTACCTCTGGCGGCCGCTCATGGCGTCCACCGTCAGCGCCGAGCTCGCCGAGGCCGAGGGGTTGCGGCCGGAACGGGCGAAGCTCTTTTTCATGCTGCTGATGGCGCTGGTGATCGCGATTGCCATGAAGATCGTCGGCATCCTGCTCATCACCTCGCTGCTCATCATCCCCGCCGCCACGGCCCGGCGCTTTGCGACCTCGCCGGAAGTTATGGCGGTTCTCGCCTCGCTGATCGGTGCGCTCGCCGTCACCGGCGGGCTCTTCGGCTCGCTGCATTTCGACACGCCCTCCGGGCCCTCGATCGTCGTTGCCGCGCTCGGCCTCTTCGTGCTGAGCCTTCTTCCGCTCTGGCCGGGACGGCTGTCGGAAACCGCTGTTCATTCCACGCATGGAGGAGATCACTGATGGCTGATCACCAACTGACCCGCAATCAGGCGCTCGTCTTTGACGCCCTGACCCATGCCGAAGCCCCGCTCAGCGCCTATACGATCCTCGACAGGCTGCGCGATCACGGTTTTCGCGCCCCGCTGCAGGTCTATCGGGCGCTGGAAAAGCTGCTCGAATTCGGTCTCGTGCACCGGCTTGAAAGCATCAATGCCTTCGTTGCCTGTGCCCACCCCCACGATCACTCCCATAGCCACGGGGTAACGGCCTTCACGATCTGCGAGGACTGCGGCAACGTCACCGAGATCTGCGACGAGGGCATCGAGGAGCGGCTGTCTTTCCTGACCTCCCGACAGCAGTTCAAGACGGAAAAGACCACGATCGAGATTCGCGGTCATTGCCAGACCTGCTGCGCGGCCTGAGCCATGAAGGGCCGGGCGGCCTGGAGCGCTTCCGCCTTTCCTCGAATAGCGAAAACACTTTAACCATTATTTTACGCATTTCCGGACGGAAAACCAATTCGCACTTTTTCTGGAAATGCTCATTCGCCGTCCAGAATTTCCAGTCCCGTCTTGAAACGCCGCCAGTTGCGGACATAGCTGTCGGCGGATTTCTTCAAACCCTCGACGGCGGCCTCGTCCAGCAGGCGGATCGCCTTTGCGGGCGCGCCGACGATGAGGGAGTTGTCGGGGAACACCTTGCCTTCGGTCACCAGCGCATTGGCGCCGACCAGGCAATTATTGCCGATGACCGCGCCGTTCAGCACCGTGGCGCCCATGCCGATCAGCGAATTGTCGCCGATCGTGCAGCCGTGAACGATGGCGCGGTGCCCGATCGTGCAGCCTTCGCCGATCGTGACGGGAAACCCCGGATCCACATGCACGACGACGCCTTCCTGGATATTGCTGCGCGCCCCGATGGTGATCGGCTCGTTGTCGCCGCGCAGGACGGCGCCGAACCAGATGCCGACGTCGCCGCCCAATCTCACGTCGCCGATCACATGCGCGTCCGGTGCAAGCCAATAGTTTCCCGCCATCGGCGTGACTGGGCGTTTCGGGCCAAGAGCATAAAGCGGCATGGGAAGACTCCGGTTCCGGTTGGGCTGCGTCGCGCTTATGCCACGGTTAGCGTCAGCGTCGATACGCCGTCAACGCCGCAATCGATGCGGTCGCCGCGCTTAATCGCGCCAACGCCGGCAGGTGTGCCGGTCAGGATGATGTCGCCGGCGGAAAGCTCGAACTGACGCGACAGTTCGGAGATCACCTCGGGCACCTTCCAGATCATCTGATCGAGATCGCCTTCCTGTTTGATCACCCCGTTGACGTTCAGCCAGATGCGGCCCTTGCCGGGATGGCCCAGGCGATCGGCCGGAACGAGTGGGGAAATCGGCGCGGAATGCTCGAAAGCCTTTGCCGCCGTCCATGGACGCCCCGCAGCCTTTGCCTCGGCCTGCAGATCGCGGCGGGTGAAGTCGATCGCGACGCCGTAGCCATAGACGCAATCGAGCGCATCCTCGACCGCGATGTCGCTTCCGCCAGCCTTCAGGCCGACAGCAAGTTCCACCTCGTAATGAACGTCCGAGGACAGCGGCGGGTAGGGGAAGGTCTTGCCGTCGAAGGCGAGGTTTTCAGGGTTCTTCTGGAAGAAAAATGGCGGCTCGCGATCCGGATCGTGGCCCATCTCGACAGCGTGCGCGGCATAGTTGCGGCCGACGCAATAGACGCGCCGCACCGGAAAGCGA
>JAVBSF010000335.1:0-3700 GCA_031556925.1 Pararhizobium sp.
GAGAGCTTCTTCGCCAAGCTCAAACAATGGCGACGCATCGCAACCCGCTACGACAAGCTCGCCGACAACTTCCTCGGCTTCATAAAGCTCGCAAGCATCATGCTATGGATCAAATAGTTAATTTGTCACCGCAGCCTAGAATTTGCCTCTTCTGTAACGGGTCTATTTAGGTCAGTAATATTGACATAAATCCCGCAGCGTGATCTTGTTTCCCAAAATATAATTCTTGAGGAAACATTCTATGCTGGATTGGGAAAAGGTCTTCGCCACGCGCTCGTCACGCATGCGCGCTTCGGAAATCCGCGAGCTTTTGAAGCTGCTCGATCGCCCCGACATCATCTCCTTTGCCGGCGGCATTCCCGACCCGGCGCTGTTTCCCAATGAGGATTTCCAGACGGTCTATTCGGAGATTTTCAGCGGCCCGGCCGTCAGCGCCGCGCTTCAATATTCGGTCAGCGAAGGTTATCTGCCGTTGCGGCGCTGGCTGGCCGGCGAGATGGCCAAGATCGGCATCGCGGCCGAGCCGGACAATATCTTCATCACGTCCGGTTCCCAGCAGGGGCTGGATTATCTCGGCAAGCTGTTCCTGTCGCCGAACGACACGGCGCTGGTCACCTGGCCGACCTATCTCGGCGCCTTGCAGGCGTTCAACGCCTATGAGCCGAAATACGACCAGCTGACGCCGGGCGGCAACCGTACGCCGGACGCTTACCGCGCGACGGCGGCAGAGGCCGGCGGGGCGGTGAAATTCGCCTATCTTTCCGCAGACTTCTCCAACCCCACCGGCGAGACCGTCGATCGCGCCGGCCGTGAGGCGCTGCTGGATCTTGCCGGCGAACTCGACATCGCGATCATCGAGGATGCCGCCTATCAGTCGTTGCGCTATGACGGCGAGGCGATCCCGCCAATTCTCGCGCTGGAACTGGAGCGCAATGGCGGCGACATCGAAAAGACCCGCACGATCTATTGCGGCAGCTTTTCCAAGACGCTTGCGCCGGGCCTCCGTGTCGGTTTCATCGTTGCCAACTCGAGCGTCATCCGCAAGCTCGTGCTTTTGAAGCAGGCGGCCGACCTGCATTCTTCGACGATCAACCAGATGGCCATCTGCCTCGTGGCCGAGCGTGGTTTCGACCGCCAGGTCGGCAAGATCAAGGCCGTCTACCGGCATCGCCGCGACTGCATGCTGGCCGCGCTCGAAAAGCACATGCCCGAGGGCGTGAGCTGGACCAGGCCGGAAGGTGGCATGTTCATCTGGCTGACGCTGCCGGCCGGCATGGACGGCGCGGAGCTGCTTGCCAAGTCTCTCGAAAGCGCCAAGGTCGCCTTCGTGCCGGGCAAGGCGTTCTTCGCCGATGGTTCCGGCGCCAATACGCTGCGGATGAGCTTCTCCTGCGCCAATGACAAGATGATCGAGGACGGTATTTCTCGTCTGGGCACGTTGATCCGCAGCCAGACTGCGGGCTGAGTCAGGGATTGGCCGGGCCATGGGTCTGGCTTAGTGTCTTCGCAGGTCTCTTGGCCTGCGAAGGTTTTACGATGGAATGGTGTAGATGATGGATCGCCTTGCTGCCCTGGGATTCGAGGCCGAGCGGGCGCGTTACGCGCTGCGCACTTCGCTTGCGGCATGCGTGGCGCTGATCGCGGCATGGACGTTCGGTCTCGAACATCCGCAATGGGCGGCGATGACGGTTTTCGCGGCCTCCCAACCTTTCCGCAATATGTTGATGGAAAAGAGTTTCTTTCGCGCTGCGGGCACGCTTGTCGGCAGTTGTGTCGGCGTGTTGCTGATCCTTGCTTCGCAGGGGCATACGGCCTTTCTTGTCATCGGTCTTGCGCTCTGGGTCGGCTTTTGCGCCGGGATCGGCAATGTGCTGCGCGGCTTCCTGTCCTACGGCACGATCCTCGCCGGCTATACTGCATCGATGGTGGCGCTGCTTGAGACGGCCCATCCGGGCAATGTTTTCGCCCTTGGCGTCGACCGTTTTCTGACGGCGTTGGCCGGCGTTGCGGTCGCTATGCTTGCGGGACTGCTGCTTACCCCGAAGAGCTCTGACGACGAACTCGTGACCCGCATGCGCCAGCTGACGATGAATATGCTGTCATCGCTTTCCGCCGTTGCCGCCGGACAACCGGCTCCAGCGCAAGCCGATTGCCGCGCCATGCTTGCGGAAATGTCGGCGATCGAGGACGGGCTCGATCCTCACGGGGCCGGGTCATTGCGATCGCGCAAGTCGGTGCGGACCCTTCGCTCGGTGATGATGGCGCATCTGTCGCTGCTCGTCTGGTTGCGCAATGCGCCATCGATCGCTGAAGAGGAAAAGCTCTCCGCCGCTTTGACACGCGCTGTCACCGCTCATCGGCAGGAGGGATTTGGCGACGGGTTTCTTGCCGCGCTTGGCGCGGCTGCGGAAGAGGCGAGTGCTCACCCGGATCTGCAGGATATTCTCCAGCGCCTTCACGCCGCCCTGAAGGAGCGACTGGAACTGCGCGAGGGCACCCGGATTGCCGGTGCGCTTGGCCAAATGGTCGTGCTGCATCGGGATTGGGTGGGGGCGTGGCAGGCGACAGTGCGTGCGAGTGGCGTCATGCTGCTGCTTGGCGCGATCTGGCTCGCCACCGGCTGGACGGCCGGTCCTTATGTCCTGCTCGGGACATCGGTGATGATCTCGCTGTTTTCGACCTTCGAAAATCCGGCGCTGACCATGCGCTATATTCTCGCGGGGCAACTGCTTGGCGCGGCGGGCGCCTTCGTTTGCCGCTGGTTCGTCTGGCCGCATGCGGGCACGGAACTCGAGCTTGTTCTGATGCTCGTTCCCTTCGTCATCAGCAGCGTCGTGCCGCTGTCCCACAAGCGCGCATTTCCCTGCGGCACGGATTACGTGCTGATCATGCTTCTGCTTTCCCAGCCGGTCTATCCCTTGGCCGGTACAATGGGGGGCTGGCTACAGCAGGCGGCTGCGGTGGTCGTGGCGCCAGCGATTGCGCTCGTGGCCTTCCTACTGATTTTCCCCGCCAGTTCCCGGCGCAGGCTTCGGTCGCTGATCGGGGTGATGGTCCGTGAGGTCGAGGCAATGGCTGTGGCCGGAAATGCGCTTAGCCACCGTCATGTCTGGCGTGCGCGGCTTTATCATCGGCTGCTGCGGCTCGAGCGCATGGATGCCCGGCGCGGTCCCAATGATCCCTCTGCCGCCGAGGGTGGGCTGGCCCTGCTGCAGGTCGGAACGGCTGTGCTGGCATTGCGGGAGCTGGTTGCCGACACCGGAGATGGCGCTGTGTCAACGGCTGCCGCCGGTGCGCTGAAGCAGGTGGCTTATCTTTCCAGTACGCCAGAGCGTGTCGCGGACAGCTTTACGGAGATCGCTGGCGAACTTAACGATGCCGGCAAGCCCGCTGCCGATGTTTTCACACGCGCTGCGGCGGGGCTAAGGGCGCAGGCGGGCTTCTTCGTGCTGGCTCCGAAGCCGTAGGCGATCTCTCGGGGAATGCGGAAAGCGCGCATTCATAGATGAGATCCGGCAGGATTTCGAACGCATAGCCCATGTGCACCCGCTCCCACTTCTGATGATAGTCACGCCCCCATGGGCCAATATTGACGGCGGGATAAGAAAGGGCGGTTTCGGGCGGTCTGTCGACAAAGGCCGGGATGGGGGTGTTTTCCGCCAAGGTCTCGGATTGCGCCGTCTGCGGGCGGTGGCCGAAG
>JAVBSF010000263.1:0-17018 GCA_031556925.1 Pararhizobium sp.
GACCGCGCCATGGTGACGACAGCCTGGGGCGGCGCCAAGGATGCCGATGTCATCATGCTGCTCATCGACAGCGAGCGCGGCCTGAAGGGCGATGCCGAGACCATTCTCGAAGGCCTGAAGGACGTGCCCCAGCGCAAGATCCTGGTGCTTAACAAGATCGATCAGGTCTCACGCGAAGACCTGCTCAAGCTTGCGGCGGCGGCGAACGCGTTCGTCGATTTCGATCGCACCTTCATGATTTCGGCGCTGAACGGTTCCGGCTGCGAGGACGTCATGGATTATCTTTCCGCCGAACTGCCGGAAGGGCCGTGGTACTATCCGGAAGACCAGATTTCCGATCTGCCGATGCGCCAGCTTGCAGCCGAAATCACCCGCGAAAAGCTGTTCCTGCGTCTGCATCAGGAGCTTCCCTATTCCTCTCACGTCGAGACGGAGAAGTGGGAGGAGCGCAAGGATGGTTCCGTCCGCATTGAGCAGGTGATCTATGTCGAGCGCGACAGTCAGAAGAAGATCGCGCTCGGCCGCAACGGCGAGGCGATCAAGGCGATCTCCATGGCATCCCGCAAGGAGCTGTCGGAAATCCTCGAGCAGCCGGTTCATCTGTTCCTGTTCGTGAAGGTGCGCGAGAACTGGGGCGACGACCCCGAGCGCTTCCGCGAGATGGGGCTGGAGTTTCCTCGCTGACAGCGCAGGTCTCTGTGCCGCAAACGCTATCGTCCCCTCTCCCCGCGAGCGGGGAGAAGGACCGTATCGTATCCCAATCGTCGAACAGTCTGTCTTAAACCCGCTGGCTTGTGGCCTATGTCTCTCTGTGAGAGGTCATGATCATGCGGCACGCAGGTGCTGCACCTTGATCGAGGGAGTGACGCATGCCGCAACTGGTCGATGGAAAGTGGGAAAAGGGCGATGTCGCCGCAAGCGAAATGAAGGGCGGCGCCTTTCATCGCGAGCCGACGAGCTTCCGCAGCTGGATCACGCCCGACGGCGCGGCCGGCCCTGATGGCCAGCCCGGTCTGCCGGCCGAAGCCGGGCGCTACAAGCTCTTCGTCTCCTATCTCTGCCCCTGGGCCTCGCGCACGCTGATGATGCGCAAGCTGAAAGGCTTGGAAGAGATTATTGGCCTTTCCGTTTCCGAGCCCGAACTTGGCGAAAACGGTTGGACCTATACCGAACCGCAGGATGCGGGCGCGCGCGTCGGCAAGATCCGTTATCAGTACGAACTCTATGCCGCCTCCGATCCGCACTACACCGGCAAGGTTTCGGTCCCTGTGCTCTGGGATTTGAAGGAGGGCAGGATCGTCAACAACGAATCCGCCGATATCCTGCGCATTCTGAACAGCGCCTTCGATCACCTGACCGGCAATGACCTCGATTTCTACCCCGCATCCCTGCGTTCCGAGATCGATCGCTGGAATGCGCCGATCTATGACAAGGTCAACAACGGCGTTTACCGCGCAGGCTTCGCCAAGACGCAAGGCTCCTACGAGGCCGCTGTCACCGATGTCTTCGAGATGCTGGATATGCTCGAAGCCCATCTTGGCGAAAGCCGTTATATCGCGGGCTCCCATCTCACCGAGGCCGATATCCGCCTGTTCGTAACGCTGATCCGCTTTGATGCCGCCTATAACGGCGTGTTCAAATGCAACATCCGTCGGCTGGAGGAATATCCCAATCTCTCGAACTATCTCCGGGAAATCTATCAGTGGCCGGGCATCGCGGAGACGGTGAAGATCGACCAGATCAAGCGCGGCTATTATTCCATCGCCCATATCAACCCGACACTGATCGTACCGGTCGGCCCGGTCCTTGATTTCAACCTGCCGCATGACCGGGTTCGCTTGCAGGGCAATGGAGTGTTCGGCAAGGACTGACCGGCATACTCCAAGGAAACAAGCTTTATCCCAATCGAACTGTGGAAGTCGGTGAGGGCGTTCACGCCCTCACTTGGCCTTGATGCTCTGCGCATCTATGGTCCGCCGTACTTTCCTTATTTGACGGGATACCATGACCAGCTCTGCCAAATCCGCCTCCGCAACGCCGATCGCCATCATCATCGCCCGCGAGGTCAATGCCACGCCGGCCCAGGTGATCGCTGCCGTCGAGTTGCTTGACGAAGGCGCGACCGTTCCCTTCATCGCCCGTTACCGCAAGGAAGTGACCGGCGGGCTTGATGACACGCAGCTGCGCACGCTCTCCGAACGGCTGGTTTACCTGCGTGAACTGGAAGCCCGCCGCGCCGCGATCCTCGATTCGATCCGCAGCCAGGACAAGCTGACCGACGAGCTGACAGCCAAGATCGCCGCGGTCACGACCAAGGCGGAGCTCGAAGACATCTATCTGCCCTACAAGCCCAAGCGCCGCACCAAGGCGGAGATTGCCCGCGAACGTGGGCTCGGCCCGCTGGCGGATGCAATCCTTCTCGACCGCCGTATTGCCCCCGCCGAGCGTGCCACGGCCTTCCTCACAGCCGATGTCGCTGACGTTAAGGCTGCTCTCGAAGGTGCGCGCGATATCATCGCCGAAGGCATCACCGAAAATGCCGATCTGCTCGGCCGCCTGCGCACGCATATGCGCGGGGCTTCTTTCCTTCGCGCCCGCGTGGTGGATGGCAAGCAGGAGGCCGGCGCTAAATTCGCCGACTATTTCGATCATTCCGAAAGGTGGGCGACTGTGCCGGGGCATCGGGCGCTCGCCATGCTGCGCGGCTGGAACGAAGAAGTCTTGTCCGTCGATATCGTCGTCGATCAGGATGACACATCGCCAGTAAAACCCGTCGAGCGCACCATCGCAGCCGCCTATACGGTCGGAGGCACTTTGCCGGGCGATCAATGGCTGATGGAGGTCATCGGCTGGACCTGGCGCGTCAAACTCTCCATGTCGCTCTCGCTCGATCTGATGCGCGAACTGCGGGAGCGGGCGGAAGAGGAGGCGATCCACGTCTTCGCCCGCAATCTGAAAGACCTGCTTCTTGCCGCGCCCGCCGGTTCGCGGGCCACCATGGGTCTCGATCCCGGCATCCGCACCGGCGTCAAGGTAGCCATCGTCGATGGCACCGGCAAGTTGCTCGAAACCACCACCGTCTATCCTTTCCCGCCGAAGAACGACATCCGCGGCACCCAGGCGGAACTCGCAAGCCTTGTCCGCAAGCACAAGGTCGAGTTGATCGCCATCGGTAACGGCACCGGCAGTCGCGAAACCGAGCGCCTTGTCGCCGACATGCTGGCGCAACTGCCGGCGCCGAAGACCACCAAGGTCATCGTCTCGGAAGCCGGCGCATCCGTCTATTCCGCTTCGCAAGCTGCCGCTGATGAATTTCCCGGCCTCGACGTGTCGCTGCGGGGTGCCGTCTCCATCGCGCGCCGCCTGCAGGATCCGTTGGCCGAACTCGTCAAGATCGATCCGAAGTCGATCGGTGTGGGTCAGTATCAGCACGATGTTGATCAGGGCCGCCTCAGCCGCTCGCTCGATGCGGTCGTGGAAGATGCCGTGAATGCCGTCGGGGTCGATCTCAACACAGCGTCTGCTCCGTTGCTCGCGCGTGTCTCCGGTCTCGGCAAATCCTCCGCCGAAGCCATCGTCGCCCATCGTGACGCGACCGGTCCCTTCGAAAGCCGCAAGGAACTGATGAAGGTTCCGCGCCTTGGCGCCCGTACCTTCGAACAATGCGCCGGCTTCCTGCGCATCCCCAATGGCAAGGAGCCGCTGGATGCCTCGTCGGTTCACCCGGAAGCCTATGGCGTCGCCAAGAAGATCGTCGCCGCCTGCGGCCGCGACCTGCGGGCCATCATGGGTGACAGTTCCGTTTTGAAGGCGCTCGATCCGCGTGTTTTCGTCGACGAACGCTTCGGCCTTCCGACGGTAAAGGACATCTTGTCCGAACTCGAAAAGCCGGGCCGCGACCCGCGCCCGAGCTTCAAGACCGCAACCTTCGCCGACGGCATTGACGATATCAAGGATTTGAAGCCCGGCATGCTGCTCGAAGGCACGGTGACCAATGTTGCCGCCTTCGGGGCATTCGTCGATATCGGCGTGCATCAGGACGGCCTCGTGCACGTCTCCCAGCTTGCCGATCGTTTCATCAAGGATCCGCACGAGGTCGTAAAGGCGGGCGATGTCGTTCAGGTTCGGGTGACGGAGGTGGATGTTCCCCGAAAACGCATCGGTCTTACCATGCGTAAGGATGGTGCCGCTGAGTCAGGCGCCCGTGCGCCGGGCGGCGATGCCCGCAACGCAAGGCCGCAGCAGGGCCGGCCGCAGGCAGCCAAATCTGCGCAGGCGAAGCCGCAGGCACCTTCTCAGGGGGCGTTTGGCGCCGCCCTTGCGGAAGCGATGAAGCGTAAATAAGACGACGCCAGAGACAGTGCGACGGCCGGGCCTGCGATGTTCGCCGCCCCGGCCATCCATGGCTTTAAAAGAATACGAGACAAATGCTTCCGGTTGTGCTTGGCTGTAGGGTATCCTGCAACTCTCGATCGACGCGTTTCCATGCTCCTGCGGCAGACACGGCTTTATCTTCCGGCGCAGATCGTTGCGCCGCTTGTGCTATTGCTGTCGATTCTCGTCTGGGCGCATCTGCTGCCTGCCGATGAACTCGGCAAGGTGGCGTTGGTCGTCACCTTGGCGGATGTCCTTTTCGCGCTCTGCTTCGTCTGGTGGTCGCATTTCGTGCTGCGTCATCTGCCGGGTCTCTTGCGGGCTGGCGACGGGGAGCGGTTTCGGCGGATGGAAACCGTCGTCCTTGCGGCTTGCGTGCTTGTCCAGCTGACGATCCTTTGCCTGTTCAGCCTTTTCTATTTCACCGCGTCCGGATGGATGTTTCATTGTGCGGCGGCGGTCCATGTCAGCCTTAAGACCCTCGCCGCCTATTGGGGAGACCGGGCGCGCGCGGAGGGAAAGGTTTTTACCTATAGTGCGCTACAGGCCGCTTTGCCTGCCTGTGGGTTGATCCTCTCGATCTTCGCACTCCGAATTTTCGGGCCGCATGCCGAAATCGCCCTGTTCTTCGCGGCGCTTCCTCTTGCGGCCGGCGTCATTTTCGTCCTCCGGGGAAGGATAGGTGCGGGCCGGTGGGACGGCAAAATCGCGCGCGATGCCTGGGCCTTCGGTCTGCCGGCGATGGCAGCGGCTCTTTTCTCGGCGCTGGCGCTCAACGTGCCGCGATTTGCCGTCGATCTCTGGCTTGGCCATGCGGCGGCAGGGGCTTTCTCGGTGGCCTTTGGTCTTGGCTTTCGGGCGCCCGCCTTTGCGGTCATGCTGGTGACGGCCGGTGCCTATCCTCTGGCCGTTCAACGCATCGAGCAGGAGGGACGTGCAGCAGGCTTTCGGCAGCTATCGGCAAACATGCTTCTTGTTTATGCGGTCTGCGTTCCCGTGGCCCTCGGACTTGCCGGTATCGCCGGCTCGGTCTCGCAGCTCCTGCTGCCGTTATCGATGCAGGAGAAAGGAACCCTTGTCATCTCCCTTGCCTCGATAGCCGGGCTGTTGCGCTATCTGCGCGCCCATACAACCGATCAGGTTTTTCTTCTGGCATCGGCAACCCGGCCGATCGCCATCATCGCCGGTTGCGAGCTCGCGATGACACTGCTTTTCTGCGTCGCGGCAATCGACATGCTGGGTGCTGTGGGCGGTGCCGCCGGCCTGCTGGGCGCGACCCTGATATCCGCAGCCGCGAGCGCGATCTGGTCGAGATCCCGCTTCGGATTCAGCCTGCCGGCGTCCGCACTCTTCCGGATCGTCCTTGCGGGCCTGTTGATGACCGCCGCCGTGCATTTTCTCGGGCGTGCCGAAAGCCTGTTCGCGCTCGCCATCCGTATCGCGCTTGGCGTTTTTCTCTATCTTCTGCTGCTCGGTATCTTCTTTCCCGGCATGGTCGCGACGACCGCGCGCTTCTGGAGCCGGGCTGTCACGGCGGGCAAGGAGAAAGTATCGTGAAAATCCTGATCCTCTCCAGCGAATTCGAGCCTTTCCGGGGAGGGATCGGCACCTACGCGCAGCAGATGGCCTTGGCCGCGGCGGAGCTCGGCCATTCCGTCACCGTGCTTGCCGCGGATTATGGCGGGGAGGGCAAGGTTCAAACATCCCCCTATCGCGTTCTGCGTTATCCGGGAGGACAGCACAGCATGCGCGACATCCCTGCCAAGATCGCGCTGGTTCGCCGGCTTGCCCGGCAGGAGGCCGATTTCGATATCGTTCACGCTGCCGACTGGCCATTTTACATTCCGCTGGCGATGTCGTCCTATCGCGGTCGCAGCCGTTGCCTCCTCACGTTCCACGGCTCGGAGGTGACTTTCATGCGGCATCCGATCCGCGCGCTGCCGCTTGCCATTCTGGATTTCTGGAACGGCTGGGCCGAATGCATCGCCAACAGCCGCGATACGGCAGCGCGGCTCAGCGCTGCCTTCAGGCCCCCCGACAGCGCCGTTCGCATAGTCCATCCCGGCGTGGGGCGCGAATGGCTGTCCGCCAGGGTCGACAGATCGAAAGCTCGCGGGATGCTGGGGATTGCCGGGGAACGCTTCGTCATCGTTTCTCTCGGCCGGGTTGTGCGCCGCAAGGGCTACGATCTTCTGTTCGATGCCCTATCGCGCTTGCCGCAAGAGATCGTCGCCCGGA
This sequence comes from Pararhizobium sp., assembly GCA_031556925.1. Taxonomy (GTDB): domain Bacteria; phylum Pseudomonadota; class Alphaproteobacteria; order Rhizobiales; family Rhizobiaceae; genus Pararhizobium. The sequence continues at coordinate 6,613 of JAVBSF010000263.1, forward strand.
TGGAGTGGCATATCGTCGGCCCGATGATCGATATGGCCTATGCGAAAGATCTTCGCGACAGGGTGGCGCTCCTGCCGTGTCGCGTGATCATGACCGGTTCGTTGCCGCAGGGTGAGGCCGCCTTGCGCCTGTCCGCCGCCGATCTGTTCTGCTTGCCGGGACAACGCCTGAAGGGTGAAGGCATCGAGGGGTTCGGTCTTGCCTTTGTCGAAGCCGGTGCGCTCGGTCTGCCGTCTCTGGCCACCGATATCGGCGGCATCGTCGATGCCATCGCGCATGGTGAAAGCGGTATGCTGGTCGCGGAAAACGACGTTCCTGCTCTCGCCGCCGCTCTCCTCCGTCTTTATCGTCATCCATCGGAGCGGGCGCGGCTGGGAGATGGCGCATTGCGGCGGGCGAAAGCCTCCGGCTGGACGAGAACGGCCACCGAAACCTATGGCGGCGGGCCGCCGGATTCCGGTACGGCAGCCGGCACTGTGTTGGAAGTCTCATGGTGAAAGACCCCGCAACGCCGGACGCTGCCACTTCGCCTCGCAAGCGGATCGTCTTTCTGATCAACTCCCTCGCCGGCGGTGGTGCGGAGCGCGTCATGGCTGGTCTGCTGGCCGCATCGTCGCCTTGGCGGGATCGCTACGAGATGCATCTGATCCTGCTGGACATCGAAGCGGAGCCCTATCCGCTTCCCGAGTGGCTCCATGTTCACCGGCTCGATAGCCGCTTTTCCCTGCTGCGGGGATTGCGCCACGCCGTTCCGCTCCTGCGACGGCTCCAACCCGACCTGTGCCTCAGCTTTCTGACCCGCGCCAATCTTGTCGCGATCGTTGCGAGCCGGATGATCGGCGCAAAAGCGATCATCAGCGAGCGTATCAGCCCGTCGAGCCACCACGGCCGGGATGCACGCGGGCGTCTTGCCCGATGGGCGACGCGGCTTCTTTATCCGCGAGCAGCCCGCGTCATTTGTCCATCGGCCGGCGTCGCCCGAGATCTTATCGGGAATTTCGCCGTCAAGCCGGAGAAAACTGTCGTCATCGCCAATCCGCTGGATCGTGACATGCTGTTGCGGAAAGCGCAGCAAGCGCCTTCCTGGATGCCGCCGGCGCCTTACATCGTCGCGGTCGGCCGTCTTGTCGAAAGCAAGAACATGAGCCTCCTTCTCGGCGCGCTGCGAAAAAGCCGAGGCGGTCTCCATCTCGTTATCCTTGGGGATGGACCCCTTCGGAAAACGCTCGAGCAGGAAGCGCAGGCCCTTGGCGGGCGTGTTCACTTTCCTGGTTTCGTCGAAAACCCCTTCGCGATTGTCCGCCGGGCCGAGATGTTCGTTTTGTCTTCCAGCGCGGAAGGTTTTCCGAACGCGCTTGCGGAGGCCATGGTTCTGGGCGTTCCCGTTATCGCCACGAATTGCCGCTCCGGTCCGTCCGAAATTCTTGACGAAAGAGAGGACCTGATGATCGATCGGCTATACGAGGCCCGCTACGGGTTGCTGGTGCCGACGGGTGACGAGGCGGCACTTGCCGAGGCGATCGACCGGATGATGGATGCACCGTTGCGGAAACGTTATCGCGAGGCGGCGCAGGCAAGGGCCAGCCAGATTGCCGCCTTGCCCGGCGTCCGGCAATATTGGGACCTTATCGAGGGCGAAATCCGGTAAACCGTCCCCCCGCCTTTTTTCGCGGCGGGGGCATGGAGTAACAGGAAACGCGTAGAAGCGCTTTAAGCGGGACGCAGCATCAGAACGGGGCCGTCCGAACCGGTTGAAGGCGTCATCGCCGGTGCCGTGGCGGGAAGGCTGCCATAGGCCTGCGCTGCTTCGAGATAGCGCCAGGCGTTTGCCCCGGCGATCTCGTTGCCGTCGCTGCCGAGCACATGGCCAAGAATGGCGCCGCCGGCCCTGCGCACCGTCGGCAAGGTGCCGGCCGTCTTGTTCAGCGCGGCGAGCCAGTATTGTCCGGGCACCAGCGACCAGGATACGGTGACGGTCTTGAGGCTCGCGGCGCCGGAAAGATCGATGGTTCCGGCATCGGCGAAAAGCGCGCCGGGCATTTCTGTGAAAGCATCCGTGCGATAAAGGCCGAGACGCATTTCTCCGCCGGCCTGCCCCGTGACTAGCCACAGGGCGACGCGGTCGATCGCTACCCTGCGATGGATCATAAACGGCATCATTGTCAGCTTGTTGGCGGCGACCTGGCCGTCGTTGACGGCATAGATGTGTATCGGCGGCCGGTAGCAGCCGGAAGGCCAGGACGGCGCCGGCGCAAGCCTGATCCACTGGGCCGCGGCGCTCGCCACGCTGATAGCCTTCCACATCTGGCCGGTCAGGGTGTTGTACCATTCGGAGCCGATCGCGTAGCCCTCGGTGATGTCGTTGGCGGCGGAGGGGTCGGTAGAGGCGGCGATATTGTCCTTGATGCTGGTCATGTCAGAGATCCTCGAAGGCGGCGCGAATGGCGCGGTAAAGCGGTTTGGGCTGAAGATTGCTGTCGAAGGGATGTGGCCTTTCGCCGACCTCCGCATCAGGCGGCACCCAGGGCGAAATGCGATCGGAAAGCCCCCAGCAGAGCACCGGCTCGTCCCCGACGAAGGGGAGGGCGATGTCGAGATAGCGTTTGACGATGTCTGCCGCGCGGCGATCATAGGCGTCGAGGCTGTATCCGCCCGGCGGCAGGGTGTCTTCCTGCGCCCCGGATTTGTAACCGGTACGAATGTCGAGTTCGCCGATCATGATCCTGAGGCCCAGCGCTGCGACGCCGGAGAGGAAATTCCGCAGTTTTACGGCGTCGAAGCCGAGCCGGATCGTCAGATGCGCCTGCGTGTTCAGGCCGTCGATCGGCGCGCCCGCGGCAAGCTGGCTTTCGAGCAGGGCGAGGATATTGGCCGTATGGGTTTCGTGATAGCCGTCCGTGATCTGTTCGGTGTGATCATGGCAGACGAAGAGCGGTGTCTGCGGCCAGAGCGCGCGTGCCTTGTGAAAAGCGTAGGTCATGTATCCCGGCCCGCCGGCGGCCTGATACCAGACATTGGGACGATAGCCTGAGGTGGCTGTCTCCGCCGCATCCATGACCTCATTCACGACATCGATATTGACCGCCTGTTGCGCCCACCAGCGCGTTGCGATCGCCTCGAAATGCGCATCGATCTTTTGGCGCCAGTTGCCGGAATGGACCGTGGTGGCATTGACCCAGGCCATGTCGCGTACCGCGTAGAGCAGTTGATGGATACGAAATCGCTTGCCATCGGCAGCTGCGCGGGCGGCAAAGCCGTCTGCGGCCGCGAAGGTGAAGACCCCCTCGACATTCTGGATGCGCGAAGGCTGCATGTCGGTGTCGGCGACATAGATGGCGGCCTCACGCCGCAGCAGGGCGGCATAATCCGGATTGGAGGCGAGCTTGTCGGCCGGCGGCAAGGCGGCGCCGAAGCATATGCCTTTCGTGTCGGCGATGGTCCGCACGGTCGCCGTCGCGGCGAAACCCGAAGGGCTGCGGGCCTGCCGTTTCAGCCCCGATGCATCGACGCGTCCGCTTCCGTTCGCCGCAGTACGGGTGGCGTGCTGCGGTGTGCCGGGGGGCGGTTCCGCCCTGTTCATTCCAACTCCGATTCCTGCGATCTGCATGGGGCATCCTTTTCGTCGCTTTGCCTTTGGGCGGGTTCCAAAGCATGCGGCAGGCGAAAGGGACGGGGATCAGCGGGGACGATGACCCCATTTTTGGCGCAAAATCCGAGGGCGGGCAGGATATCCCTCGGGGACTCGAACTGGTAAAATGCGGCCCTGTCTCAGAAGGGGGAAACACATGAAAAAATATCTGATTTATGCACTTGCAAGCCTCGCGCTGGCGGTCCCCGCGCAGGCGCAAACCGTTAGCGCCGGAACCTACACGGTCGAGGGCACCAATCTCGATGGTTCCGCCTATGATGGCACCGCAACGATTACGTTGACGAGTGAAACCACCTGCGTCATCGAATGGAAGACCGGCGGCACCACCTCCGACGGGATCTGCATGCTGCACGAAGATGCCTTCGCCGCCGGCTATGTGCTCGATGACGCGGTTGGGCTCGTGGTCTACAAGGTCAAGGATGGCGGTGTTCTGGAGGGAACCTGGACCATCACCGGCAAAGACGGCGCGGGCACTGAAAAGCTGACCTTGCAGCCGTGAACGGCCGGCCGTTCAAACTGCCGCATGCGTCCGGGTGGGATTGAACGATCGATATTTTTTAGCCCGACCGGATTTCTCTGTCTGCAGCCGCCGCGTGCCACTGGGGAACGCGGCGGCTGTCAGTTCATAAGCCTTCGAATACAGTCTCAATAATAAGGCGAGTAGCACTGGGCCCTGACGCCGACCCGTGGCGCATAGGTGTTGTCATAGGAGCGATACGTCCGGTACCGGTTCATGCACCATTGCACATGCTGCGGATTGATGCCGCCATAGTTCGTTGCCGGCGGCTGGTTGACGATAGCTCCGCCGATAATGGCGCCAGCGCCGAAAGCAGCCAGTGGATACCACCAACCGTCACTATATCGCCGATAGCCGGGCCTGTAGTAGTGCGACCCATGATGGCCGTTGTAATAACCGGGCTTCGGTCGCGGGCGATGGTGGGGGCGGTTATTATGGGGAGGCCTGTTGTGCGGCCGGTCGCGAATTTCCTGTACGTCGCTGATCCCTGCTGGAAGGCTGCCTGTCAGGCCTTGCACCGGAAAGGCGGACGCGGAAAGCGTCGAGGCAAGAACCATCGAAAAGGACAGAAAAGCTGCGGTAATTTTCATCATCAACTCTCCAATTGATACATCCCCGGATCGACCATAACGAAACCCGGCTCAAATACAATCGGCGGATGAGCAGGAAGGTATAACGTTGTCATTGGGGAAGATGGTTACCAGCGCCAGTTGTTCGCGAAGCCGCCCGCTTTCATCGAGCAGGCTTCGGATTGTTGCGCGCACGTCCCCATTATGACGATGAAGCGCTGCCGCAACGTCGTCCACCGGTGCCGCATAGATAACGTCATGCGTTATGCCATCCATGGTTTGCATAGCGTGACTCCGTCGAAAGGCTTCATATTCGTTCTCGTTATGTTCATATTTTCTTGTGGAGTCAATGAGGGGCGTGGCGCCTGATGGACGCTCGCAGGCAATTGCTTGCGTTGCTGGTCGCATCCGTTCGCCCTGACACCCCGCCGCCCGAAGGCCTGCGTCCTGTCCCTGCTGCAACGTGCATAAAAACAAGGGTCTAAAGTGTCCGCCAAAATCTGAAAGCCCGCGATCCGTATCCGCCGGAAGCGTGTTTTATCCATTTCGGATTTTCATGGCATAAACTGAAAAACCGCTTGATCGGCAGGGCGTTTCACCCTATCAGGGCGCTAACGGAGAGGTGGCCGAGTGGTCGAAGGCGCTCCCCTGCTAAGGGAGTATACCCGGAAGGGTATCGTGGGTTCGAATCCCATCTTCTCCGCCACTCGCCGTTTATTGATTTAATTGAGTTTTTCGGAGCCTCGGATTGGGTTTGTACCCAACACCGTACCCAGAGGCTTTCGAATGTACCTCACCCGTCACGGCAACGGTTATCGCTTCCAGCGGAGGATTCCCGCAGAACTGGTGCCGATCCTCGGCAAGTCTCCGATCAGGCTCAATCTCGGCAGAATCCCGTCACGCACGGCAGCGGCCGCCTCGCGTTTACTCGCCGGTCATCTGGACCGGCTATTTCTCTGCGTCCTCAAGAGAGGACCAGAAATGCAGCAACATACCGATCCGCGAGACGCCATCATCGCCGAATTGCAGGCGCGACTCGCAGACCTTGTCGAGACGTCCAGGGAGGCAGCCGAAAGAGCAGACGAGGTGATTGCACTTCAGCAACGCGCGCATGCGGCGGAGCTCGAAGAGCAGAAAAATCGTCTCCGGGTGGAAGCCCTTCAACGCGAGAACCACATCCGCGTCGAGATCAATGAAGTGTATGCTTCATCCATCGAGACCCGCGCCAACGTGCTGGCAGCGCTGACGTTGAAGCGCTCGGTGCAGAAGCAGGTGAGCGAGCAGGTCGTCGCTCCTTCATTGGATTCGCTGTCCCAGCGGCTGGAGTCTCTGAGCGTTGCAGTCGAGAGTGTGTTGGAAGGCGGTGCGCCAGGGCCACTCATGTCCGAGGCTCTTGAATGGTGGCATCATGAGATCAGACTGCCGCTGGGGTTGTCGGGCAGCAAGACAGACACCGACTACAATCGTCGCCGTTGCCGAAGTCGACCCCGCGACGCTACGCGTGCTGGATTGCCGGAACGATTACGCCCAGGCTGGAAGGCCTCGCCCGCCACTACGAACAAGATCATGGCGAGAGCGCGCAGCCGTCCCGCGCCGAGCGCCGCGCCAGGCGCACGGAAGGGTTTTCGGATGTGTCGCGGAAACGCGCCGAACGAGCCGTACCGAAGTTCGATCGTACAAAACTTCGCCAGGCTGCTGCGCGCGGTTACGCAGCGTTCGCCCAGGAAATCGGCCGCCAGGGTTTTCAGATATTGGACGGCGACAAGGGGCCGATCCTTGTCACGCCGGCCGGTGCATTCGTGGCAGCGGCCAATCGCGCCACCGGCATGAAGCGCGGCGAATTCCAGAGTTTTCTACAGGGAGGAATTAAGAATGAACGACTTATCGGAAGCCAAACCCCAATACCTGGAGATGCTCGCGACGACGGAAAGCAACACAGCGCGCCTCTTGCCGCTCCTCTCGCTACTGGAGACGCCGGAACAACCCGACCGGATCGGCCAATTGCTGGAATTGCTTGGCCTGATCCTCGACGCCCAGCACCAGCAAGCGAACGTATTGAAAGACCTCGCGACAAGGATCGACCGGCTACCGCGACGATAGGGCGACAAAGCCGAGAGGCGTTGTTTCTGCGCCGCCTGACCAGGCTGGACCTCGACGACCTTCTCAGGCGTGCAAGGGAATTCGCAGAGTCGATCCGCTCGATGTTCGAACCCGAGCGGGATCGCCTTGCGCGGCAGATCATCGAGGCGAAGCGAGAGCGGAAATCATTTCCGCCGGCGGAGGCCCCGCGACCTACAACGCCGCGTTATGATTATCGGCGGAGGGTGACACCATGAATTTGAAGACGCCGAGCAGGAAGAGACTTCGTACTTGTTTCGATCGGCTGCGCGCCCGGATGATTACCGCCCGCCGTGCGCGTCGGGCCAATCCCGCGGCGTCGGCAGCCGCGCAGTTGCTGGCGATCTTTACCGCCCTTGTAGGGCGGATGCCACTCACGCCACCGGCACCCGTCAGGTATATCGCCCCTTCTGTCTCTCCGGCGTGGGCGGAGCGGAAGCAATTGGCGCAAGGACTTGGAGTGCCCGTCCGCTACGTCGAGATCATCATGGCGCGCGGCGAAGTTCCTTATTCCGTGCTTTTCCACCACATCCGGGGCGGCGGTGTTTTGCGACGTGACGCTATGCGGGTCTTGCGCACACGAGCTCCAGAAGCGTCGATCGACTGGCTCGACACACCTTCCTCCCGCGGAGACATTGCGGGGCCGGCGGAAACCGGAACAGGCATCGGCAGCAGCCTTGCTTCCAGCCCCAGCGGCAAGTACTCCGACCCGACGAACGATGAGGGTGGGCCGAAGGGTCGCCGGCCGTGAGGCCGCCGCCACATCAACGAAATCAATACCAGGAGACCGACGGGTGAAAGCCAAACTGGAAACTGATCGAACCCTTTATAAAGGCTGTGCATGATCTCGAATCCGCGATTTCCGATGCCGACCGCATCGGAAATCGGGCGTGGGATTTCGAATGTAAGGCCGCGGAAGAAGGACTTGGGCCATCCGCCAACACGGCATTTCAGCATCTTCATGATGCCCTTGCTGAACTACATCGGGCGCAAAAGGCGGTTGCCGCCGCCCGAGATCATATTGGACGGATCGGAGCGAAGTCCTGAATTTCGCCGTTTCATTCTCCTATCGAACCAGCAATGAATAAAGGCAGCGTAGCGCTCTCACCTCAGGCTGAGCACCGCCCAAAGCAGTCGGGCCGCACGAGCGCGCGTGCGGCCCTGTTCACCTTTGACGATCCACATACGTCAGCGTTAAGCAACCTCGATCTTCGGTGGTTGCCAGGAGCCGTCGATGATCGGTTCCTTGCCCCAATAGGCACGGATGTAGAGCGAGAAGGTGCCCTCGGGTGCTGGCAACCAGTTGCTCTCCTTGTCGCCGCCCGGGTTCTTCGCACTCGCATAGAGGGTCAGCGAGCCATCGGCGTTGCGCTTCAGTGACTTGTTCTTCGTTCCGAGCGAATAGCGCTTCAAGTCGTTCGGGTGGAAGAAATGCTCCTCGTTGTAGAGGGTCAGAGACCAGAAGCCGTTGACTGGCGGTTCCTGGCCTTCAGGGAAGGTGATCGAATAGGTCTTCGATCCTTCCAACTGTTCGCCCGCCTGATCGTAGTCCGTGTAGAAATACTGGGTCTCGTTCGGCTTGTTGTCGAACATGTTCGACTTCGAGGTCCCGGTCCGGTCGAAGTAATCGACGCCCCACTTGGCGTTGTTGACCAAGCGGTTCCAGCCGTTTCCGGCCGGCACCCCGTTATGCTCCCAGCGGAAGAACGGCTTGATCACCTCTTCCTCGGCTGCGATCGCCTCTTCCACGAGCTGTTTTTTCACAACCGTGTCCTTGGCGGCAATGTCGAGCAGATGGCGGTACTGCGCGTACATGGCCTCCTCGCCAGCCTGTGGCGGAACGATCTCGAGAACCTCCGGCAGTTGCTCGAAGAACTTCTCCGGGATCACCCACTTCGTTTCGCTTTTGCCTTGTGACTGCTCGCCCTGAATATCAGGCGCGGTGCTCCAGTCGATTGTCTTCATCTTCCCGTCGAACTCCGTCAGCGGGTAGAACACGACCTGGTCGATGAGCGGCTGGATCGCTGCTTTGTCCTCAGGCGTATCGTCCTGGAAAATACGGGGAATGCCGTTGGCGAGAGAGGTTGGGGAGTGGAACACCCCGGTGATGCCGTCGGGGACGTCCCCCTTCCAGTTCGGTCCCACAAGCAGGTAGAAGCCCGGCTTGCTGCCATAGGGCTTGCCGAGATCGGCGAACTGGTCGGTTCGGGCATCGTAAAGGGCGTAGACCCAGAAGCGATCCCCGAAGTCAGGAACCTGCGCCACGACTGGTTGCTTGTCGAGATCAAAGAACCCGAGGCCGTACACGACGTCCTGGTTCGGGCAGGTGATGAAGGTCTGGGCCGGATCGATGTAGTCGCTGAGCATGCCGACTTGCCCAAGCGGCGCGGCCGGTAGAACGCCATTCAGCTTGCCGGGATGGGGTGCCATACTGATGCGGGCGCGGCGGTTGATCATGTTGACCATCGGCCAGCCCCAGACATAGGCCGAGCGCGCGACCGCGCGCACATAGCCGGGATGCAGCTTGTTTGCGGTCGGAGACACGGCCAACGGACCGGATGACGACTGCTGCGCCAGGGCGGGACTACTGGACGCCATCAGCGTGACGCCCGTCGCCGCGATCGGGACAGCGGCCCCGGTGCCTATGGCAGCGAGCGAAGCCGCTCCAAGCCCGCCTTTCATCATGTCGCGGCGGGTAATTTCGAGATGTTCATTGGATTTCGTTTTCATTGCAGTTTCCTCGAATAAAAAGGATTGGAATGAGGTCAGGGCATGCAGCGAGGCTGCCCTGACCGTTCGTGCCCGACTGTCACTTCACCTTCACGAGGTCATCCGGTTTCCAGGTCTGGTCGAAGAACTCCGTACCTGTGCCGTAGAGACGTACCGTGGCCAGGAAATTGCGGTCCGGCACGGTCTGTATCAAGTTGCTGTCTGCCGCTTCCGCCGGCTTGGTCGCCCCGAAGTAGAGATCGACTGAGCCGTCCTCGTTCGTCTTCACCTTGTTGAAGGCGTTGATTGAAGGCAGGAGCTGCGCCGTCTCCGGCATAGTGCCGTCGGTGATGTTGTAGGCGGTCACGGCCCAGAACAGCTTCGCGGGCGGGTTGGGCGGCAGGTGGAGCTTGTAGGCGTTCGAGCCGTTCAGGAAGTCGCCATCAGCATCCTTGAGAGCCGTCGGGTACTTCGAGCCCGCATCGAGCGTGCGCATCACCATCGCCGGAGCCGACGAATAGGCAACCTGGAAATAGGTCGCCCGCTGGTTCACGTCGAGATAGCTGTCCTGCAGCCATTCCGCCGTCGCGCCCGCCCAGACGTTCTGGTACTGGCGGTCGGTGTAGTACTTGTTGCGTTCGTCCGGCCGATCGGTCTGCCGCAGCGCCATGATCATCCGTGGCGCTGTCTCGACGGCCTTCTTCAGAAGTTCCTGCTGCTTTGCCGTCGGTTCGAAAGGCTTGCCCTTGACGATGCCGATGGAGGCGAGAACGCCGCGCAGCTCCGGATCGATCGCGGAAACGGGTTCGTAGTCGACGAACTCCTTCAACTTCGTCCAATAGGT
>JAVBSF010000087.1:0-6285 GCA_031556925.1 Pararhizobium sp.
GGGATGATACCCAGACGCCGCCTCTCCGGACGATTGAAGAAGTCGAGCTTTACGACGTGTCTATCGTCACCGATCCTGCCTACGAGGGAACCGAAATCGGCCTTCGCAGTCTGGAAGCCGCACGTACCGAAGCGCGCAAACAGAGCAACGCCGCCGCTTTCGCGCGTCGCAAGGCAGACGCCGAGGCCCGCTTCCGCAAAATTTCCTAAATCACCCGGTCTCGGCCGGAGGACGTGAAAGCATCCCGCTTCTCGTCTCCATCGCCCGCTTTGTCGGGATTTTCACCATGTCTCCAAGGAGCTGAGCATGCTTAAAGAACTTATCGAGAAGCGGGAAAAGCTGGTCGCCGATGCCCGCGCCGCTCTGGAAGAAATCCGCAAGAATACCGACGAGGCCAGCGCTGCCGAACTGGAGCGCCGTCACGATACACTCATGTCCGACTATGACCGGGTGGATGCGCAGATTGCCCGCGAAATGCGTCAGGCCGAGGCTGACAAGCGCTCTGAAGAACTGGCGACCGAAGAGCGCCGCCGTCAGCGTCCGAACTCCGGCGACGGTGATGCCCGTGGTCAGGATGACGGTGAAGAGGTTACCTATCGCTCGGCGTTTCATCGCTATGTGCAGGTTGCCGGCGATATGTCGGAACTTTCACAGGAAGAGCGCGCCGCCCTGCGGGCCGGTGTCGCGCCGCGTGAAGCGCGTATGCAGACAGCCGGCTCGGCCAGCGGCGGCGGCTATACCGTGCCGACTGAATTGAGCAACGAAATCATCATGTCCATGAAGGCCTGGGGCCCGATGTACGATGAAGATATCTGCACGGTGATGAATACGAGCAGCGGCAATCCCATCGATCTGCCGACTATCGATGATACTTCCGCCGAAACAGCCAAGCATACTGAAGGCGTCGCTGTTACCGATGACGGCGGCAACGATGCCGTATTCGGAAAGAAAACCCTTAACGCCTATTCCTATGACACTGAGTGGGTGAAATTCTCGTGGGAGCTGGCGCAGGATTCGGTGTTCAACTTCGAAACGCTGCTGGGCGGCTTGCTCGGCCAGCGTCTCGGCCGCCGCGCCAACACCGAACTGACCGTTGGCGACAACAGCGGCGATCCGCAGGGCGTCGTTACCGGCTCCACTCTCGGCAAGACCGCTGCTGCCACCTCGGCAATCACCTGGGATGAAATCATCGAGCTCGAACATTCGGTCGATCCGGCGTACCGCGTCTCGCCGAAGGTTCGCTACATGTTCAATGACACCACGCTTGCCGCTGTCCGCAAGCTGAAGGATGGCAACGGCAACTATCTCTGGCAGCAGGGTAACGTGAAGCTCGGCGTTCCGGCCACCTTCAACGGCCGGGCGTACAGCATCAATCAGGCGATGGATTCCCTCGGTGCTGGCAAGAAGGTGATGCTGTTCGGCGATTTCGGAAAGTATTTTGTCCGCAAGGTCGGCAGCATCGTCCTGTTCGTCGCTCGCGAACGCTTTGCTCCGGATATCGGCCTTCTTGGTCTGGTTCGTCTGGATGGCAAGCTTGGCGATACTGCCGCCATCAAGCACCTCATCACCGCCGCGAGCTGATCGCGTTGGCTTGAATCGGCAGGCGGTTTCGCGCCGCCTGCTTCTCAAACCAATGGAGACCGCCATGGAAGTCAAAATGCTCGAAAGCATGGCCGGCGTGGGTTTTTCCCTTTCGCCGGGCGATATCACCGATCGTTTTTCCGACAAGGAATGCAAGCGCTTCATAGAGCGCGGCCTTGCTGAAAAGGCCCCGCCGAAGGTGGTCAAAAAGCCCGAAACTAAAAAGGAATGGGACGCGGAGCGGGCAGCGCTGCTTGGCGAAGTCGAAGCGCTGCGTGCCGAGGTTGAGAGCCTGAAGGCGAACGAAGTCGAGCTGCAGCAGCAGGTTGCGGCGTTCCAGGCCTTGAAGGCAAACCTTGCGGCTTCCATCGGCGTCGATCTCGCCGATCGCGAAACAGCCGTTGCTGCGCCGGCTCCGGAAACGCGCTGATCATGTGGTATCCGGCGAAGATCGCGGCAGGATCGGTTACCGAACCGGTGACAGTCGCGGATGCGAAGGCGCAGTGCCGCGTCACGACATCGAGCGAGGACGCCTATTTCGATCGTCTGATCAAGGCGGCTCGCGCTCATGTCGAGAAAGTCTGCAACCTTCGCTTTGCCGAACAGGCGCTGACCATCGACTGCACCAGCTTCGCCGATTTTGCGCGGATTCCCGAAAGCCCAATCCAGTCTGCTGGCGCTGTTATCACCTATGTCGATGCTGCTGGTGAAGCCGCGACACTGGCGGATACCGTCTATACCGTTCACGACGACGGTTTCGAACCGTCAATCTGCCTGAAGCCCGGCCAGAACTGGCCCGGCATACAACAGGGATCGCGGATCACGCTGGCCGCCACCTTCGGCGGTTCTGCACCCGATGAGGTGCAGCATGCCATGCTTCTCCTGATCGGCGCGTGGTATGAAAATCGGGAAGAGACCGCCATCGGCGTCACCGTCGCCTCGCTTCCTCGCAGCGCTAATGTCGATGCCTTGCTCGTGAACAGCCGCCGGGGAGCACTCTGATGCGGGCCGGAAAGCTCGACCGGGAATTGATCATCCTCCGGAAGTCGGAGGATAGCGTCGATGCCTTCAATGAGCCGGTCGAGGTCTGGGCGCCACTTTCGACCGTCTGGGGGCAGCAGCGGCCGAACAGGGGCAGCGAGCGTTTTCAAGCGCAGCAGCTGACCGCAACGACGGTAATAACGTTTCATATCCGATATTTCCCCGGCCTCAAGGTCACGGACCGCATCGAATACGAAGGGCGGCAATGGGACATTCTGGATATCCGCGAAATCGGCCGGCGCGTGGTGCATGAACTCGATTGCAAGGCGCGCGCCGATGCGATTGCCGAGGAAGAGGAATAGGTCATGGTGAAGACTTGCGGCATGACCTTTGGCGTCCGATTCAAGTGGTGGGTGCGGCCGGCACTCTCCATTGCGCTGATCATGGCCTTTGTCCTGTGGTGGGTTATTCCGTCCGCAAAGATGGGGTGGCTGGTCAACCGGTTTGCCCAGCTTATCGCCGATAGAGGGCTGACGCTCGAAACGGGCGGGCATTCATGAGGGTGCGCACCGTTCGTATCGAGGGACTGAAGGAACTCGACAGGGCGCTGGCCGACCTGCCGAAATCCACGGCAAAGCGGGTCACGCGCGGGATTCTTCTGGAGGCAGGGGAGCCGCTGGCGCAAGAGGCGCGTGTTCGCGAACCGAAACTGGACATGCACCTTTACGAAAACACCGATGTCGGCACGAAACTGACGCGGAGGCAAGCCGGGCTTCACAAGTCCGGCGGCAACAAAGACTTCGCGGAAGCGTTTGTGGGCACCAGCGATCCCGCGGGCGTCCAGCAGGAATTCGGCAACGAGCATAATGCCGCGCAGCCTTTCCTGCGGCCGGCGTGGGACGCGAAGCAGGACCAGGTTCTTTTCATTATTTCGCACCGGCTCTGGGTCGCGATCGAAACCGCAGCGGCCCGGCTTGCCCGGCGTCTGGTGCGCAGGAACGGTTGATTTCATGGAAGAGGCACTGGTTGCGTTCCTGCTGTCGAAAACGGCGGTGACGGCGAAGCTTGGCAACCGCATCTGGTGGGATCGGGCACCGCAGGGCCAGAAGCGCGTCTATGCGGTACTGCAGGTGATCGGCTCGCCGCGCGATTACACCATGAAGGGTTCGGACGGCCTTAAGGCACCGCGCGTGCAGATCGATGTCTACGGCGATCGCTACGGGGATGTTGCGGGCGGCATGCGGGCGATCCTCGGCGAACTCGATGGATATCTCGGCATGATGGGCCCGATCAGCGTGCAGGGCATCTTCATCGAAGACGAACGCGATATCGGTTCCGGGCGCGTCGATGACACGGATCGGCCGTTCCGAAAATCCGCCGACATCAAGATTTTTCACTCCTAGAGAAGGAATACTGCCATGACGGAAGCCGCGATCGGCTATGACAGCGCATTTGAAATCGGCGACGGTGCAACCCCGACCGAAGGGTGGGATGCGGTTGCCGAAGTCTTCGGCATCACGCCGCCGAACTGGTCGCGGGATACCACGGAAGCGACGCACTACAAGTCGCCCGACAAGACCCGCGAATATATCGAAACCCTTGCTGATCCGGGTGAATGCTCGATCGAGCTGAATTTCGTGGCCGGCGGCGAGGCCGACGACGTGTTGCAGGGACTGAAGGCGGCCGGCAAGAAACACCTGCGCGTGGTTTTTCCGAACGGCGCCAAATGGACCTTCTACGGCATCCTGACCGGCTACGAAGTTGAGCTGCCGATCGATGACCGGCAGACGGCCACGGCCACATTCAAGGTCACCAGCTCGACGGTCGTTTCCTGATGGCGAACAGGGAACGGGGTCAGGTCACCCTGAAGGCCACGGACAAGGATTACCGGCTTTCGTTTTCCATCAACGCCATGTGCGAGCTGGAAGACCATTTCGGCGAGCCTATCACCATGATCGCCGACCGGATGAAAGATGCGGCGAAGGTCAATGCCAAGACCTTTCGCGTGCTGCTCTGGGCAGCGCTGCTCGACAATCAGCCGGACATCACCCTTGGCGAGGCCGGCGCGATCCGGGCGCCGGGCGGGGTCAACGAAATCATCGGCAAGATCGGCGAAGCCTTTCAGGCGGCGTTTCCTCCTGCGGACAAGGCTGATGACGAAAACCCTCCGGCGACAGCAGCGACGGAATAGACTGGCAAGCGCTGCTGTCTTCATGGGTCGAGGCCGGTCAACCCCCCGACCGTTTCTGGACCGTTACCCTGCGCGAAGCGCATCTGGTGTTCAACGGCGTCGCAGCCAGACTGCGGCGCGAGCATAACGACCGGGCATGGCTTGCCTGGCATATCGCCAGCCTGTCGCGATCGAAAAAAATCCCGAAGCTCGAAACACTCTTCTCCCGCGAGAAGATCAAACGGCGGCGCCAGTCGCCGGAAGAGCTGATGGCTATTGCCATGCAATGGACCGACGCGCTCGCGCGCTGACGATCCCGCTTCCAAAGGTTCTGCATCATGAATGCTGTTATTGGCGCGCTCCGCGTCAATCTTTCGATCGACACGGCTGCCTTCAGCGAAGGGCTTGCTAACATGCGTACCAGCCTTGCGGGCGCGGGCCGCAGCATGCAGGCGCTGGGCCAGAAGATGATGCTGGGCGTCACGGCGCCGCTTGCAGGCTTTGCGGCCTTGAGCGTTCGCACGGCCGGCGATTTCGAGGCGTCGATGAACCGCCTGCAGGCGGCATCCAGCGCGACGGCGGATGAATTTTCCGCCATGCAGAAACTGGCGATGGAGCTTGGCGCGGATACGTCGAAATCCGCTTCCGAAGCAGCCGACATGATGGAGATGCTGGCAAAGAACGGTCTGTCGGCCGGCGAAATCCTCGGCGGTGCGGCGGAAGCTTCCATCAAACTTTCCGAAGCGACCGGGGGCGACCTTGCCACCTCGGCGGATGTCGCCACCAATGTCATGGCGCAATTCGGCGCGAAAGCAAAAGACCTCGGCAAGGTTGTCGATGGGATTACCGGTGTCACGCTTCAGTCGCAGTTCGGTTTTGAGGATTACGCGCTGGCAATCGGTCAGGCCGGCGGCGTGGCAGGCGCGCTCGGCGTCACGCTGGAAGATTTCAACGCCTCGCTGACTGCCACGTCTTCGGTCTTTACCAGCGGTTCGGACGCGGGCACGAGTTTCAAGGCGTTCCTGACGCGGCTGGTGCCGGCCTCAGACAATGCCGCCGCCGCGATGGAAGAGCTTGGCCTGAAATTCTTCAACGCTGATGGATCGATGAAATCGATGTCGGCCGTGGCGGAAGAGCTGCGCCAGAAGATGTCCGGCCTTTCGCAGGAAGCGCTTTCCGAGAAGATGACGACGATCTTCGGCGTCGATGGGATGCGCACGGCCATTGCCCTGATGCAACAGGGTGCGGCCGGCGTCGATGCAGTGCAGACAAAGATCGCCCAGGCGAGCGCGACCGAACAGGCCGCCGCCCGGATGAAGGGCTTCAACGGTGAAATGGAGAAGCTTTCCGGCGCCTTCGAGACCTTGCAGATTGCTATTGCCAATTCCGGCATCCTGAGTTTTACGACTCAGCTTGTCAGCTCCCTTGCCGGGCTGGTCGATCAGCTGGCCTCGACGAACCCGGAAATCCTGAAATGGGGCGTTGCGATCGGCGGGCTTGCGGCAATTGTCG
Organism: Pararhizobium sp.; assembly: GCA_031556925.1. Classification (GTDB taxonomy): domain Bacteria; phylum Pseudomonadota; class Alphaproteobacteria; order Rhizobiales; family Rhizobiaceae; genus Pararhizobium. The sequence goes on from JAVBSF010000087.1 coordinate 6,245, forward strand.
GGCCGCTCGCCGTGGGTGTCGGTCTTTTCGTCTCGGCGGTC
>JAVBSF010000037.1:0-8147 GCA_031556925.1 Pararhizobium sp.
GACCGCATGACCGCCTTCGTCTTCAAGATCCAGGCGAACATGGACCCCAACCACCGCGACCGCATCGCCTTTGCCCGCATCTGCTCGGGCAAGCTGGAGCGCGGCATGAAGGCGCGGCTGGCGCGCACCGGCAAGCAGCTGGGCCTCACCGCGCCGCAGTTCTTCTTCGCCTCGCAGCGGCAGCTTGCCGATACCGCCTATGCCGGCGATGTCGTCGGCATCCCAAACCACGGAACGCTGCGCATCGGCGATACGCTGACCGAAGGGGAAGCTCTGGTGTTTCAGGGCGTGCCGAACTTCTCGCCGGAAATCCTGCGCCGCGTGCGGCTGGAGGATGCGATGAAGGCCAAGAAGCTAAAGGAAGCCCTGCAGCAGATGGCCGAAGAGGGCGTCGTGCAGCTGTTCCAGCCGGAAGACGGTTCGCCGGCCATCGTCGGCGTCGTCGGCGCGCTGCAGCTCGATGTTCTGAAGGAGCGGCTGCAGGCGGAATACGGCCTGCCGGTGTCCTTCGACATGGCCCGCTTCTCCGTCTGCCGCTGGATTTCGTCGGACCAGCCGGCGGAACTGGAGAAGTTTCTCAACGTCAAGCGCGGCGATATCGCCCGCGATCTCGATGGCGACCCTGTGTTTCTGGCGCAGGACAGCTTCTCGCTGCGCTACGAAGCCGAGCGTTTCCCGGCGATCAAGATGGTAGCGATCAAGGAATATCACGTCGCCAAGGCGGCCTGATTTTCGCCCGACACAGGTAGATCAAACAAACCGTCCACCCGGACGGTTTGTTTGTTTTCGGCAGCACGCGGCCATCTCCCCTCCAAATTTCCGCGTGACAGTTTCCGTCCTTTCTGTAAGATCAGGGATGAAAGACAGGGGCGTCCGGCGAAAGCCGGGCTGAGAAGCACCCTTTGAACCTGAACCAGATCATGCTGGCGGAGGGAGTCGTTTCGGCCTGTCGCATCCGCGCTCCAGCCTTCACGTCTGCCCCCGTCCAAGAAGGGGCCGAGATGACACCGACCATTCCCGCAAGCCAGTTGCTGACCGAGATGCGCGCGAGCGCGCCCCTCGTCCAGTGCATCACCAATTACGTCGCCATGAACATCGCCGCCAATGTGCTGCTGGCGGCGGGCGCTTCGCCGGCCATGGTGCATGCGGCGGAAGAAGCTGGCGAATTTGCCGCCATCGCCGGAGCGCTGACGATCAATATCGGCACGCTTTCCCCCGGCTGGATCGAGGGCATGCTGGTGGCGGCGAAGGCCGCGAATGCGGCGGGCAGACCATGGGTGCTCGATCCGGTCGCGCATTACGCCACCGGCTTCCGGCGGGAGGCGACTGCGCGTCTGCTTGATCTGAAGCCGACGGTCATTCGCGCCAACGCCTCCGAGATCATCGCGCTTGCCGGCGGCGAGGGTGCAGGCAAGGGCGTGGACAGCGGGGATTCGGTCGAGTTTGCCGAACAATCGGCCATTCTTCTCGCAAAGCAGCATCAGGCAATCGTCGCGGTGACCGGCGAGATCGATTTCGTAACCGACGGCTTACAATCCACGCACATCCATGGTGGCTCGGCACTGATGCCGAGGGTGACGGCCCTCGGCTGCTCGCTGACCTGCCTTGTCGGCGCCTTCGCGGCGATCCGGCCGGCTGCGCCGTTCGATGCCACCGTTGCCGCGCTGGCCGCCTTCGCGGTTGCCGGGAGCGAGGCTGCGAAACGCGCCGAAGGGCCGGGCTCCTTCCAGTGGCGGTTCCTCGATGCTCTGGCGGCGCTTCAGCCGGCGGCTCTCGATGCGGCGGTGACCCAGGCATGAAAAGCTTCGACCTCTCGCTCTATCTGGTGCTCGATCCCGATCTTTGCGCGGCCCATGGCATGGTGGAGACGGCGCGGGCGGCTGTCGAAGGCGGCGCGACGATGGTGCAGCTGCGCGACAAGACGGGAGGCACCGGGCGGCTTGTCGAGACGGGGCTGGCGCTGAAGGCGGCACTGGCGGGAACCGGCGCGCAGTTGATCGTCAACGACGATATCGAGGCGGCATGCCGGATCGGCGCGGATGGGCTGCATATCGGGCAGGATGACGGCGATCCCGCCCTTGCGCGGGCACGGATCGGCCGGCAGATGATCCTTGGCGTTTCGGTGGAAACCGTGGCGGCGGCCCGGCGGCTCGATCCGGCCATCGTCGATTATGCCGGCGTCGGGCCGGTCTTCGCCACCGCGACCAAACCGGACCACAAGCAGCCTGTCGGGCTGGAGGGACTGGCCGGCCTCGTCGCGGCAAGCCCCGTGCGCTGCGTCGCGATCGGCGGCCTGAAGGGCGCTCATGTCGAGGCCGTGTTGAAGACCGGTGCCGAGGGACTCGCCGTCGTCTCGGCCATCTGCGGCATGCCCGATCCGCGCGGAGCGGCCCGAGCCCTGGCGACACGGATCGGGGAGGCCCGCCGATGATCCGCAATGTGCTGTCCATCGCTGGCTCCGATCCCTCCGGCGGCGCCGGTATCCAGGCCGATCTCAAGACCTTTGCCGCCCGTGGCACCTATGGCATGGCGGCGCTGACGGCCTTGACGGCGCAGAACACGCAAGGCGTCACCGGCGTTCAGGCCGTGGCGCCGGAGTTTGTCGCGCAGCAGATCGCAACGGTTTTTGCGGATGTGCGTGTCGATGCCGTGAAGATCGGCATGATCGCCAATGCCGGCATTGCGCAAGCCGTGGCCGACGTTCTGGCGCGGCATCGCGATATCCCCATCGTGCTCGATCCGGTGATGATCGCCAAGGGTGGGGCGCCGTTGCTCGCGCCCGATGCCGTCGATGTGCTTTCCCGCCGCCTGTTGCCGCTGGCGAGGCTGGTGACGCCCAATCTGCCGGAGGCGGCCGCGCTGCTGGGCGAAGAGCCGGCAACGGACCGCGACGGGATGGCCGCGCAGGCGGCCCGGCTTCTTGCCCGCGGCCCCCAGGCCGTTCTCGTCAAGGGCGGCCATCTGGAGGGAAACGACAGCCCCGATGTGCTTGTCACCGCTCAAGGTATCCACTGGTTCGAAGCCGCGCGCATCGCGACGGCGAATACCCATGGCACCGGCTGCACGCTTTCAAGCGCGCTGGCCGCCGAACTTGCCAAAGGCGCGGAGATCGGCGACGCCGTGGAGATCGCCAAGGAATATCTGCGAGGCGCGATTGCGGCGGCGGTCGATCTGACCGTCGGCACCGGCCATGGACCGGTGCAGCATTTTCATGCGCTCTGGAACAGCAGTTTAGCGGTTATCGGTAAGATATAGCTTACCATTCTCATCCGCGGCGGCCACGACGCCGTGATAGCCATCGATGCCCGGATGGGAGGTTTCCAGCGGATGGGTATGGGTGGTGGTGATGACCATCACATCCGATCCCGCCGCCTCTCCGGCGAGAACGCCCGCCGCGACATCTTCGAACACCAGGCATTCCGCCGGGTCGAAGCCGACGCGCTTTGCCCCGAGCAGGTAGCATTCCGGGCTCGGCTTCCCGCGCGAGACATCCTCGGCCGTCACGATGAATTTCGGCTCCGGCAGGCCGGCGGCGGCCATGCGCACCCTGGCAAGCCGGATCGGCGAGGACGTGACGATCGCCCAGCGGTCGGCCGGCAGGCTTTTGACGAAATCGATGGCGCCGGGGATCGGAATGACGCCGGTGACGTCATCGATCTCGTCCTGCGTCACCTGCGCGGCCTCGGCAACGGGATCGACACCGGGAAGACCAAGCTGGCGGATCGTATCGACGCCGCGCTTGCCATGCATGGTCGGCAGGAACGTCGCGACATCGAGCCCGTGACGCTCGGCCCAGCGGCTCCAGACGCGTTCGGCGGCGGCGATCGAATTCAGCAAGGTTCCATCCATATCGAAAAGGAATGCGGAATATTTCTTGCCGAAAACCGGCGACGTGGCGGAAGTCATTTTGGCGGCTGCTCCTGATGATGCGGACGGGGCCTTCGAATACGAAGTTTTGCGCGACGGATCAAATGGATATCGCGATCCGCCGCAGGCAGCGGATCATTCGCGGGGCCGCGCCGGCAGTGCGGCGATGGAGGCGCTCCACGGCAGGGCGGAAGAGCACCATTTCTGTTTTTTCGGCGAGAGATCCTGCCGCTGGTTGATCGTGCCGAGGCGAATGCCGATTTCGGCAGCATCCTCATCGTCACCGGTCGTATAGACCGGCGAACCGCAGTTCGGACAAAACATCTGGTATCGCCTGCGGCCATTGTCTCCATGCTTCACGTAGATGGTCGGCGCCGCACCGGTAAGATCGAAATCCGCGAGTCGACAGCTGACCGTGACCCGATAGGCACTGCCGGTCAATTGCTGGCAATCGGTGCAGTGGCAGATGGAAACGTTTTGCGGGTCTATTTCCGCCTGATAGCCGATCAGCCCGCAATGGCATTGTCCGTCAATCCTCATCGTCGTTATCTCCTTCAAACAAGGAGATAACGCGTCAGACGCCCGTGAAAAGCCAGGCATGTTCCGGCGCGTTGTGAAACTTCCAGATGCGCGACGGGCCGGCCATGACGTTGAGGTAATAGAGGTCGTAGCCATGGATGGCGGCAACGGGGTGATAGCCCTTCGGCACCAGCGTCACGTCGCCGTCTTCCACCGCCATGGTTTCGTCCAGCGCGCGGTCGTCGGTATAGACGCGCTGCATGGCAAAGCCCTGGGAGGGGTTGAGGCGGTGGTAGTAGGTTTCCTCGAGGAAACTCTGGGCAGGCAGATTGTCTTCGTCATGCCTGTGGGGCGGATAGGACGAGGTATGGCCGCCCGGCGTGATGACCTCCACGACGAGCAGCGAATGGGCGAAGCCATCGTCTTCCGGCATGATGTTGGTGACGTAGCGGGTGTTCGTCGCCTTGCCGCGGGTCATGAGAGGGTGGGTGCCGGGGCGGATGACCCTGGCCTTGTAGCCCTCCCCGCCCGGCGCGGAGCAAATGGCGAGATCGAGCGCCGTGGTGGCGGTGACCTGCCACTTGCTGCCCTTCGGGACGTAGACGGCATAGGGCTGGCCTTCGAAGGGGGTCATGCGCTCGCCGAGTTCGCCGAAATCCTCGCCATCGACGGAGACCCTGGCCTTGCCGGAGACGAGGACGAGGCAGATTTCCCTGTCTCCCGTCTCGCCGCCCGAGCTTTCGCCCGCCGCGAGACGATCCAGCGCAAAGCCGACATAGCTCCAGCCGGCGCTTTGCGGCGTGATGTCGTGCACGCGGCCGGTTTTGCCCTTAGGTTTCACAAGCAGGTTCGGCATGTTCTTGATCCTTCCATCGTTTCCCTCTCGGGGCCTCAGCCCTTCGGGAAACCTTCCGTTTCCACCGTATAGCCGGCTGCGGTCATGACGCGCATCAGCTCGGCATGGCCGATTTCCGCCATCTTCCGCGGCGGCGACTTCCGTGGATCCTGCTCGGCCTCGACCACGAACCAGCCTTCATAGCCATAATCGGCGAAGCGTTGGACGATGGCGCCGAAATCGAGCGAGCCGTCACCCGGCACGGTGAAGGCGCCGAGCGCCACGGCATCGAGGAAGGATTGCCGGCTGCGATCCAGCCCGTCGACGACCGGACGGCGGATGTCCTTCACATGCACATGGTTGATACGGGCATGGTGATTGTCGATGGCGCGCATGACGTCGCCACCGGCAAAGGCCAGATGGCCGGCGTCGAGCAAGAGCGGGATGCCTTCGCCGGAATTCTTCATGAAGGCGTCGAGTTCCGGCTCGGTTTCGACGACAGCGGCCATGTGATGATGGTAGGAGAGCGGCATGCCCTGCTCCGCGCACCATTCGCCGAATGCGGTGACGCGGCGCCCGTAGGCCTTCATCTCGTCATCGGTCAGACGCGGCTTGGTGGCGAGCGGCCTGGAGCGGTCACCCTGGATCGAGCGGCCGACTTCGCCATAGACGATGCAGGGCGCATTAACGGCCTTGAACAGCTCGATCATCGGCGCGATGCGGTCCTTGTTGGCTGACACGTCCTCATCGACCAGCGTGCCGGAGAACCAGCCACCGCAGAGCGTCACATCGGCGGCGCGCAGGATCGGCAGCATTTCCTCCGGATTGTTGGGAAAACGGCGACCCTGCTCCATGCCGGTAAAACCGGCACCGCGCGATTGCCGCAGGCATTCTTCGAGCGAGACGTCGTCGCTGAGTTCGGGAAGATCGTCGTTCCACCAGGCGATGGGCGACATGCCGAGTTTGGCTTTCATTGCAATTCTCCAAGCGTTGTTTGCGGGCCGCAGCCGGTTCGCGAAAATGATCCGGCGTCCGGAGCCTTATCCGAAGCGCTGGCCCAGCAGCGCCTTTTCATAGGCCTTGCGGGCCTCGTTGACCGAGGAGCGCCCGGAGACTTCGGGCACGGCGACATCCCACCAGTGGCCGCCCTCATCCGTGGTGATCAGCGGATCGGTGTCGATGACGATGACGGTGGTGCGGGTCTCGTCGGCCGTTTCCTTGAGCGCCGTTTCCAGTTCGCCGATGGACGAGACCTTGCGCGAGACGGCGCCCATGGCGGCGGCATGGGCGGCGAAATCGATGCCGGGCAGCGTGACGTGGTGCGTGTCCTTCAAGAGATTGTTGAAGTTCGCGCCGCCGGTCGCCATCTGCAGCCGGTTGATGCAGCCGTAACCGGCATTGTCGAGCAGCACGACGGTCAGCTTGGCGCCGAGCATGATCGAGGAGGCGATTTCGGCATTCAGCATCATGTAGCTGCCATCGCCGACCATGACGATGACGTCGCTTTCCGGTTTCGCCAGCTTGACCCCGAGGCCGCCGGCGATCTCGTAGCCCATGGTCGAGAAGCCGTATTCCATATGATAGCTGCCGGGGCCTTCCGCCTGCCAGAGCTTGTGCAGCTCGCCCGGCAGACCGCCGGCCGCACAGACGAGCGTCGTCGCCGCGCCGCCGCGGGCGCGCTGCACCGCGCCGATCACCTGCGCATCGGAGGGGAGCGCGGCGTTGGTCGTCGCCGTCGCCTTGTCGGCAGCTTTCAGCCACTCGGTTTTGAGCGCCCTGGCCTTTTCGGTCCATGCGGCATCGGCCTCGTGGCTGCCGAGCCCGGCGCTCAGCGCCTCGAGCCCCTCGCGGGCATCGGCCACCAGCGGCAGGGCTTCGTGCTTGGCGGCATCGAAGGGCTGGACGTTGAGGCCGATGATCTTCAGGCCGTCATTCTTGAACAGCGCCCAGGAGCCGGTGGTGAAATCCTGCAGGCGGGAGCCGACGGCAAGAACCACATCCGCAACTTCCGTCAGGGCATTCGACGCCGAGGTGCCGGTCACGCCAACCGAACCCATATTGAGCGGATGGCGATGCGGCAGCGCTGATTTTCCGGCCTGGGTCTCGACGACGGGAATGCCATGCTTTTCCGCGAAGGCGGCAAGCGCCCTGCTGGCTTCCGAATAAAGCACGCCGCCGCCGGCGATGATGACCGGGTTCTTGGCGGCCTTGAGCGCGGCGATGGCGCAGGCGAGTTCGTCGGCATCCGGGCGGATGCGGCGGGGCAGCCAGATTTTTTCGTCGAAGAAGTTTTCGGGATAATCGTAAGCCTCGGCCTGCACATCCTGGCAGAGCGAAAGCGTGACCGGGCCGCACTCGGCGGGATCGGTCAGCACCTGCATGGCGCGGCGCAGCGCCGGGATGATCTGTTCGGGGCGGGTAATGCGGTCGAAATAGCGGGAAACGGGGCGGAAGCAATCATTGGCCGAAATCGTGCCGTCGCCGAACCCTTCGACCTGCTGCAGCACCGGATCGGGGCGGCGGTTGGCGAAGACATCGCCGGGCAGAAGCAACATCGGCAGGCGGTTGACATGAGCGAGCGCGGCTGACGTCACCATGTTCAGCGCACCGGGGCCGATGGAGGTGGTGCAGGCCATGAAGCGGCGGCGAAAGCTTGCCTTGGCGAAGGCGATCGCCGCATTGGCCATGCCCTGCTCGTTCTGGCCGCGATAGGTGGGCAGCGTGTCGCGCACGGCATGCAGCGCTTCGCCGACGCCCGCGACATTGCCGTGGCCGAAAATAGCGAAGACGCCGCCGAAGATCGGCAGCTTCTCGCCATCGATGACAGTCATCTGCCGCGTCAGGAACCGCGCCACGGCCTGCGCCATGGTCAGGCGGACGGTTTTCTGGGCCATTGTCTTCTCCTCCATATTCTGTTGTCCCCTCT
>JAVBSF010000460.1:0-10704 GCA_031556925.1 Pararhizobium sp.
GAGACCCCCGCTCGGGCTTAAGCCCTCCCGGCGGTCTCAGACCGGCGCCGCAGTGGCCGACTTTTGCTCCGCCCCGTGGCCGGTTTTTACTCCGCCGTTGACAAAAAAGGATGCGCGGCCGGGTTTCGGCTGCGCATCCTGCTTTCGGATTCATGCCGCGTCTGGTTACCGGAGCGGCTGACCTTTGGTTTCGGGAAGCCTAGCGTAAACGATCGCGGCAACGACACAAACCGCAGCCAGGTAGAGCCACGTGTATCCTCCATTTCCGCTGCCGTTCATCGCTGTGATGACATATGGCGCGGTGCCGCCGAATAGAGTCACGGAAAGAGCATACGGCAAGGCGACCCCGGTTACCCGAACGCGAGCGGGGAACTGCTCGACCATCATCACAGCCGCTGCACCAGCGAAACCAGTCATGATGAGCATTGCGACGGTCATCATCCCCAGTGCCGCTCCGAAGCTCATGTTCGGCGTCAGCCAGGCGAAGCTTGGCCAAGCCCAGAGCGCGGAAGTTACCGCAAACGTTATCAGCACAGGCTTCCTGCCAATGCGGTCGGCGAGCATCCCGATAAATGGAATGACGGCAAGCGAGATGGCGACCGAGACCGTCCCGATCAGCAGAGTGTCCGCTCGCGACATGCCCGTGACGATATGGATGTACGAAGGATAGTTCACCATCCAGACGTAGTTGAGCAGATTTCCAGACATCGCGATGCCGATGACCCGAAGTGCGTCGCCCTTGTGCCTGAAGAGAACATCGCCAAGCGGATTCCGCGGCACGCCTTCGACAGCTACCCGCTTCTTAAATACTTCGGTTTCGCCGACGGAAAGCCGAATCCAGAGCGTGATCATGCCGAGGAATGCAGCGACGATAAACGCGACGCGCCAGCCCCAATCAGCAAGTCCAGATTCACTGCCGACCACGGCTAGCACATAGCCGAGGACGAACGACACCAACGTCCCCGCATTGATCGCGAACCATTGCCACGATCCGGCAAAGGCTCGCCGATCTGCAGGCGCAGACTCCACTAGGAAGGCTGAGGCCGAGCCAAACTCTCCACCTGCCGAGAAGCCTTGTACGAGGCGCGCCAGAACGAGAACGACCGGCGCTGCGACCCCAATCGTCTCGTATCCGGGGCAGATGCCGATAGCGAGCGATGCCAAGGACATCAACAATATCGAGAGCGTGAGGCCAGCTTTGCGGCCATACCGGTCCGCGAATGCGCCGAGAACCGCGCCACCGATCGGTCGCATGACGAATCCGACGGCGAATACCGCGAAGACCTGCAAAAGCGCGGTCAGACTGTCTTCCGCCTGAAAGAACTGCTGGGCGAGGATCGATGCGAAAGTCGCGTAGATCACCCAGTCCGTGTATTCGACGATCGTGCCAAGCGTCGCGGCGACAACCGCCTTCTTTTGCGCCCTCGAGAGCGAACCCACAGGTTCGGTGTGGACTTCATCTTTAATCGGTATGGCAACTTCTGACATCGCGCTCCTCCTTCGTGCTGCCAGTCAATCGGCCGGTTGCGACCGTGGAGACATACGTTCTCAGAAAGACCGTCGCGGCGTGAGCGAGTTTTAGGTTGGGGCCCGTTGACTAAAACTCAACGACAAAACGGTCATGATCGTTGAGTTTTGATCAACGATCGCGGCGCAAATCTCACTTGCTGTGAGGTCGCTCCAGATAGCTACTACGTGCTTGTTCCGATGGGAGGACGCCAATCGGAACGCCAGAAAATTTCGTCCCCCGCTTACGCACCGTACCGGCGAAACCTGGGGAAATCCTGTGGGAGGTGAAAATGCAAGACGTCGGCTTTATTGGCCTTGGAATGATGGGAGCACACCTGGCGCGGCATATCGCCAATGCCGGCTTTAGATTGCATGTTTTCGATGCCAACAGCGATGCGGCTGAACGCCTAACCATCGGTGCCACCATCCATTCATCTCCTCGATCCGTTTCAGACGCTGCTGAGGCCGTCCTCGTCTGCCTGCCCACCCCTGATATCGTTGAGCAGGTAGCTCTAGGAACTGACGGGCTCATACATGGCAAGCGCGTCAGGTTTTATGCCGATCATTCCACGACGGGGCCGACAATGGCCCGGAAGGTCGCCGAGGAACTTGCAAAGGCGGGCATCAAATCGCTCGATGCCCCATTGGCCGGAGGCTCGCGGGGGGCGGAGGCTGGCACGCTGTCAGTGATGGTCTCGCGCGACGGGGAAGCTTTCACCTCCCTCCTTCCGGTATTCCAGTCCTTTGGGCGAAACGTCAAGCTCGTCGGCAAGGGGGCCGGCCAAGGCCAAGCCTTGAAGCTCGTCAACAACATGATCGTGGGCGCTAACCTCGTTGTGGCCGCGGAGGCTGTCTTGCTCGGTGTCAAGTTCGGTCTCGAGGCCGAAACCGTTCTGCAGATGCTAAATGCAAGCACGGCTCGTAGCTTCGTAACTGACGACTTGATCGATAAGCGGATTCTCGACCGAAACTTCGACTTCGGATTCAGGCTGGAGCTGATGTGCAAGGACTTGCGCCTCTGCCTTGCCGAGGCTGAGGCCGCAGGAGTGCCAATGCCGGTGTCAGCGCTGGCCCGCAGCTTTTACGACATCGCGAACGAAAACGGAATGACCGGCCGCGACATGACGGTGGTGGTCGAAGAATTGGAGCGCGCCGCCGGTGTCACGATTGCGCGCAGGACAAGCTGACGCACCCCCAATCGGGAAAGGATTGCACAATGCTGAGCAAAGCTCTGGATGGCGTCACCGTCATCGATTTTACGCACATCGGGGCAGGTCCTACGTCCACGATGCTCCTTGCCGACATGGGCGCAAATGTTATCAAGATTGAGCCCCCCGAAGGCGAGCTCGGGCGAAAACTGGGCCCATCTTGGATCGGGAAGGACAGCGCGCTCTTCCACGGCTTCAATCGAAACAAACTCGGGGTAACGCTCGATCTCAAATCGTCCGCTGGATTAGACGCAGCAAGGAAGCTGGCTAGCAACGCGGAAATCGTTGTCGAGAGCATGCGCCCAGGTGTGATGGCCCGTCTCGGCCTTGGGTTCGACGCGCTACGGACCTTGAACCCGCGCATCGTGTATTGCTCGATCTCCGCCTACGGCCAGTCTGGGCCTTATGCGGAGCGCCCCGGCGTTGATGGCATTCTGCAGGCCGACAGTGGTCTCATGAGCATAATCGGGACGGAAAATGCCGAACCCTCAAAGGTTCAGGCCCCGATCATCGACGTCTTCACTGGATACGTGGCGGTCATGGGAATACTAGCTCAGCTACGAGAGACGACCGAGACCGGTCAGGGCGCGCACCTTGACGTAAACCTGTTCAATTCGGCGATCGCGCTTCAGCAGGTGTCCCTGTCCAATTATCTTGCGGATGGCGTGGTGCCACAAAAAATCGGAAGCGCTGCCCCCTACTCCGCGCCGAACGAAGCCTTCGAGGCGTCGGATGGCTGGTTCATGCTGGCCGCTTACAACGGCGGACGCTGGGAGCGGCTCTGCGACATCCTGGAAATTCCCGAGATGAAGACCGATCCCCGCTTTGTTAACTCCGCTTCGCGCGTCGCCAACCGCAAAGCAATGAAAGAGCTACTCGGTGAGCACTTCATCCGCCGCACGCGCAACGAGTGGGTGGCTGTGCTAAGAGACGCGGACATCCTCTGCTCCCCGGTCTCACACTATGGCGATCTCATGAACCATCCCCAGTTGGCGGCGAGCAAAATGCTCCTTCCGCTCATTCATCCCGAGGTCGGCGAGATCAGGGTTCCTGGATTTCCGATCAACAGCGTGGCCATGAGTGCTGTTGATCATTCTGCAGCGCCTCGGCTCGGCGAGCATAACAACGACGTCCTTGGGACCTTGCATTTGGAGTGTAGAGAACGCTCCTACTTGTAGCATGACGCGGTCCTCGATTGCCGCCGATCCAAGACTAAGAAAGAAAGATGCGAAAGACGTATGGGATCATGCTGTCGGCGCTCCCCCGATCCAAAATACCATGTCTTGGGGGTTGTACTCAGCGAACATGCGTAGGGCTTCGTTGTCATGGGGCCACGCCCGCAAGGCGTCGAGAACAAACCCCGGGAGAGGTCTCCCACCGTGTCCCGGGCAAAGGACGTTGGGAAGCGCATTATCACCACCAAAGTCCATGCCGCTTTCGCGGTCGTGCAGCGGACGCTCCGCCGCGCCTTCGACGAAGTAATTCATGTGACGAACAAGAACTACGGCGTCAATGTTGGGATATGTTTCGGCAGTGTCGTCAGCTCTCCGCGAAAACGAGTTCGGCGTCAGCAAGCCACTTCCCTCGTTTACAAGAGTCGAGATCGGCTCGTAGATGTGGTCGTCCCACACGATAACCAATAGTGAAGCGGTTGACCCATCCTGCCTAAAAGCAGTGAATTTGCGCTCACTGTCACGCAGAAAGTCGCGGATTGGATTATCCCGCGGCAGGGTAACGTCGCCTCCAACGATATTGCGGGCATCGTCTGGTGCGATACCGCCACGGTAAGGAATCTGACCGCTGTTGCTTGCTCGAGCTCTGATATGGTTAAGTAACGCTGGCGTTTTCACCTCAACGACGACGCGGCCTTCTGAGGAGCTCACCAAAAGTTCTGGGCGAGGGCCATTAGGGAAAGCTGCGGGCTCATGAAGAAACGTCGTGCCGTCGGGCCACGGACAGTTCACAACGCGCTCGATGACTAGGATTTCGCTGAGTTTCTGAAGTAACTGCTCGTACTGTTGCTGATCCCCCTCCCTTCCGCCAATAGCCGTGAGCTCTTGCAAGAGGACGGTACCGATATCGTCGGTGACGCGATCGATACTCGCGCATGCCGACAAAATGCTCATCGCGAACGGCCGCGGACCACTAAAAAAATGATACGCGAACCAATGCCAGCCCACGTCAGTTAGACCTTCAATCGCGATGTCGTAGAGTGCCGTAAATTCTTCAAGTGTCATTCTCGACTCGCTGCTTCATAAGGTCTGCACCTATCTCGCCGACAAGCTAATTCTACGTAACGTTCTTTGCCATACCAGAATCATAGGCAGACAAATTGTAGGATGCCAATGCCTGCAACTGACTATGCCGATCCTTTTTGCAAGCCCGCTTCGGAAGAGTTACCTCCTTCGGTCGATCGAAACCCTCAACACAGGCAGCGCCCCCCTCCACGGTCGAGTGTACTTAACTCTTCCACGACCATGGAAGCGAGTTCACGGTAGGGTGTCTGGCTCCTAATCGAAAAGCAAGTGCGCCAGCCGGCGATTACCGGAGCCACGGCGCACTCCAAATCCCCTTGTGACGAACCCTCATAGACGGATGATCACGGACTTCAGTTGCGTATAGTGAGCCAGGGCGTCTATCCCCTGCTCCCGTCCATAACCACTGTGCTTGAATCCACCGCAAGGGGTTTGGACGAAGCCACCACCGTACTCGTTGACGACAATTCGGCCGGCGTCCAGTTTTGCCGCCACGCGGTGGATGCGGCCGATATCCCGGCTCCAGATACCAGCTGCCAGCCCGAAGTCGGAATCATTGGCGATGCGCAATGCGTCGGCCTCATCCTTGAACGGGATCACCACAACCACAGGGCCGAAGATTTCTTCTTTCGCCAGGGTCGCCTCGTTCGTCACACCCGTGAAAACGGTCGGCTCTATATACCACCCGCCGTTAAGGTTGGCTCCGCTGGCCACCTTGCCACCCACGGCGCATGTCATTCCTTCGTCTTCGGCGATCTTGAGATACTCCTGAACTTTCAGGAACTGCGCATACGTTGTGATGGGGCCGGAGGTGGCGTCGTGCTCAGGGCCGACACGCAGCGCCTTCACTTCGTTCACGAACTTTTCGACAAACTCATCGTGGATGTTTTCCTGGACCAGGAGACGAGTTCCCGCACAGCACCACTGCCCGCTATTCCAGGTGAAAGCGCGGACGGACCCTTTTGCGGCGGCGTTCAGATCGGCGTCATCGAACACGATGTTCGCGGATTTTCCGCCCAGCTCCAAAGTCAGCGGTAGGATGCGATCAGCTGCTATGCGTCCGAGTTCCTGTCCTGCCCTGACGCTACCGGTGAACGAAATCTTCTGCATCTTCGGATGGTCGACCATGGCAGGCCCGACAACGCTTCCGCGGCCGACAATTACGTTCAGAACGCCGGCCGGCAGTCCCGCTTCTTCGACGGCGAGACGCGCCAGTTCGATCAACGAGCCTGGGGTGTGTTCCGACGGCTTCGCAACAACCGTGTTGCCAACGGCAAGTGCCGGGGCAATCGCCCTTGCTGCCTGATGCAACGGAGCATTCCATGGCAAAATCACGCCAATAACTCCAAAGGGGTCGCGACGCGTGTAAACATGGTAATTCGGCCCTTGGTTGATGATCTCACCGTCCATGACGTTGACGATCCCACCGTAAAATTCGAAAAACTGCGCCGTTAGATCAATAAGTGTCGGCATCTCGTGCCCGGGCTTCCCAGTCTCCATGCTCTCGATTTCGCCGAGACGCTTTCCGTTTGCCCTGATCACCCGGCCGAGTTCCACCATAATCCGCCCGCGTTCGGAGGGCCGCATGTCACGCCATTCCGAGAATGCTTCGTCCGCGACGTCGATTGCGTTCTTCACCTCCGCGGCGCTGCTGTAGGTAACCTCTTCCAACTTCTCGCCGGTTCTCGGATTGATCTTGACGCCAAACTCATCGACCGACGCCCCAACGTCCTTCCCGCCGATGTAGTTGTTAATCCGGATCGTCATAGCTTTCTCCTCAGCTCTGTTTTGCGTGTGTTTTTCGATGTGCTCGGGCGAGCCGCTCCTACCCCGGAAGCTCTTGTCCGAATTTTGGCTGGCGAGGGTCCTGGAGCGGCTTGCTCCGCGCAATCGCAAGAGCGAGCGCCAGGACGAGTCCGCCGAGGGCCATCGTGACGATAACCAAGCCCGGCCAACCGAAGCGATCCCAGACAACGCCTCCGACTGAACCGAGTAAGCTCGACCCCGTGTAGTAGGCGAAGAGGTAAAGGGCACTTGCGTGGCCCCGATTCCCGAACGCTCGACGTGTTACCCAACTTGACGCGACGGTATGCGCGCCAAAGAAGCCGGCGGTAACAACGCCTATTGCGGTTATGATCAGCCAAAGCGGTTCAGCCGCCGTCAGGAGCAACCCGACCAGCAGCATGACGACTGGCCAGCCCAAGGCCGAACGAACGCCAATTCGTCCCGCGAGCTTTCCAAATAGCGCGGAGCTCACGGAACCAACGATGTACAAAAGGAAGATCGCTCCGATCTCCGAATGACTTAGCTGGTATGGCGGAGCGCCAAGGCGAAACGGCGCGTAGTTGTAAACGGTGACGAATATGCCCATTGTGAGAAAGCCGCAGGCATAGAGTGCGACGAGCACCGTGTCAGCGAGCACGGCCCTATAAGCGCCGATGAACGCCGACAAGGACCGCCTTGTCGGCGCGAAGCCTTTCGACTGCGGGACGGTAAGACAGAAAATTGCGGCTGCCGAAGTGCTGAACAGGCCCATGGCCGCCAGAGCCCACCGCCAATCCAACCATTCGGCCGCCATCGAGACGCCGAGCCGCCCGATCATGCCTCCGATGGCCGATCCGGCTATGTACAATCCGAGCGCGGGGCCGATCGCAGCCGGCGTCACCTCCTCCGCGACATACGTCATAGCAACTGCCGGCACTCCTGCGAGTGCCAAGCCGGCAATGCACCGGAACACGAGCAGCGTTTCCCAGGTGGGTGCCAATGCAGCCAGGGAGCCGGACAGTGCCGCAAGGATCAGCGAATACATCAGCACGGGTCGCCGCCCGAACCTATCCGCAATCCAGCTTGCGAAGAGAATGCCGACCGCCATTGGCCCCGTCGCCAATGAGACCGCGAGACTGGCGCTTTGAGCTGACAAGTGAAAGGCGTTTGCGAACTCGGGCAAGAGCGGTTGGACGCTATACAAAAGCGAAAACGTCGAAAAGCCGGCCATGACCATAGCTATAGACAGACGACGATACTCGGCTGTCCCAATTTGTATAAGTAGCGGCCCATTCATCACTTCACCACAAATCTGCATTCGCCCAACGATTCAGTCGCGCAAAAGCTCGGACGTGATGCTGCACGCCCAACCCAGACTCCGGCAAATTAAGAAAAGTGAATTTTTGCTGCTTTGACTTCCTACGTAGTTCCCCGGCTTGTGATTGCGGGAAGGCCACGATCTCCGATGCGGTCCACAAAGCGAATTTCGGGCTCGCCATTGTTTTCCGTGAGGGGCCCTGGAGCCGGGCTAGATTGTAGCCTGGACGGCGGCGACGAGTGCCTTGCTGTCGAAGGGTTTCTTGAAAACTCTTCCCCTGTTGTCGGAGTTTGACTCGGCCAGCGCCGCCATCTCTAAATCACCCGAGATGTAGAAAACCGGAAGCTCCGGCCGCTGGAGCGCGGTTTGACGGCTCAGTTCTACTCCGTTCATTTCGGGCCTCGCGATATCGGTAATCAGGCAATCGATTGTTGCAAGGCGCTTGTCCAACAGGAGGTCGCGGGCCGAACTAAATGCACAAACCGCGAACCCCTTGGATTCAAACAAGTCCTGCAGGGCTTCCAGCACTTTTGGATCATCATCGACGATGGCCACCGTATGCCTGGGGGCGCTCATTGAGGATGCGCTCCAGCGTATCTCGAGTGCAAGATGGAGATATCTAGCTTCGTCGCCATGCGTACCAAATCGGCCAACGAGGCCGCTTTCATCTTTTGCATGACGTGGCCGCGATGGACCTGGAAGGTTATTTCGCTGATCCCGAGTTCTACAGCAGCCTGTTTGTTCAGGAGACCACTCACGATTAGCGGCAGTACCTCCCGCTCTCGTCGTGTGAGGCTTTCAAAGCGCTCCCGGAGTGCACGCAATTCCTCGCGCTCCTGCATACGTCGCCTGTCGAGTTCGATCGCCGCCCGCACCGCGCTTAGGAGGGACTCGCCCGCGAATGGCTTGACGAGGAAATCGACCGCACCAAGCTTCATTGCGCTGACGGACGAAGGAATGTCAGCATATCCGGTCAAAAAGACTATCGGCGGATGGTCGTCGCTATGCATTTTCGCCTGAAATTCGAGACCGCTCATATCAGGCAGATTAATGTCGAGGACCAAGCAGGTAGGTTGCTCAGGTCTAGGTCCAGCCAAGTATTCCGTAACAGAACCGAGCGCCACACTGCGAATTCGCACGGAAGCGAACAAATCACACAAGGACACCTGCACGACGGGATCGTCGTCGACAACGATGACCAGTTCCTCTCCATGCGACATTGAAAGCAACTCCTTCGTGCACATGCGAAGAGCGTACCACATCTAATTACGGCACCAAACTTTCCTGGGAAATCGAAGTGCGCGCCACGATACTTGTTGCAGAAGGTCAGTCTACGAGCTCCTCGTAGAGACGCTAACTGTGGCTGTCGCCGAAATCCATTATACGTTTCTATAGGTTGAAATCTGGTTGGACCCCGACAGAGGCAGGGGCCGAAGTCCTGGTTCGGCGCGAACGTATTGTGGGCGAGTTCGACGAAGCGAGAGACGCCGTCGCCGCTCACAGGAGCGAAATTGTCGATAGGCTCAGGATTGCAGCGCCAAATTCGTTCGCGAACCTTCTTGCGCCGACCTTTGTCGCACTGGGGCAGAGGCACCCCAAGCTAGAGATAGACACCTCTTTCACGGATAGGATGGTGGACTTGACCGCGGAGCGATTCGATGTGGTGATCCGCGTCGGGCAACTACCTGATTCGACAATGATCGCCCGACGCGTCGCGCCTGTTCATTCCATGATCGTCGCAAGTCCGGAATACATCGCGCAGGCAGGCTATCCACGTACTCCCTCAGAGTTAGTTGACCACAGTTGCCTGATCTATGCGGCACCATCCGGCAACGACTGGAAGCTTCGCGTCGCCAATCGCTGGACCCAAGTACATGTGACGGGCAGATTTCGCTCCGACAACGGAGAAACACTTGTTCAATGGGCGATGGCGGGACTTGGCGTCTGCAATGCGCCCGCCCTTCTCGTTGAGGACAAGATCGCCTCGGGGGAATTGGTGAGGTTGTTGGAGGAGTTTCCCGCTCCGGAGTATGGTATGTTCGCTGTGAGACCGTCTGGTACGAACGCTCCGGCCAGGGTCCGGATTCTCATAGA
The DNA here is from genome assembly GCA_031556925.1 of Pararhizobium sp. GTDB lineage: Bacteria > Pseudomonadota > Alphaproteobacteria > Rhizobiales > Rhizobiaceae > Pararhizobium. The sequence goes on from JAVBSF010000460.1 coordinate 10,149, forward strand.
GTCGTTCGTCGAGCGTTTTGGACAACCCTCTGCATCACGTTAATCCAGGACGTTCGAAGTTAAGCGCCAACGCTTATTCACCAGCGACTGATGCGGATGTGAACCCGGGCAGCCAGAACCGCACGCTGGTGCCGTGTGGTGCGCAAGCTTCGCCCCATATCCGCCCGCCGTAGGTTTCAACGATGTTTTTGCAGATGGCCAGGCCTATTCCGAGTCCGTGCTGTTTCGTGGAGTAGAACGCCTTGAAGAAGCGGTCATACTCTTCCGGCTGCAGCAAGGGGCCTGTGTCGAATACGGACGTGGTCACGCCTCCTTCTTCATCGACTTGGGTGGCGATGGTTAGGTTCTTCTCCTTTTCGCCCGGCACTGACATGGCATCGATAGCATTGACCACCATGTTCATAATGACCTGCTGCAACTGAACTCGATCGCCTGAGACGAGCGGTGACGCTTGTGCGAGATCAACTTGAACGTTGATAGCTTTATGTCGGGCCTCAGAATGCAGCAGGGGAAGCGTGCTCAATACCAGATCGTTCAAGTCGACGCGCTCGCGAAC
>JAVBSF010000220.1:0-10057 GCA_031556925.1 Pararhizobium sp.
CATGCCCCTCATCCGCCCTGTCGGGCACCTTCTCCCCGCTCGCGGGGAGAAGGGAGATGCCGCACCTCTCCGGGCTTCACGCCGCCTTCGTTTCTCCCAGACCCTGCCACAGATCGACCAGCGCCTTGAAACGCCCGGCCATGTCGGCGATCGCCTGCTCGTCATCCATCGCGCCGGAAAGCCAGGCCCTGGCGGCATCGGCGAAAATCGTGCGTCCCACAGCAAATCCGCGAACGGTGCGCGCACCCCTGGCGGCGGCGAAACCTTCCTTCAGCGCTTCATAAGGCGCTTCCAGCCCGAGCAGGACGACGCCACGGCAGAGCGGATCGCGGGTTTCGATCACCCTGTCGATGGCGGCCCAGGCGGCGCGGCTCGCCTGCGGCTCAAGCTTCCACCAATCCGGCTTCAAACCGGCATCGTAAAGCTCGCTCAAGGCGCGGGCGGCGGTGTCGTCCTTCAGCGGCCCGTGCTTGCTGGCGATGATCTCGATCAGGATTTCGCGACCGACCTTGCGCGCCGCTTCGAAGGCCGAGCGCAGCTTGGCGATCTGGGTTGCCTTGAGTTCGGCCGGATCGTCCGGATGGTAGAAACTCAACACCTTGATGCAGTGATCGACGGGCCAGTCGATCAGCCGGCTGCCGAGATCCTGGCTGAATTCGAATTGCAGAGGCCGGGAACCCGGCAATTCGATCGGCTTGCCGATCCAGAAATCGCGGTTCTTCGCGGCGGCGAACAGGGCCTCCCGGCCATATTTGTCATCGATCAGCATGCCGAAGCCCGGCCGGCCGGCGGCGATGCGCTCTGCGGCCCTGACGGCCAGAACCTTGAAGGCGGGAATGCGGGCAAGCTTTGTGGCATCGCCCGCGGCCAGATCTTCCAGCTGGATACGATGGTCGATGGCAAGCGCCATAAGCTGCGGTATCTCGCGGCGACGGGTGGTGGCCCAGTGGACGTGGTTGATCGCCTCGTCCTTGCGCAACGCCCTTTCCTTGCTGCCGTTTTCGAGGAAGAACTGCAGCTCCGTCCAGGTGGGGATTTCAGGCGCGCAGAGCAGACGGGAGACGGCAAACGCGCCGCAGGCATTGGCCCAGGTGGCCGATGTCGCATGGGGCTCGCCCCGCAGCCAGCCGCGCAGGAAGCCGGACATGAAAGCATCGCCCGCGCCGAGCACGTTATAAACCTCGATCGGAAAGCCCTTGCCGACGATCCCCTGTTCCAGATCATCCGGCACCGGGCCGTCATAGACGATGCAGCCCATCGGTCCGCGCTTCAGGACGATGGTGGCCGACGAATTGGCGCGGATGGTTTTCAGCGCCGAGAGCAGGTCCTCTTCGCCCGAGGCGATCAGCACCTCCTCTTCGGTCCCGACGATCAGATCGCAATCGGCAAGCACGGTCTTCAGATGGGCGGAGACACGCTCGGAGGCGATATAGCGGTTGTCGCCGGCATCGTGGCCGGCAAGGCCCCAGAGGTTCGGACGGTAATCGATGTCGAACACGACCTTGCCGCCATTGGCCTTGGCGATACGGATCGCCTTGCGCTGGGCGGCATCCGTATGCGGCTTGGAAAAATGCGTGCCGGTGACGAGGACGGCGCGCGACGAGCGGATGAAAGCCTCGTCGATATCGTCTTCGCAAAGCGCATTGTCGGCGCAGTTGTCGCGGTAGAAGAGCAGCGGAAAGGAGTGATCGCTTTCGACCGAGAGAATGGCAAGCGCGGTCAACCGTTCGGGATCGGTGACGATACCGGCGGTTTCGACACCCTCACGCTCAAGCTGCTCGCGGATGAAACGGCCCATCTGCTCCTTGCCGACGCGTGTGATGAGCGCCGACTTCAGGCCGAGGCGCGCCGTACCGACGGAGATATTCGTCGGACACCCGCCCACGGACTTGGCGAAACTCGCGACATCCTCCAGCCGCGTGCCGATCTGCTGGCCGTAAAGATCGACGGAGGCGCGGCCGATGGTGATGATATCGAGCGGCATCGATGGGTCGTTCGTCTCACTCATATCTTCCTCCCGTCAGTCCATGGATGGCCCGTTGAGGCCGTGGCGAGATGAAACATAGGTTCTGATATTAAGTCAATATGGAATTTTCATTCCATTTCATTTCGTCTTGATCTGCTGACGCTTTTCCGCAACCGCGACCGTGAGCGCCATGGCGAAGGCCATGCTGGCGGAAAGCGAGCGGAAACCGGCGTGATCGGCCTCGGCCAGCTCGAACCAGACGGCGGAGCACTCCGCCAGAGGCGAAAAAACGGAATCCGTCAGCGAGACGACGGGGATACCCTTGCACGAAACAGCGAGCGCCTGGCTGATGGTTTCCGCCGCGTAGGGCGAAAAGCTGACGGCGAAGGCGGCATCGCCGTCGTCCGCGAAGGCCAGCATGTCGTCATCGATGCCGGCGGCGGTGCCGACCAGCTGACAGCGGATCTTCAGCTTGCCGAAGGCGTAAGCCATGTAGCTGGTGATGGGATAGGCCCGGCGCTTGGCAATAAGATAGATGGTGGCGGCATTGGCGAGGATGGTGACCGCTTTGTCGAAGCGGACGGGATCGATGGCCGAGGTCAGGGCATCCAGCGAGCTATGAGCGGCGGCGATGAAGCCGTTGAGGATCGCGCCGCTTTCCAGCTGGTCATGGCCTTTTTCCGCAAGCGCCCGCAAACGCTCGTCATAGCCCGGCGCGCGCTCCCGCAGTCGGGCGCGAAAAATCTGCTGCAGGCTGGAAAAGCCTTCGAAGCCGAAATGCTGGGCGAAACGCACCAGCGTCGAGGGCTGGACATCGGCCGAGACGGCGATGCTGGCGGCGGTGCCGAAGGCGATCTCGTCGGGGTTGTCGAGCGCATAGGCGGCCACCTGCTTCAGCCGCTTGGGCAGCACCGCCTTACGCTGCAGGATCGCCGCCTTCAGCGCCTCGAAATCATGCGGAACCTGCTCGTCGCTCATCGCTGCCCCTTTTTTTCTCTCTCTCGGGTTTAACCGATCGTGACGGAAGAGAACAGAATAAACATTCCATTCCGTGGAAAACGGTCAGGCAATCGTGACCCAGCCCTTGGAGCGCGCCGAGGCGTAGCAGGCGGAAACGACTTTCTGCACCTCGTAGCCTTCGCGGAAATCCGTTGCCGGCCGCTTCCCGGTGGCAATCGCGTTCAGGAATTCGTGGGCCTCTATGGCCTTCAATTCGTTGAAGCCGAGATGGTGACCGGCGGCGACGCAGAAGGCGCCATAGGGCGGATGCTCGGGACCAGCCCAGATGGTGGTGAAGCCACGGGTGCGGATGTCCTCGCCAGCACGGAACAGGCGGATTTCGTTCATGCGCTCCTGCGAGAAGACGATCGACCCCTTCGTGCCATAGATTTCGAAATCATGCTGCATCTTGCGGCCCGTGGCGCTCCAGTTGGCCTCAAAGCTGCCGGTCGCGCCGTTTTCGAAGCGGACGAAGGCGCGGCTTATGTCATCCACCTCGACGGCACGCGTCTCGCTTGCGCCCCGCGCCACGGGACGCTCCTTCACCAATGTCACGGTTTCGGCCAGCACGGAGGAAATCGGCCCGACCAGATGGCGGAAAGACGCGATGATGTGGCTGCCGATATCGGCGAGCGCGCCGCCGCCGCTAGCCGGATCGAGCCGCCAGCCGAAGGGAACGGCGGGATCGGCCATGAAATCCTCCGCATGGATGCCGCGCACGGAGGTCACCGCACCGATCTCGCCGCTTTCGATCAGGTCTTTGGCGAGGCTGAGAAGCGGGTTCTTCAGGTAGTTGAAGCCGACCTGGGTGATAACGCCCGCCTTGTCCGCAGCGGCGACCAGTTCGGCGCATTCGTCCACCGTCGGAGCCAGCGGCTTTTCGCAATAGACATGCTTGCCATGGGCAATGGCCGCCAGCGCCATGTCGCGGTGCAGGAGATTGGGCGTGGTGATGTCGATGACATCGATTTCGGGATCGGTGAGCAGGCTCCTCCAGTCGTCCGTCGCCGTGCGGAAACCGAAATTGCGCCGTGCCGCCTCGGCCGCCGCCAGAGTGGCGTCGGCGATGACGGCAAGATCAAGCTCGAACGGCAGAGTAAAGCTGCGCGCCGCAATGGAAAAACCGAGCGTGTGCGCACGCCCCATGAAACCCGTGCCGATCAACCCGACACCGATACGCCTGCCGCCCATTTCAGTTCCTTCCGGATGATGAATAGAAATGAAATGAAAATACTGATTTATGTCAATATGGAATATTTATTCAAATCACCAAAACCGATTCCTGGACGTTACAGGAGACCTTCTCTTGGTGCGGTTTGCCCCTCACCCTAACCCTCTCCCCGCGGGCGGGGAGAGGGGCCGACGGAGGTGGCCGCTTGTCCCTTCTTCCTGCGCGCGGGGAGAAGGTGCCCGACAGGGCGGATGAGGGGCAAACGTCGGTCAACATCACGCCACAAAACCAGCTATCCCAGTTCTATCGCTAACCCTTGGTCCGATCGTTAACGCATTTTTACGGTTTTGCGTTGAATGATCGGATCAAATCATGGTTAACCAACCGTCAATGGCAGCGTGCTTCGCCGCCGACATGGAGTTCCGATCATGTGCCGCTGGGCCGCCTATCGCGGGGAACCGCTTTATCTCGAAGAGCTGGTGACATCGCCCGCCCATTCGCTGATCGAGCAATCCCACTGCGCCACCCGCGCCAAGACGGCGACCAATGGCGACGGTTTCGGCATCGCCTGGTATGGCGATCATGCCGAGCCCGGCCGCTACCGCGATATCCTGCCGGCCTGGTCGGACTGCAACCTGAAGAGCATTGCCCGGCAGATCCGCTCTCCCCTTTTCCTCGCCCATGTCCGCGCCGCGACCGGCGGCGGCACGCGGCGCGACAATTGCCATCCCTTCGTGCACGGGCGCTGGTCCTTCATGCACAACGGCCAGATTGGCGATTTCGAGCAGCTGCGCCGGCCGATGGAAGCGATGCTCGACAACGATCTCTATGCGGCCCGCACCGGCACCACGGACAGCGAGCTCCTGTTCCTGCTCGCCCTGCAATTCGGGCTGGAACACGATCCGCTCGGCGCGATGGCCGAGACGCTGGCCTTTGTCGAGCGGCTTTCCGAGCATCTGGAGCTTCAAACGCTGGTGCGTTTCACCGCCGCCTTCTCCGACGGGCACGATCTCTATGCCGTGCGCTACGCCTCCGACTGGCGGGCGCCGACGCTCTATGCCGCGCCGATGGGCCCGAGCGGCGGCTATTGCCTCGTTTCCGAGCCGCTGAACGACGACGACAATGCCTGGGTGGAAATTCCCGATGGCACCGCCGTGATCGTCGGCGAAAACGGCGTCGATGTCCGCCTCTTCTGCACCGGCGGGCAGGATAACAGGGCGCAGGCCGCTATCCCGGCAAGAAGGGCTTATTCAGCCAAAATGTGAGGCGATCAGCCGGGCGATCCGTTCCGCCACGGCCTGCTTGTCCATCTCAGGCCAGTCTTCGTCACCGGCCTTGCCGATGACCTTCACCCGGTTGCGATCGCCGCCCATGATGCCGGTCTCCGGCGAGACATCGTTGGCGATGATATAGTCCGCGCCCTTGCGTTCCAGCTTGGAGCGGCCGTTTTCCGCGACATTCTGGGTCTCGGCGGCAAAGCCGACGACGAGTTTCGGGCGTTCGGCGTGATGGCCAATTGTCTTCAGGATATCCGGGTTTTCCGCGAGGATCAGCGGCGGCGGGGCTTCGCCGGGCTGCTTCTTGATCTTGTTGCCAGCAGCTGACGCCACACGCCAGTCGGCGACGGCGGCGACCATGACGGCGATATCCGCCGGCAGCGCCGACAGCACCGCATCGCGCATCTCTTCTGCGCGTTCGACATGGATGGTCCTCACACCCTTCGGATCGGGGATGGTGACCGGGCCGGAGACAAGCGTGACATCCGCTCCCAATCGCGCCAGCTCGGCGGCGATGGCGTGGCCCTGCTTGCCGGAGGAACGATTGGCGATATAGCGCACGGGATCGATCGGCTCATGGGTGGGGCCGGATGTGACGATGGCTTTCCTGCCGGCAAGCGGCTTGTCGCCGGTATCCAGAAGGGTTTCCGCGGCCGCGACGATCTCCAGCGGCTCGACCATGCGGCCCTCGCCCTTCTCGCCGCTTTCGGCCATCTCGCCGGAGGCGGGGCCGATGAAGTGGATGCCATCACCAACGAGCGTCCGATGGTTGCGGCGGGTCGCCGGATGCGCCCACATCTTCGGGTTCATCGCGGGAGCGGCAAGCACCGGCTTGTCCGTTGCGAGCAGGATGGTGGAAGCGAGATCGTCGGCATGGCCATTGGCCATCCTGGCCATCAGATCGGCCGTGGCGGGCGCGATCAGGATGAGATCGCAATCGCGGGCGAGACGGATATGGCCGACATCCTGCTCGTCTTCGCGGGAAAAGAGTTCGGTAAACACCTTGTCCGCCGCCAGCGCGCCGACGGCGAGCGGCGTCACGAAGGCCTGCGCGCCCGCCGTCATCACCGGACGCACGGATGCGCCGCGCTCCCGAAGCCGGCGGATGAGATCGAGGCTCTTATAGGCCGCGATACCGCCGGAGATGATGAGGAGAATGCGTTTTCCCTGAAGGATCATGGTTCTATCCTATATGGCAGGCCGTGGAGGCGGACCCTATTGCATGGTCACGCATGAGGCAACGCCTGCCCGCTACTGGTACTTCGCGCGCTGGGCAACGAAATGCTCCCGAAGCCGGGCAATCTCCACCGCCGGCATGGTCGGCGCCGTCACCGCCACCCAGCCATCGAGATAGTTCTCCGGCGCATAGACGTGGCCATGGCCCATGGGCGTCGTCGTGGCGAGCGCGATATCGAGACCCAGTTGCAGAGCGGTGATGACGGGATACCAGCGCAGCTCCGGCGAAACGTCCGGCCCGCGCGGGGCCATCATCCAGTCCGGCTCGCGATAGAAGGCGTTTTCCTTGAAGAAGACGATGGGATCGCTGGCATATTGCAGATAGACGATGCGCATCGGTCCCCAGACGGCGCCGGGGATATCGAGCGCATTCTTCTGCGCCGTGAAGCGGATGACCGAACCATCGCCGAAACGGGGAAGCCAGGCAGGCGTGCCCTCGACGCGATTGGCCGTTGCCGAGATCCAGCCCGCGCTCGGGAAGGGCGGGCCGACCCAGAAGGCGCCCTGCGGCGGATCGCCGATGACGTCGATCAATTGCATCGAGCGGGCGGAATTCAGCGAGCCGAGACTGAGGCCATGCAGATAGAGGCGCGGGCGATGGTCCTTTGGCAGCGTCGTCCAATAGCCATAGACGGCGCGGAACAGCGCGGTGCCGCTCTCCTGCCCGTAGCTCGGCTCGACCAGCAGGGAGAGCCAGCTGGCGAGATAGGAATATTGCAGGCCGACGCTGGCGACATCGCCATTGTGGAGATATTCCACCGGGTCCATGGCGGCGGGGTCCATCCAGCCGGTGCCGGTCGGCATGGCGACGATCAGGATCGAGCGCTCGAAAGCGCCGACACGCTTCATCTCCTCCAATGCGAGTACCGCCCGCTCTTCGGCCGTTTCAGCCGCATCGAGGCCGACATAGACGCGGACCGGTTCTTTGGCCTCCTGCCCGGTGACATCTGCGATATCCTTGGCGGACGGGCCGGAAGAGACGAATTCGCGGCCGCGAAAGCCGAGATCCTGCCACGCGACGAGCGAGGCGGCACTGCCGGTTTTCATCGGATCGGAGGGGGCTGCGACATCCGCATCGATCAGGCTGTCGAGTTCCCGGAAGGACGAGTCGGCGATGCGCAACCCGGCTTTGAGCAAAACCCCATCGGCGATGGTCCAGACGAGGACGAGAACCACGAGAGCGCCGAAAACCCGCGAGATCGGCCGCGTGCTGTAAGGCTCCGCCTTGGCCGAGAGATAGCGGAATGCCCTTAGGCAAAGCCGCGAAACGAGAAGCACGATCAAAAACACCAGCACCGTGACGAGCACAAGCGCCATGGGCTCGACGCTTTCCACCGGCGGCACGTCCATCAGCGCGCGGATGGAATTCTGCCAGTTGCGGGCATTCCAGAAGGAGAGAAGCGTCAGGAAAAGCGCGCAGGCGCAGGCGAGATCGCCGATCATGCGCACACGGCGACCCTGCGGCACCGGCAATTCGAGATAGCGCCAGACCCAGAGGCCGAGAATGCCGAAACCATAACCCAGCGCCAGCAGCACCCCGGAAAGCGCGCCCTGCATCAGATAGGGACGTGGGATCAGGCTTGGCGTGAGCGAGGCGGCGAGAAACAGAAGGCCGATGAAAAGACCGGTTCTCGACAGGGCCAGTCTGTCTTTCAGGGCGTTCGCCATCTTGCCTTCCCTCAACGCAACACGATTGGCATGTCCGGTCCTTAATCAAACTTTCGAAAGCCGTCGTGTCAATGCGTGCCAGTTCGGCACAGGCTCCAAGCCTTTCTTAACCAGGAACGAAGCCGATCGATTTCGCGGCTACAACGCGCCGCTCCGGCGGCTACCCTCGCGCCATGACGAATCGCATGAAATACCTGCTCATTGCCGCCTGCGTCTCCGCCATGATGTGGGCGGGGATCATCAACGGGATAATGTGGTCCCTGAGCGACGGCACCGACCATACCTTCACAGCCAGCCCCAGATAGCGGTCACGCCGAGGAAAGCGCCACGGCCGGCTGCAACCGCGAAGCATTGTGGGCCGGCAGGTAGCCAAAGACGAGCCCGGTGAAGAAGGCACTGGCGAAAGCCAGCATTACCGGCCCGGCCGAGAAACTGACGGCAACACCCAGAGCCTGCGCGATCAGTCCCAAGCTGAGACCAAGCACCACACCGATCAGGCCGCCAAGCGCGGAAACGACCAGCGCCTCGACGATAAACTGGGTGAGGATATCGCGCGCCCGCGCGCCGGTCGCCATACGGATGCCGATTTCACGGGTGCGCTCGGTGACCGACACCAGCATGATGTTCATCACCCCGATGCCGCCGACGAGCAGCGATATGGCGGCGATCGAGCCCAGAAAAACCTTCAGGATGTTGGAGGTTTCGGTGAAGGTCTCGCGGATCGCGGCGAGATTGGTGATCTGGGTATCCTGCCGGTTATGTCTGGTATCGAGCAGCGCCTGGATCTGGTCCTGCGTCACGTTGATCAGGCTGTCGTCCTTCACCTGCACGGTGATCGAGCGCACGTTCCTCGCGCCGAAGAGCCTGAGATTGCCGGTCGAAAGCGGCACCAGCACCGTGTCGTCCTGATCGTTGCCACCCATCGTCGCGCCCTTCTTCGCCATCACGCCGATGACCTGGAAGGGGATGTTCTTGATCAGGATATATTGCCCGAGCGGATCGGCGCCATCGGGAAACAGCGTATCGGCAACCGTGCGGCCGAGCACGGCAACGCTGGCATAGCTGTCCATGTCGGTCTTCTCGATGAAGGCGCCGGCTTCCACCTGCCAGGATTTGGCCGTGGTGAATTGCGGGATCGTGCCGTTGACCGTCGTCTGGGTATCCTTGTTTCCGGCGCGGATCGTCAGCGTGCTCTGCATTTCCGGCACGGCAAAGGAGATATTCGGCAGTTCCAGAATGGCGTCGGCATCCGACGGGATCAGCGAAACGATGCTGCCGCCCTCCCCGCCCCGGAAATTGGACATGCTCGGCCTGACGACCAGCAGGTCGGAGCCCATGGCCGAAATCCGGCTCAGCACCTGATCCTGCGCGCCGGTGCCGATCGCCAGCATGGCGACAACGGAACTGACGCCGATGACGATGCCGAGCAAGGTCAGCACCGTGCGGAACAGGTTGGATTTCAGCGCCCGGAACGACATGCGCACCGCCTCCGCCAGATCGGTGGAGATCGCCGCCGCGCGCGCCGGCCGCGTGGCGGGTTTTGCGACATTGCGGGCGATGCGGCGGACATTGCCGGTCGTCCGGTCGGCGGTGATGCGGCCGTCGCTGATCTCGATCACCCGGTCTGCGGCTTCGGCAAGTTCCGGCGCGTGAGTGATGATGATGACGGTGTGGCCCTCCTCGTTCATGCGCCGCAGCGTCGCCATCACGTCGCGACCGCTCTGGCTGTCGAGCGCGCCG
>JAVBSF010000148.1:0-5582 GCA_031556925.1 Pararhizobium sp.
CGGCGCGATCGGGGCCGCGCTTCTGGTCATGGCGACGCTCAGCTTCGGCGGCGCCGTCGCGCTGGTCGGACAAATGTATCACCTCTCGGGCGATCAGGTCGATGCGCTGATGATCTGGTTGCTGGCTGCCTGCGTCGCCACTGTCCTGTTCCGGTCGGCGCCATTGGCGGTGATCTCGGCTGGCCTCGGATGGTGGGTCTTCATCGAGTTGGTCTTTGAAAGCGATGCCAGCCTCGAAGGCAACGGCACGATTTTCCTCATGCCTATTCTTATCATCGTGATTGTAGCGCTCGCCCGCTATACCGGCGCGGGGCTGGCGCGTCATCTGGCCTATCTCCTGGCGCTTGGCTGGCTTGGCTGGCTTTATACAGAGGCGCCGGAGGCTTGGCTGGCTGCGACCTATTTCGTCATCGGTCTTGTCGCCTTTCTTCTGGCGGTGCTGCCGGTTTCGCCGTTGCGCCGCCTGGCGATGGACGCGGGAGCGGCGCCGGGATTCTACAGTTTCGCGCTGGCGCTGCTCGGGCTTGTGGCTCTGCATATGGAAATGGCCGAGCTTTGGCAGGATTCCCTCATTGGAGTCGTAACGCTGGCGCTGGCGCTTTTCGGCATCGGGGTTGCCGGCCGCCTGAATGGCGCGGTGCGCTTTCTCGGCTATGCGGCCTTTGCCTGCGAACTGCTGTTCCTCTCCTTCGAGACGATCGGCAGCATTCTGGGAACCTCGGGCTTCTTCCTGGTCTCGGGCATCGTGGTGGCGGTCATCGCCTATGCGGTAATCCGCATCGAGAAAAGGCTGGCGGCCGCGCCGGCGGTGAAGGAGGTTTGAGCGATGAAGGGACTTTTCTCGAAGCCGTCCTTCTTCAATCCGTGGATCGCGGCCATTGTCGTGGCCGCCCTGCAGACGGCGATCCTTGGCTATATGATCGAAAGCCGCGCCTCGATCCTGCGGGACGGCAAGGATGTGGTGCTGAAGACCGTGCCCGTCGATCCGCGTGACCTGCTGCGCGGCGATTATGTCGTGCTGTCCTACGAGATTTCCTCCATCCCGGCCGACAAGCTGGTCGACAAGCCGCCGACGCAGGAGACGGATGCCCAGCTTTCCGTTCGTCTTTCGCAAGGGGATGACGGTTTCTGGCATATCGCGGAAGCCGCCTTCGGCACGCTTGAAGCGCGTGACGACGGCACGGTGATCGCAAAAAGCCAGCCGTTCTTCTATTATCCGCAGATCGGCAATGTCGATGTACCGCTGACGGTCGAATACGGCATCGAGCGCTATTACGTTCCCGAGGGGCAGGGCAAGATGCTGGAAGAGGCGCGCAATGCCGAAGCGCTCTCCGTCGCCGCCCGTGTCGACGATGCCGGGCGCATGCAGATTCGCACGATTTCGATCGATGGAAAGCCGCTCTATGAAGAGCCGCTCTACTGACACTGACGGCGATTGCGGCGGATATGGGCGATTTCGCTGTGTTTGTAGCCGCATTTTCCCTTTGATCCGCCGGAAACGGGTGATATAGAGACGCCGCGCTCGGGAACGCCCTGAACCCGGCGGATGCTGATGTATTCCGCCGACGAGAGCAGGCGAGGCGGCTTTCTGAACGCGGGTATGGTGAAATTGGTAGACACGCCAGATTTAGGTTCTGGTGCCGCAAGGCGTGGGAGTTCAAGTCTCTCTACCCGCACCAGAATAAAAGGGGCGCGAAAGCTTTATCTTCGCGTCGATCAGGAAGAGTGCGCCATTTTGCTTGCAAAACGGTGACGGATTTGCGTAAAGCCACTCCCGGCAATTGGATCGGCTCACGTGCTCGAGAAAAAGAACACCGACAGAGCCCTGTCAACGTGAAATGAAGGTTTGAACATGCAGGTTATCGAAACGCTCGCTGAAGGGCTGAAGCGCGAACTCAAGGTCGTCATTCCGGCCAAGGACATGGAAGCTCGTATGAACGAGCGCCTGGAAGACGCCAAGGGCAAGGTCCGTATCAACGGCTTCCGTCCGGGCAAGGTGCCCTTCGCGCATCTGAAGAAGATGTACGGCAAGTCGATCATGGCCGAGCTGGTCAACGAGATCGTCCGCGAAAAGCCGACCGAAATCCTGTCCGAGCGCGGCGAAAAGTCCGCGACGCAGCCGGAAATCGCCATGACCGAGGATGAGGCAGAAGCCGACAAGATCCTCAACGCAACGGCCGATTTCGAATTCACGCTGGCTTACGAAGTCATCCCGGCGATCGAACTCAAGGACGTTTCGGGCATCAAGGTCACCCGCGAAGTCGTCGATATCGATGACGCCGAAGTCACCGAGCAGATCCTCAAGATCGCCGAAAGCGCCCGCACCTACGAAACCAAGAAGGGCAAGGCCGCCAATGGCGACCGCGTCACCATCGACTATCTCGGCAAGGTCGATGGCGAAGCTTTCGACGGCGGCAAGGACGAAGACGCCGAGCTGGTTCTCGGTTCCAACCGCTTCATCCCCGGCTTCGAAGAGCAGCTGGTCGGCCTGAAGGCCGGCGACGAGAAGGTCATCACCGTGACCTTCCCGGCGGATTACCCGGCTGCCAACCTCGCCGGCAAGGAAGCCACCTTCGACATCAACGTCAAGGACGTTGCTGCTGCCGCTGAAGTCGAGATCAACGACGAACTGGCCACCAAGCTCGGCCTCGAATCGGCTGACAAGCTGAAGGAAGTCGTTCGCGGCCAGATCGAAAGCCAGTACGGCAACTTCACCCGTCAGAAGGTGAAGCGTCAGATCCTCGACCAGCTCGACGAGATGTACCAGTTCGACACCCCGAGCCGTCTGGTCGATGCCGAATTCGACAACATCTGGCGTCAGATCAACACCGATCTGCAGCAGGCCGGCAAGACTTTTGCTGACGAAGACACGACCGAGGAAGAAGCTCGCGGCGAATACCGCAAGCTCGCCGAGCGCCGTGTCCGCCTCGGTCTCGTTCTCTCCGAAATCGGCGAGAAGGCCGGCGTTCAGGTTTCCGACGAGGAAATGCAGCGTTCGCTGTTCCAGCAGCTGCGCCAGTTCCCCGGCCAGGAAAAGGAAATTATCGACTACTTCCAGAAGACCCCGGGTGCCGCCGCTTCGCTGCGCGCTCCGCTCTTCGAAGAAAAGGTCATCGATCACCTGCTCTCCGAAGTGAAGGTCACCGACAAGACCGTCAGCAAGGAAGAGCTGATGGCTGACGACGAGGATGAAGGCAAGGCAGACGCCAAGAAGGCCCCGAAGAAGAAGGCCGCCAAGGCTGAAGCTTCCGCTGAAGGCGAAGAAGCCGCAGCGCCGAAGAAGAAGGCCCCGGCCAAGAAGAAGGCCGCTGACGACAGCGCCGAATAAGCCGGTTCCTCATCGGACCAAATTGAAAGGCCGCCCCGAAAGGGCGGCCTTTTTGCGTTGTCGGGTGCTTTGTCGCCTTTCGTCGTGGCTGGGCTTGTACCCAGCATCTTTCAGCGTCTGCGTTATGAGAGCAGGCTGAAATATCCTCGGCACGAAACCGAGGATGACGATAGTGCGGAAGGTGAGGACGTGGCCTCTGGATACAGACGTCCTTACGCCTTTATCACCGGCTCGCCCATCCGGTTCCAGGCGTCGAGGCCGGCGATCTTGTAGGCTTCGGCGAGCGTCGGATAGTTGAAGGTGTTTTCGACGAAATATTCGACTGTGCCCTTTAGGTTGAGCACGGCCTGGCCGATATGGACCAGCTCGGTCGCGCCTTCGCCGACGATATGAACGCCGAGAAGGCGGCGGGTCTTCAGCGAGAAGATCAGCTTCAGCAGGCCCGAATCTAGGCCCATGATGTGGCCGCGCGAGGTTTCGCGGAAGCGGGCGATGCCGCATTCGTAACCGATGCCGCGTTCCTTGACCTCTTCTTCCGTCAAGCCGCAGGTTGAGATTTCCGGAACGGCGTAGATGCCGTAGGGGAAGAATTTCGGCGGCTCCTTGGCAATGGCGCCGACGGCGACGCGCGCGGCGATCCGGCCCTGTTCCATCGAGGTCGAAGCAAGGCTCGGGAAACCGACGACGTCGCCGGCGGCATAGATGTTCGGCACCGAGGTCTGGAAAGTCTCCGGGTTGACCTTGAGACGACCGCGATTATCGGCTTCGAGGCCGGCGGCTTCAAGGTTCAGCGTATCCGTCGCGCCCATGCGGCCGGCGGCGAACAGCACCATTTCGCAATGGATGATGCGGCCGCTGTCGAGCTTGATCTCGCACTGGCCGTTCGGCAGGCGCTCGACCTTATCGGCTTTCTGGCCGAGATGGAGCTTCATGTTGCGGTCGCGCAGCTGATAAGTGAAATCCTCGACGATCTCCTTGTCGATGAAATCGAGCATGGTTGCCTTGGGGTCGATCAGCGTTACCTGCGTATCGAGTGACGAGAAGATGGTGGCATATTCGATGCCGATAACACCCGCGCCGATGACGGCCATGGAGCGCGGCAGCTCCTCGATGTCGAGCAGTTCGTCGCTGTCGATGATCGCCTTGCCGTCGAAGGGGATGTAGTCGGGACGGAACGGCTTGGTACCGACAGCGAGCAGAATGCTCGTTCCCTGAACCAGCAGAACCTCGCCATCGTCCTTGATCACCTGCAGCGTCGTCGGATCGACGAAGCTCGCCTTGCCACGTATATGCTGAACACGGTTGCGGGCGAACTGGTGCTCCAGAACCTCGACTTCATGGTCGAGCGTGATGATCAGACGGCGGCGCAGATCCTCGGCGCTGATCTCCTGCTTGACGCGGTAAGCGCGGCCGTAAAAGCCGCGCTCGCGCCAGCCGGACAGATTGAGCGCCGTTTCGCGCAGCGTCTTGGAGGGAATGGTGCCGGTGTGCACAGAGACGCCACCCACGCGCTTTCCCTGTTCGATCACGAGAACTTTCTTGCCGAGTTTGGCGGCCTGAATGGCGGCGCGACGGCCAGCGGGTCCGCTGCCGACAACCACGAGATCGTACTGGTTCATGAGGCGTGTCCGGTGAAGAGAAGAATCGTTGTGCACTGCGGTATGCAGATCATTGTCCTATATCGTCCATCTTACAATTTAATAAAGCTTTATCCGTCGTTCTGAGAGTTGAGGATGCCGGTTTCCGGCAAAATCGGTTAGGATGAAAAACGATGCCGGGATCGGTGAGAAGCCGCCGCCATCCAGGGAGGGTGACATGGGGTTGCAGGACGGTGTGATGCGGTTCGACGCGGCGGAGCGGTTCGATGAGGAAGGCCAGGCCCATCGCGGCCCGCAGGTGCGTCCCGGCGTGATCGCGGCGGCTGTCTACCAGAACGGGCAAAGGGTCTGCGACATCCCCATCGGCGACGCCCATCTCTGGCGAAAGCGCGAAAACACCGTCGTCTGGATCGGCCTGCACGAGCCCGACAGCCTGCTGCTCGCCGAGGTTCAGAGCGAGTTCGATCTCCATCCACTTGCCATCGAAGACGCCAATCACGCCCACCAGCGGCCGAAGCTCGAAATCTATGGCGACGCGATGTTCGTCGTCGCCCGCACCGCCCATATGATGGAAGGCGAGATCGTCTTCGGCGAAACCCATCTTTTCGTCGGGCGGGGATACGTCGTCTCCGTCCGCCACGGCCCGTCGACCTCCT
>JAVBSF010000537.1:0-6465 GCA_031556925.1 Pararhizobium sp.
GAACCGGCAATAATGCCGGAAAATTCCAACAAGCGGCTTATGAAATCTGCGGGGAAACCATGGCTGAAACCACCAAGAAAATTGCCCTCATCGGCGCTCCTCTCGAAGAAGGCTCCGGCCGTCGCGGCGCGGCCATGGGGCCGGCGGCCCTGCGCATCGCCGGCATCGATACGATGCTTGCCGAACTTGGCCACGATGTCACCGACGAAGGCGACGTGCGGCCCCTGCCGGCCCGCGATCTTGCCAACTATCCGGGCGCCAACAATCTGCAGATCGTCGCCGCCTTCACCCGCGAGCTCGATGCCGCCGTGCACGACGCTGCCCGCGCCGGAAAATTTCCGATTATCCTCGGTGGAGACCACGCGCTCGCGATGGGCACGGTTTCGGGCATGGCGCGCTATGCGGCCGAGCAGGGCCGTCCGCTGTTCGTGCTCTGGCTCGATGCCCATGCCGACTTCAATTCGCCGGCTACGTCGCCTTCCGGCAACATGCATGGCATGCCCGTCGCTTTTTATTGCGGTCAGGCGGAATTCGCGCCGATCCTCGATAAGAACCGTCCGCTGGTCGATCCGAAGCGGGTCTATCAGGTCGGCATCCGCTCGGTCGATCCGCGCGAGCGCGAGGAGATCAACAAGCATGGCGTCAATGTCTATGACATGCGCGCCATCGATGAGATCGGCGTTGCCCCGATCATGCGCGAAATCCTTGCGGAAGTTCGTGCGCAGGACGGCCTCCTGCATGTGAGCTTCGACGTCGATTTCCTCGATCCCGATATCGCGCCCGGCGTCGGCACCACCGTTCCCGGCGGCGCGACCTTCCGAGAGGGGCACCTGATCATGGAAATGCTCTGCGACAGCGGCCTCGTTTCCTCGCTCGATCTCGTGGAACTCAATCCCTTCCTCGATGATCGCGGCAAGAGTGCCCGTATCCTTGTCGAAATGACCGCGAGCCTCTTCGGCCGCCGCATCTTCGATCGTCCCACCCGCAGCGCCTGAACCCCGGAGACCGCAATGAATACGACATCCGCTTTGATCGAAACCGAATATCGGCTCGGCGCACATAACTACAAGCCGCTCGATGTCATCCTGTCACGCGGCGAAGGCGTTTACGTCTGGGACATCGACGGTAACCGCTATCTCGACTGCCTCTCGGCCTATTCCGCCGTCAACCAGGGTCATTGCCACCCGAAGATCCTCGCCGCGATGATCGAGCAGGCGCAGAAGCTGACGCTCACCTCCCGCGCCTTCCGCAACGACCAGCTCGCCCACCTCTACGAAGAGCTGGCCGCTCTCACCGGCAGCCACAAGATCCTGCCGATGAACTCGGGTGCCGAAGCGGTGGAAACAGCGATCAAGGCTGTGCGCAAATGGGGCTATGAGGTGAAGGGCGTGCCGGAAGACAGGGCGGAGATCATCGTCTGCTCCAACAACTTCCACGGTCGCACCATGGGCATTGTCGGCTTCTCCACCGATCCGGACGCCCGCGCCAATTTCGGCCCCTTCGCGCCCGGCTTCAAGACCGTGCCGTTCGGCGATATCGAAGCCTTCCGCAATGCCATCACGGAAAACACCGTCGCTTTCCTGATCGAGCCGATCCAGGGTGAAGCCGGCGTGATGATCCCGCCGACCGGCTATTTCCCGGAAGTCCGCGCACTTTGCACCCGCCATGGCGTGACGCTCATTCTCGACGAGATCCAGACCGGGCTTGGCCGCACCGGCAAGCTCCTGGCGGAAGAACATGAAGGCATCGAGGCCGACATGACGCTGATCGGCAAGGCACTGTCTGGCGGCTTCTATCCGGTCTCGGCCGTGCTTTCGAACTCAGAAGTGCTGGGCGTTCTGAAGCCCGGCCAGCATGGCTCGACCTTCGGCGGCAACCCGCTTGCCTGCGCCATCGCGCGTGCGGCGCTGAAAGCGCTGACCGACGAAGGCATGATTGAAAATTCCGCCGCCATGGGCGAACGTTTCATGACCGGCCTCAAGGACATCCGCTCCAACATCATCAAGGAAGTGCGCGGGCGCGGCCTGATGATCGCTGTCGAACTCGTTCCGGAAGCCGGCGGCGCCCGCAAATATTGCGAAGCGCTGAAAGATCGCGGCATTCTCGCCAAGGACACCCATGGCGACACGATCCGCATCGCCCCGCCACTCGTCATCAATGCCGAGCAGGTTGACTGGGCTGTCGAGCAGTTTGCCGGTGTGCTTTCTGCGACCTGAGACGTAAGGCGCGACGTCCTGGCCCGACCCGGATTGCCGGAGTTGCAGCGATTTCCTCTTCTCCCCACGCGGGGAGAAGATGCCGGAAGGACAGATGACGGATCTTCGCTATCAGTTCCGAATCAGCAGTCCCTTGCCGACGCGCCTCCGGAGCATCACAAGCGCGCCTGATCCTGCGAGCATCTTTTTAACGATTTTGCTTTTATAATCGCACCATGGCGCAAGCGGTCCCTTTCGATCGCGCATGACGCATCAGCGCCAGACCGGATGTAGCCGGCAATCCAATCATTTTTTCCGCTCTTCCGTTCGCGCCCGTAATGGGTTCGCGATGGAAGGTCAGGGGCAGGCTGCAGGAAGGAACAGAAGATGACAACTGCATTGAAAATGGCCGGTTTTGACGGCGAAACGCTGGAGATCATCGCGTTCCGCCTGCACGATCAGGAGTTCTGCGTGCGCACGACGACGATCCGCGAAATTCGCGGATGGGCGCCCTCGACGCCGATCCCGCATTCGCCGCCGGAAGTCATCGGTGTGATGAACCTGCGCGGTACGGTCATCCCGATCATCGACCTTGCCCACAAGCTCGGCATGAAGAGCACCACCGCCAACGAACGCAGCGCCATCGTCGTCGCCGAAGTGCACAACATGGTCATCGGTCTCGTCGTCGACCGCGTTTCCGACATCCTGACCATCCAGGGCAATCAGGTTCAGCCGGTTCCGGAAATCACCACCTCTTTCGACAAGGCCTATGCGGAAGGCATCATCGCCAACGAGAACGGCATGATCTGCTTCCTCAACCTTGCCCGCATGTTCAAGGAACGCGAGATGGAAGATATGGCGGCCTGATCGGCGGCTGTTCGTTTCACAGAATTCAAGGGCGGTCGCAGGGCCGCTCTTTTCGTTTGCGGGGGATCAAGCCAGCGCCACCTCGTCCTCGCCGACGAAGAAGCGGCGGCGGTATTCGCCCGGCGACAGGCCAAGGATCTTGCGGAAGATTTTTCTGAACGCGCCGGGGTCTTCATAGCCGATCTGCCAGGCGATCTGCTCGACCTTGATGCTGGAAATTTCGAGAAGTTCGCGAGCCTTGGCGATGCGCAACTGCTGGCAATATTCCGTCGGATTCATGCCCGTTGCCTTGTGGAAACGGCGCAGGAACGTGCGCTCTCCCATCCCGGCGCGATCCGCCATCATCTCCATGGTGATCTTCTCGGTGTGGTGCGCCTGCAGCCAGTGCTGAACCTTCAGGATAGCCTCATCGCCATGGTGCAGTTTTGGCGCGAAGGTGCTGTAGAAGGTCTGCTCGCGGCCGGCGGGATCGACCAGCATGAAGCGCGCCGTGGCAAGCTGGATGCTCGGGCTCATGAAGCGGGCGACGAGCTTCAGGCCAAGATCGATCCAGGCCATCATCGCGCCGGCGGTAATGATGTCGCCGTCATCGATGATCAGCTTCGTCACATCCACCTTGATGCCGGGGAAGCGGCCGGAAATCAGGTCTGAATGCGTCCAGTGCGTGGTCGCGGAACGGCCTTCGAGCAGGCCCGATTCCGCCATCAGATAGGCACCGCCGCAGATCGAGCAGATCGTCGTGCCGGCGCCGTGTTGTTCCCTGATCCATGCGGGGAAGACACCCATACGCTCGCCGACCGGTAGGTTGGTGAGGCTCGGCGGCAAGATCAGCGCGACAAGGCCACGGCTCGGGCCGGGGTGGCTATCGAAGACCTTTTCGATCGCGAGGCCATCGGCCGACAGCTGCCAGTGGCTGACGCGCATTTTTGATGGGGTGCGGCCGCCCTGCTCCTCACTCATCAAGTTGGCAACGTGGAACAGGTCGGTCAGCCCGTGGATCGCGGCCCGCTGGGCCTCGGGATAGATGACGATGCCGATCTCTGCTGCTTCACCCACCGCCATTTGTCACTTCCGTCGCGCTTAATGTCAGTTTCGCCAATCCCGAGTGTAGGCGGGGCGGCTTATAAAAACAACCAGACGAGCGGTTGGACCGAAACACACGGAAACGAGCCGCTCATCAAGGAAAATCAACCGGATACATAAGGGAACAGGACCATGAGCAACAGCACCGCAAACACCGTTTTCACCCGCCGCAATGTCCTCGTCGGCAGTGTCGGCGCAGCAACCATCGCAGGCTTTTCCGCCAATACCGCACAGGCCGCAGCCGCCACCAACAACGAAGGGAACACGACAATGGCATCGAAGATCATCACCCGCGACGGCGTCGAAATCTACTACAAGGACTGGGGTCCGAAGGATGGCCAGGTCGTCATCCTCAGCCACGGCTGGCCGCTGACGGCAGACAGCTGGGAAGCGCAGGCCTTCCACCTCGCCCAGAACGGCTTTCGCGTCATCACCCATGACCGCCGCGGTCATGGCCGTTCCTCGCAGCCGTGGGATGGCAACGACATGGATCACTATGCCGACGACCTCTCGGACCTGATCGAGCAGCTGGATTTGAAGGACATCTTCCTCGCCGGTTTCTCCACCGGCGGCGGTGAGATCACCCGCTATATCGGCCGCCACGGTACGAGCCGGATCAAGAAGGCCGGCCTCATCTCGGCGGTGCCGCCGCTGATGGTCAAGACCGACAAGAACCCCGGCGGGCTGCCGAAGGAGGTCTTCGACGGTATCCAGGCCGCAAGCCTCAAGGATCGCTCGCAGCTTTACAAGGATATCGCCTCCGGCCCGTTCTTCGGCTTTAACCGTCCCGGCGCCAAGGCCTCGCAGGGCATGATCGACAGTTTCTGGATGCAGGGCATGATGGGCGGTCACAAGAACACCTATGACTCGATCGTCGCCTTCTCCCAGACGGATTTCACCGAAGACCTGAAGAAGTTCGACGTCCCGACGATCATCATCCATGGCGACGACGACCAGATCGTGCCGATCGATGCCGCCGGCCGCGCCTCCAAGACGCTCGTGCCGCACGCAGTCCTAAAAGTCTATACGGGCGCGCCGCACGGGATTACCGATACGCATAAGGACCAGCTGAACGCCGACCTGCTGGAGTTCGCAAAGTCCTAACTCGTTCCTCTTCTCCCCAGCGGGGAGAAGATGCCCGAAGGGCAGATGAGGGGGCTTCGCCGCAAGCTCAGAGCCAGCCCCCTCATCCGGCGCTTCGCGCCACCTTCTCCCCACTGGGGAGAAGAGGAAAAGCTCCGGCACCGTTTCCTCCCCGGTGGCGGAGCATCCTTCAACCCGATCCAAGCTCCAAGGAGAGCTGCCATGTCCCGCGCTGCCATAACCACCGATATCCTCTTCGATCAAAACCGCCGCCAGTTTCTCGGCCTCGGGCTTTCGCTTGCCGCCCTCTCGGTTCTGCCGAAAAGGCTTTTTGCCGCCGAAGCCCCCAGCATCCGGCAGGGTGCCTTTGATATCAGGGTCTTCAGCGACGGCTTCATCAATCTTCCCGCCAGTATCATCATGCCGGAAGCCAGGGAGGATGAGCGCGACGCCATCCTGAAACGGCTGGGCGGCACCGTCGAGGCAACGCCGACACCGTCGAACATTCCGCTGATCCGGACAGATAAGGATCTCATTCTGATCGATGTCGGCGCGGGCGACAATTTCCAGGCCACGGCAGGCATGCTGGAAACCAACCTGAAACTCGCCGGCATCGATCCGGCCGATATCACCAAGGTCGTCTTCACCCACGCCCACCCTGACCACACCGGCGCGACAGTGAAGAAGGATGGCACCCTGCGCTATCCCAATGCCGATTATATCGTCGGCGAAGGCGAATGGAATTTCTGGACCGATCCCGATTTTGAACAAAAGTATCCTGAGCCGCTGCATGCCTTCGCGCTCGGCGCCAAGCGCGACCTCTTGGCGGTCAAGGACCGGGTGCGTATGGTGAAGGCCGGCGACGATATCGTGACCGGTATCCGCGTGCTGGATACGGCAGGCCATACGCCGGGTCACATCTCGCTGGAACTCGATGGCGGCGACGGCATGATCATCACTGCGGATGCCGCCACCAATGGCGTCGTTTCCTTCGAACACCCGGCCTGGAAATTCGGCTTCGACACAGATCAGGAACTGGCGATCCAGAACCGGGTGAAGCTGATGGACCGGGTTGCCACCGAAAAGACAATGCTGACCGGCTATCACTGGGCCCATTCCGGCCTTGGCCACGCAGAGCGTGAAGGCACTGCCTATCGCTATGGGCCGCTGAACGGCGCCAGGCTCTGATCTCTCAAACTCCCGCGTGGGCATGATTTTCATCCCCGCGCGGGCGCCG
>JAVBSF010000276.1:0-7647 GCA_031556925.1 Pararhizobium sp.
TTGGCTACCCTCGCTATGACATTGCTGCGGATGAGGTTATCCACAGCGATGGTGTTGTGGAAAATATCCTCTGGGGTAAGAACCAGTTCGAGCGAGTGAGCATGTCTGCAGATGACGCTGAGGATATTGGCTCTGGCTTCACTTACCTGAGTGACGAGTGGCAGCCGGATGCTGGAGTGCTCACCCTGAGCTACATTCTTTGCTCTATCTTCGCTCTTCTGGCGCTCGGGGCCACCGTTTTCTTCTCGATCCGATTCCGTGAGGATCACGCTCCCGATTTCGTCGGTCACCTGTTTACGGGGCACTGAAAGCATGATACAGTTTAATCACAACCGCTCCTGACTTAAGGAAAAGCAATGGCCAATAAGCTTGCAATCGGCACTCGAGTTCGTGTGAAGGGGACCTCCCTCTACGATGGGCGCACAGGAATTCTCATGCCGAATTCTGGTCACCCGGAGGACTTCTGGGATTACACCGTGAAGCTCGAGGCCGCGCCGATCCCCGAGGGTACTTCTCGAATCCTTGAGAAGCTCTACGGCGAACGCATCATTGGAGTCCATGACATTCAGGTCGAATCGGTCTAATTCGCTGAGCGTCAGCTCATGTGATACAGTTTAATCAATCGCTACTTAAACTAACAAAGGAAAAACAGTGGCATCTTCCAACACTTCGGCTTTCAATCTCTCGAAGCCGGTGAAGCAGCTCATCATCTTCGGCGGACTGATTCTCGCGATTCTCATTATCGTGATTGTCGCTTTCACCACGGTGAATGGCACGCGAGATGAGGGTATCTCCAAGTCAAACTCACTCGAGGCCCAGTATGTGGACAACCAGAACGAGCTCTCGAGCTACATCCTCACCTTCAACGAGACTCTCGGTATCGCTGATCGCCAGAGTCAGAAGCTCAATGACATTCTTCTTGAGGCTGTCAAGGGTCGCTACGATGGTGATCTTGAGATGGGTGGCGAAATGTTCACCGTCATTTCGGAGGCTTATCCTGACCTCACCTCCACCGCCGAGACCTATTCCAAGGTTCAGGATGCCGTGATCGATGGTCGAGACGCCTACAAGAACAAGCAGTCGAAGCTCATTGACATGGTGCGCGACTACGAGGACTGGCTCGAGAAGGGGCTTTTCAAGAGCCAGCTGGTTGAGTTCCTCGGTTTCCCCGATGACTACCTTGAGGTGGAGACCGCTTCGGGGACGCTCACTGGAGAGGAGGCTCTCGATCAGATCAAGAGCCTCGTCCTAGCCGATGAAGCACGTGATGCCTACGAGACCGGCACCATGGAGCCACTGATCTCGCCCACCGACTGAAGCTAGCTTGAAAAGCCTCGCTACCCATAGGGTAGCGAGGCTTTTCTTTTTGCCGCGATAGATATATCCTTATGACTAAATACCACGTTAACTCTGAGACTGGCGAACCAGGGCCCTGTCGAGCGCTTTACTCTTGTCCCTTCGGCTCTGAAGAGCAACATTTCAGCTCTAAGGAAGAGGCTCGCGCCGCCTATGAAGAGCAGATGAGTGAGCTTGCTGAATACCGCGAGACTCCGCTTGGTAAGCTTGATTCAGCCACAAGTAAAGCAATTGAGAAACTTAAAAGCGGTATTCAAAAAACTGTTTACTGGATGGACGATCACCCCAAGATCGTTGTGGGCACCGTTGGTGTGATCGCTGCGGTTGCGGTGGGTGTAACTGTTCACAAAATGATTAAGGGCCACTTCCAGGGGATGACTAGTCAACCATTCACGGGAACAATAAACTCGGGGGAGAATCAAAGGCATATAGTGGGTATCATGGGTAAGGGTGGCCACATGGACACGGATGCTGTCTATCAAGTCTCTGGGCCCAATGGAGTTTTCGAGTACCGTGTGGAGGATCCTCAGCTTTTAAAGAATGGAACTCAAATTCCACTTCATCTTTATTCCGATGGCAGTGTTCACGCGGAAGCGGTAAATCCCACTGGTCAAGCTATAGAGGCTGTCGCTATATCCGCTGGAGCCGGAGCCGTAGGTGGCGCAACATCTGCTCTATTGACTTCTTTGGGGATAAACGCTGCCGCTAATTGGATTGACAGCAAGTGGAATCTTCGCCACGAGGACAGATTTGGCCTTACTAACTGGCGTACTATTTAATCGAAAATCGGCCTAAGTGCTTTTCTTAATTCTGGAACATTTTCCTGAAAAACTCCAACTCCGGGCGGAAGATTAGAGCTGCTGTTTTGCGGGCAGGGATAGACTGAGCCCCAACCAGGCGGAGTCGTTACGAAAAACATGTGAGGCTCTAGAGAGTGAAAACCGCAACTGGGGCAATGAGTGATTTCCTCCGTAGGGAGCTTGTTCGCTTTGGCTATGAGCAGGATAGTCAAAATAGCAAGGGGTAGGTTAATGAAGCCGGCGGCTCCAACCCAGAACTCGTTGAGTACGAAAGCGTAGGCAAACCACACCAGTGCATTAATTATTACGAGTACTTGAGTAGCTATGCTCACTCCCTTTAGGGCGTGAGGATCCTTGCGAACATTCCAAACCTTTTTAGCTTGAGGCATCCAGAGTATGAAGGATATCATGCTGCCCACGAACCCTAAAACCGCACCTGTCATATATTTCCCCTTTTTCAGAGAGATATATCAATGACGATAGTCCCTATGACACAGGAAGGCTTCCCATGGCAATTACTCCCAAGCAAATTGAACTTACGCAGCAGTTTCGCAGCGAGCTTCGAGAGCAGATCAAGGATTACACGAGCGCACCCGATGAGGTAAAAGCCCCATTCGATCAGCTTTGGACAGCGTTCAAAGAGGTTGCTGAGTTCGATGATGATAACCAAGCGGACCTCGCGGCCTTCGGTGCGCTGGCCCAATTCGCTATTCTCGCTCAAGAGTTTGATGATGAGAAACTGCGAGATGTGCTGTCTCTCTTCAGTGTCTCAATACTCACAAAGATTCGTAAAGGTGATCGCTTAGACTAACTCTACGTTCGCCTCCCGTGTGATACTATTGTTCCATGGATATTCAGGATGTACTTTTCGACCGCGATGTGCCACTTAGCGTGAAGCAAGCTTTTCTTCAGCTTATGAATGATGCTGATGGCTATGTCGGCCCCTACACTAAGGTGCTTACGCCGACTGACACTAACGATGACGTGAATGGAAGCCAGCACGCAGCTGACGGCGGCACTGATTTCAGCTATCGAGACGCAACGGCTAGCGAGATTGTCAATGCTAGCACTCTTGGCTATTACGAGTATTTCTCAGAGACTCTCTCGGGCTACACGGGCCACTATTACAATGGCGATGGAAACCATTTTGAAGCTGTTGTGGTGGATCCACCTGCCTACGCTGCATCTTATTGGATTTGAGGAAAATCTGAAGAGGTGTCTCACCAGAATTAATTGGTAAGACGCCTTTTCACATTTCAAGTCAATAATGGTGTACGATTGAACCATGACTTACGAAACCCGTCTCGCAGTGGCCCTCGGTGAGTACTCTGAAATCGAGGACCTCGGAGCCTATGCTGACTCTCTCCGACTTGAGGTCACCTACGAGCTGGATGAAGATGATTATCTTCCCCAGCTTACGATTCGCGGAAAGTCGAAGCCGGCTCTTGTAATCGGTATCCAGGAGCCGGAGGATGAAGAGGATGAGCTTTGGTTCGTTCGCAAGACCGATTCTCAGAATGAGTGGCTCGCTGGCAATTACACCATGACAGCTGCCTCAATCGAGCGTCATTTCGCCTGAAGTTCAAATTTCCATAAAACCCTGCGAGAGTTCTTTGAAAATAATGCTCTCGCGGGGTTTTTATTGCCTGAAAAGAACCATACCGGTCAATTTAGGTGTATCATATTTCCATGGCTAATTCTTATTTTCAGCGACTCAAGCTTGCGGGCAGCTGGACGAAGTACGCGCTGGCTCTCTCTGCTCTTTGGGTCTTTTCGTCTACGCTCCATCTCGTAGCTCAGCTTTACTCTCCCTACGCAACGCCTGGCTTCGCCTATATCTTCGCTTTTGCGCTGGTTTTTTGGGTAGCTAATCTGGCCTATCACGCGGCTTCGGTTTCACAAATTGCAATCCCTAAGAAAATCGAGGTGGCTCGTGGTCGATGAAGATATTCTGGAGGAGCTCCCCAGCGAAGACTCTCAGCGAGAGTGGTATAGCGAAGAGGACCCCATTTACGCGCCTCTGCTTTCAGCACCAGCGCTCTCGCTCGAAGAGAACGAGCTTCTTGACCGCCAGGCTAGACGATTTCTTAGCAAATGGATTGATGAAGCTGGCGGAGAATTGAATATCCCTTCCACAGCTTGGGGAGCTGATCTTCGTTGGGCTATTGGTAGGCTGCTTTCCGCAACTAACCCGTTGAAGCGAGTGACAATTACTCTGGATACCACCATGTGGAACGAGGGTTTCGAGAGAGTAGATTTTCCCTGGCTGCAGTTTTACACGGATAACATCGCTTGGGCTGACGCGCTCCCAGAGTCCTATGAGGTACCAAATCCGGAAAACAGCTATTTCACTCAGCCATTCCTAGTTACCGTGGAATCCGTCACCGGTAGAGCGCTTCAGGCTGACACTACAGCCGACGACTGGCTTTCAAGCCACCCGGATGAGGCTCAAGATGAGCTCGCTTACGGCTTCGAGCGTTTCCCGGGTTTCCTTAGCGAAACAGCGGATGAGCTTAATCGCCGGCTAGTTAAACGAATCGAAGAGTGGTCTTAAATGCTCGCTCAAGAAGAAAAGAGGAACTCATGAAGAAGATCGTTGCAGGACTAACCGTTTCGGTTGCCTTGATTGCTGGACTCACTGGCTGCGCTTCGGCCTATGAGACACCCGAGAAGGATGAATCAGGAACCGCTCAGGCTCCAGTGAACAGCAACTACACTCCAGATACAACAGTATTCGAACAAGAGCTTCCCGATGGTCGCACAGTGCTCTGCATTTGGGCTACTGGAACTAGGAAGGGTGGGCTTTCCTGTGATTGGGAAAGTGCTGCTCAAATCGAGCGCTAAAGATAGCAGCCAAAAATGACTAAATACCACGTGGATCCCCGAAGCGGTAAAGCGTCAGAGTGCGAAGCTGAGTTTCACTGCAATGTGGCGCCCCTGGAGGAGCATTACACATCGCTTCAAGCTGCTGAAAGCTTCATCGCTCCCTGGTATTCACCGCTTGAGCGCCGCTCGGCTAAAGAGCTAATGGATGAAGCTAAAGTGTCAATTCCTGGTACTCGCTTGACTGAAGCGAATTTCGCCGAGCTAGAGCCAGACGCTATCCTGATAACTCTTCATCATGAGTCAGGTGATCGGACCTATCTGTACAAGAGCAGCGACAGGGGAGCTAAAAGTATCTCGCGAGCATTTTCGGGAGCAAGCTACAGTCCTGAAATTAATCTCTCCACGTTGCTCATCGGTGGCTCAAGGGCTTGCTACATCGCCGAATCGCCTTTCGAAAATCAGTTTACCTACAGTCAACTCCAGGCGGCTTTAAGCGACCGAACAGTTTTTGCGGAGAGGTTAGCCGAGCTTATCCATGAGGCGTGGCGTGAAGAACGCAATTACGCTCCAACCTTAAAGCGACCAGGAGACCTCAGCGAGGTAGACCTAGCCTCCCTGAGCTTTTCTCAACTTCCGGCAGATTGGCGACTAGAGAACCTGCTATCCGCCGCCGGCGCTCTCAACTCTATTAATCTGGGAGTTGCTAACGGCTGGTCAAGAGTAGAGCTGGCTAGCTCTATTCATCGCTCCTGGCTAGAGCGCAACGGTGAAAGTGCACCCGCTTCGCAAAACGTTCCCTATGAGAAGCTGCTGGAAGTGGATAAGCGCAAGGATTTGCTGGTGTTGGAGCTAGCAGCTGGCCTCATAGCAACTTACCCCAGGGATCCAGACAGCTTTTAATGGCCCTCTTTAGCCGCGGCAAACCTGCGCCGGCGCTCATCCCACTCTCGAGTTATCTCCTCTAAATCTAAGCTTTCGAAACCTATGAAGAGATCGTGCAGTCCCCACTCTTCGTAAAGCAGTTCTCGGTTAGCCTGGTTTCGCTCTCGAGCTGTTAACTCCGCGAGTAGTGGTAATAAAACAGCTGACAGCTGCTTCTCGATTTGATCGAAGTCTGGCCGCGCAACCGCTTTCGCGTAGCCCATTTTTCTCAAGATTACTTGAGCTCTATACAGCTCTCTTGTGGTGGACTTCAGTGACTCCAGCAGCTCATGAAGTGAGCTCATCGACTCTTCTTGATAAGGTCTAGCTAATCCCATGGAGGCTCATATCGGACACCTGATTAAACTTCCCAGACCTTTTCGATGAATTTGGAGGCGCGAGCAAGAGCGCGCTCTGCGAAAACAGCTCCATTTTGCTGGCTAACCCCCGCTTTAGCTCGGATTTCGGCCACCTCAGCTACACCTGGAGTGACTTGATAAACTCGAATAGCCGTGAACTCGTTGAGCTTAGCGACTTCGCTAAGTTTACCTGCTGCTTGCTTATCTGGCAGCTCTTTAATGACATTGCGAATCAACGTGTCCTGAGCTCTCCGCTTAGCGGCCGGTGTGGAAAATTCGGCTGCCTTCAGCTTGGCTAAACCCTTTTCCCAAGCGATTTCTCTGCGAGAAATCCAGTCATCTCCGGGCATAGGAAGAGGTGAGTCCGCGCTTACCTCTACCCCTGCTAAGCGGGAGTAATCCTCCTCGGGATACATACGAATCCTGTGAAGCTGAGCCTTATTGAAAATAGCCCCAGTGTGGTCTACTCCATAGATGAAACTTTTAGGGGTAAGTCCGAGAGCAGTTGTTTTAGCTATAGCATTCTCATTAGCTGCTCTTGTTTCCGCAACCTTTTGGCTAGCCTCTTTGCGTTCTGGTGTACCTGGAGCTGTTGCTCTTCGAGCAACGAGAGCCTCGTGGCGCGCCAGCGTAGTGTCGATGAGCTCCTGAGCGATTGCTTTCATGGATTTCACGGAATTTTTATCCCTAAAAGTTGAGAAGCTTTCCGAGTCCATTTGCTTCTCATAGGCCTGTCGAGCTGCAACCTCCGAAGTGTAATGCTCGTCATCGCTGCCGAAAGGGCAATTGCCCTCCCTGGCGGAGCAGCTTCCTGGGTTACCTGTCTCAGGATTGATGTGAAACCTTGCCATCTCATTTCTCCTTAAAATCTAAAGCGTTTTCTAATGATATTTTCGAAGAAAACCACGCTTTCCTGCTTACCATGCATCAATAGAGCTATTGCACCTATTGCATTTTCCAAGCTCGCGGTTTAGAATAATTATTGAACCGAGGAGAACTCTTGTCTACTTCAATCGACTCCACCACTCAGAAGCCTAGCGGCGACGGCTGGCTTGAGGGCCCCGCCGGTGAAATGCGCTGGGGTCTCTATGGAGCAGCTGGCGCTTTCATTTTCAACCCGACCACACAGCGAGTTCTGCTCCAGGAGCGTGCTCTCTGGACGGCTCAGGGTGGCACTTGGGGGATCCCCGGCGGTGCTATCAACGGTGATGAAACCGCCCTTGCCGGCGCTCTTCGAGAGACCGAAGAGGAAACCGGATTGCCGGCTCATCTCGTGCGTGTCCACGCGGAATACAAGGTGGATCTCGGCTGGTGGAGCTACACTACTTTCATCGGCTTCGTGGATGAGGAGCTCACTCCCGTGCTCGATGAGGAATCCGCAGCGC
>JAVBSF010000141.1:0-4256 GCA_031556925.1 Pararhizobium sp.
CAGCAGGCCGCCGATATTGGCGTAGCCGAGGCCGAGCGTGCGGTACTCGTAGGAGAGTTCGGCGATTTCCTTCGACGGGAACTGCGCCATCATGACGGAGATTTCGAGAACCAGCGTCCAGAGGCGGACGGCATGCTCGTAGTCTGCGATGTTGATGTTCTTGGTGGCCGCGTCCTTGAACTGAAGCAGGTTCAGCGAGGCAAGGTTGCAGGCGGTGTCGTCGAGGAACATGTATTCCGAGCACGGGTTGGATGCGCGGATCGGGCCGGCAGCCGGGCAGGTGTGCCAGTCGTTCATCGTCGTGTTGTAGTGCAGGCCCGGATCGGCCGATGCCCAGGCGGCGTAGGAGATGCTCTCCCAGAGGTCGCGGGCCTTCAGGGTCTTCATGACCCGGCCGTCCTTGCGGGCGGTGAGGTTCCAGTCGCCATCGGCTTCGACGGCGCGCAGGAAGTCGTCCTTCAGCGTGACGGAGTTGTTGGAGTTCTGGCCCGAAACGGTGAGATAGGCTTCCGAATCCCAGTCCGTGTCATAGGTCTTGAACTCGATGTCCTTGTAGCCCTGCTTGGCGAACTGTATGACGCGCTGGATGTAGTTTTCCGAAACCTGGTCCTTCTTGGCGGCGCGGATTTCGCGCTTCAGGGCAGGGTTTTCGTTTGGGTCGAAGCAGGCGTCGTTATCACCAGAGCAATTGACGCAGGCCTTCATGATCGCCTTCAGGTGCTTGGCGACGATCTTCGAGCCGGTGACGAGGGCGGCAACCTTCTGCTCTTCCTTGACCTTCCAGTTGATGTATTCCTCGATATCCGGGTGATCGATATCGACGACGACCATCTTGGCGGCGCGGCGGGTGGTGCCGCCCGACTTGATGGCGCCGGCAGCGCGGTCGCCGATCTTGAGGAAGGACATCAGGCCGGAGGACTTGCCGCCGCCCGAAAGCTTTTCGCCTTCGCCACGCAGATAGGAGAAGTTGGAGCCTGTGCCGGAGCCGTACTTGAACAGGCGTGCTTCGCGCACCCACAGGTCCATGATGCCGCCTTCATTGACGAGATCGTCGCCGACGGACTGGATGAAGCAGGCATGCGGCTGCGGATGCTCATAGGCCGACTTGGACTTGACCAGCTTGCCGGTGAAGGGATCGACATAGAAATGGCCCTGGCCGGGGCCATCGATGCCATAGGCCCAGTGCAGGCCGGTGTTGAACCACTGCGGCGAGTTCGGGGCGACGCGCTGGGTGGCGAGCATGTAGGCAAGCTCGTCGCGGAAGGCGAGCGCGTCATCCTCGGAAGCGAAATAGCCGCCCTTCCAGCCCCAATAAGTCCAGGTGCCTGCCAGACGATCGAAAACCTGGCGGGCATCCGTTTCGGAGCCGTACTGTTCTTCCTTGGGGAGATCCTTCATCGCGGCGAGGTCGGCTTCGGAGCGCCACAGCCACGAGGGAACGGAGTTTTCCTCGACCTTCTTCAGCTTCTTCGGAACGCCTGCCTTGCGGAAATACTTCTGTGCAAGGATGTCGGCGGCAACCTGGGAGAACTGCGCCGGCACATCGATATCCGCGAGCCGGAAGACGATGGAACCGTCCGGGTTCTTGATTTCGCTGACCGCCTTGCGGAATTCGATTTCCGCATAGGCCGATTGGCCGGGCTTGGTGAAACGACGTTCGATCTTCATCTGTCCCTTGTCCTTTGTTGCCGCAACCGGGAAAGCGCCCGGCACAATAAGTCCCGTCCGGCCGCACATCCTGTTGCGCAGCCAGCTTCCGTTTCCATCTTTTCGGGAAACCCTCTCGGGGAGACCCTTTATCTTGTGCTGATTTTGGCTGCAAATACTAAATATAGTATCAACAACTTCTTTACGCCAGCTTTTTTCGCCGGTTGCAGGTGTGTTGGCGATCACAAAAAATTACCGACGCCACCGGCGGATCATCCACGCAATGGCGCATGTGCTGACAATCTTTCGTGAAAAGAACCGGCCTCGTTACTTTCCGGTCCCGTCGCCGCCGCAACGTGAAAACCATTAACCGTGACTCACCCTCCATCGTCAAGAGGTGGTTTGTGACGGAATTTTATACGCTATATCTTGTGTCTGGCGGCTGTGGAAAACGGGGATGGTTTACGAATCCAGTAAAATCAGGTGCTTCCGGGGAAAGCTTCACGCCGCTCAACGAATGCGTTAACCGAAACCCAAAAAATGAATGATGAAAACCCGGATAATCCGTCGATCACGATCTCCCGCAATAGCCAGGGACGAAAATCTGTGAGCTGGGGAAAAGGTGATTCTCCGGCCGCGAGAAAACGCGCCGATGTCACAGCGCGTCGAGGTTGATGCCGACCGTGATGGCGCCGATCGGCTGGCCGGTTTCCGGATCGGAGACCGTCATGCTGGCCTGCACCTGCAGCATCTGGGTGGAGGCGTCTTTTTCGACGCGATCGACGAAGGTGATATTTGGCCCTGCGAGGTAGGTGTTCTGCCACTTGAGCTCGTCGCCCTGCCAGTAGTCGGAGGTGATCTCGCTTTCGCCGATCGCCAGACCCTTGGCGTCCATCACCAGGATTTCCGTGATGATACCGTCCGCCTCCCTTTGCTTGTCGCGCAGAAACACCGAGAGCGAATTGTTGAGAATCGAAAATATCAGCGGTTTGGATTGCCCGCGGAATTCCGAGCGCCAGCGGACATCGAGAGCGTCAATATCCTTGGGCGTTAGATATTGGTGGTAGGCATTGCTGTTTTTCAGCACCTCCACGATTTGCGGATCGTGAATCCAGCCGCGGACGTTTTCGTCGATATAGCTTGTCACCACCGCCACATGCAGTTCGTTGGCGGCGGACGAGGCAGGCGTCAGGCCGGCGAGCAGGCCGGCGATGCAGGCGGTCAGGGTGCCCCGGATCATAGATGCGATCCTCTCATCGCGTTTTGGAGCCCATCAGGCAAATGGAGATCAGGTTCCCACAAAGGTAAACGAAAACAGCGAAATCCAGCGTCTGCCGGGTCCAGGCTGAACCGGACGGGCTCTGGGGCGAGCTTACGCTGAAACCGGTGTAAAAACGACAGGCTATCCGACCGGGAAAGCGCACCGTTCGACCGCATCGCCCCCGAACGTCAGATGATGTGGCGGGACGTCAGCCCCGCGTCCCCTTGGCGATCGGCTCCTGATAGGTAAAGCCCATGTCCCAGGGGAAATAGATCCAGGTATCCTGGCTGACTTCGGTGACGAAGGTATCGACCTGGGGGCGGCCTTTCGGTTTCGCGTAGACGGCGGCGAAATGCGCCTTCGGCAGCATGGCGCGGACGACGGCGGCGGTCTTGCCGGTATCGGTCAGGTCGTCGATGATCAGGATACTTTCGCCACCATCGGCCTTCAGCTCCTCGGCGATACCCTTGAGAACGTACATTTCGCCTTGCGCGTCATAGGTGTGATAGGAGGCGACGCAGACGGTCTCGATCATCCGGATGTTCAATTCGCGGCAGACGATCGCGGCCGGCACCAGACCGCCGCGGGTAATGCAGACGATGGCCTTCCATTCGCGGCCATTGTCTGCGAGACGCCAGGCGAGCGCGCGGGCATCGCGATGAAACTGATCCCACGATACAGGGAAGGCTTTGTCGGGAAGAGACATGCGGTGGCTCCGGCTTTTAAGAAATATTGTCTGACGAGGCGGCCCTTCAGGCCCCAATTCCACCATGCTTTAGCGGCAATGACCGCGAATTGGCAAGAGTTGCGCCGGCCATCGCGTTCTTATGGGTGGAAAATAGGCTTGACGACGCCTTCGGTATTTTATTTGTGACCAAGGCGGCCGTTTCCCGGCCGAGTCTGTGGACATAAACTGAGAGAGACGGGGCTTCGTCTTTTGCGAAGCTTTCTAAACTGCAATCTCGAGATTTGTTGCATGAGCTTTATGAAAACGCATATGCGCGTCACCTCGGCGCTGGTCATTCGCGAGATGTCGGCCCGATTCGGTCGAAAGCCGGGTGGCTACGTCTGGGCAGTTCTTGAGCCTACGAGCCATGTCATCCTTATGACGGCCCTTTTCTCCGCGATCTCCAGAACGCCGGCGATTGGAAAGAGCCTACCGCTGTTTTTCGCCACGGGGTATCTCGGCTACCAGTTCTACCACGGCATGGCCTCTTACGTGGCGGGAGCAGTCAAAGCCAATAAGTCGCTGCTGTCCTATCCTCTCGTCGCGCCGATTGACACGGTGGTCGCACGTTATTGTCTGCAGCTTGCTACCATCGGTTTTGTTGCATCGTTTCTTCTCAGC
>JAVBSF010000248.1:0-6288 GCA_031556925.1 Pararhizobium sp.
GAAGATGTCGATCTCGCCGCGCGTGTCGTTCCAGATCTCCTCCGCCGTCGTGCGGCGATGGATCTCCGGGTTGGCCGGGTTCTCGAACTGCTGCGGGATGACGGCGCCCGGCGTCGAGGCGGCGAGTTCGTCGGCCTTGGCGATGGCGCCCTTCATGCCCTTGGCACCCTCGGTGAGCACCAGTTCGGCGCCCAGCAGCGCCAGCATCTTGCGCCGCTCGATCGACATGGTTTCCGGCATGGTCAGGATCAGCTTGTAGCCCTTGGCGGCGGCGGCAAACGCGAGCGCGATGCCCGTGTTACCCGACGTCGGCTCCACCAGTGTCGTCTTGCCGGGCGTGATCTTGCCTTGCGCTTCCAGCGTCTCGATCATCGCCACGCCGATACGATCCTTCACCGAGGCGATGGGGTTGAAGAATTCGAGCTTTGCTAGAAGATTGGCCTTCACTCCCTTCTCTTTCGCCAGCTTGTCGAGCCGCACGATCGGCGTGTCGCCGATCGTTTCGGTGATCGAGGAATAGATGCGGCCGCGGCCGGGCTTGCGCTGATCGGACATGCTCGTCTCCCATATTGTTGTCGGTCAAAGATAGGATCGCCAGGCGGCAAAGACGAGGGCGCGGTGAGGCCGCAACCCTCGACCCTTAGGAAAAATACCGCTCGCCGATGCGCCATGGCGCGAATGTTTTTCTCAGGCCGCGCGGGTGGCGATATAAACGGCGGTCGAGCCCAGAATGCCGGCCGCAATGCGGTTCAGAGAGCGCAGCGCCTTCGGCTCCTTCAGGAGCGCGCGCGCCCTCGAGGCCAGCAGGATGTAAGGGATCAGCACCGCCATCAGAACGACGAACGTCGCCCCCACCAGCATCAGATAGCTGTCGAGCCCGATCGCGTTGAGATCGATCAGCGTCGGCACGAGAGCGACATAAAACAGCATGGTCTTCGGGTTGCCGAGCGTCACGAAGAGGCCGGACAGGAAGGACATGCCCATGCCGCCGCTCTTCCTCGCCTTGATTTCCTGCGGCAAGAGCCCGGCGGTCCAGAGCTTATAGGCGATATAGACGAGATAGAGCGCGCCCAGAACCTTGATCACCATGAAGGCTGTGGTGAAGGTCTGCGCCACGAAGGCAAGTCCGAGAATGACCGCCGTCAGATAGACGAGATCGCCGAGCACGAGCCCGAGCCCCATGAAAAAGGTCTCGCGAAAGCCGGAACCGAGCGCGCGAGCCACAATCGCCGTCATGCCCGGACCGGGAATGGCCGCGGCAATGAAAAGTGCGCTGCAATAGGCCAGCAGGACGCCCAGGGTCATGGTGTTTCGCTCCGGTTTGTCTTGCCGGCTTTTACGCTTTCCCGGCGGGGCTTTCAAGCGAGGCGTCAAGGGATTGCGGCGATGCCCAGAACACGCGAAAGCCCGCAATTCCGTGCTTTGGCAAAGGATATATATGCTTGAAAAAACTTTGTCGGAGCCTGAGAAAAAACTGCAACAGGCGCTATATAAGACAAGACAGCCCCGTTCGGCTCAGACATCTTTCGATTGCTTTTTCAGTTTTCACACCTTCGCTTCCTGTTTGTATCGCAAGGAGAAAATCATGTCCCCGACATCTGCCGAAAAACGCCGCCGCGCACCGCTCGCCACCCCGTCCGACCTCGCCTCAAACGCCATCACCGATATTTCCGCGGCCCTGACGACGCTGCTGGCCGATATGTTCGCACTTTATCTGAAGACGAAGAATTTTCACTGGCACATGTCCGGGCCGCACTTCCGGGATTACCACCTGCTGCTCGACGAACAGTCCGAACAGATTTTCGCCACCACCGACGATCTCGCCGAACGCGCCCGCAAGATCGGCGGCACGACGCTGCGCTCGCTCGGCCATGCCGCGCGCCTGCAGCGCATCCCGGATAACGACGCGGATTATGTGACGCCGGAGGACATGCTGGCCGAGCTTTGCGAGGACAACAAGCATCTCGTCTCGCTGCTGCGCGAAACCCATGATCTCTGCGACGAGCACGGCGACGTCGCCACCGCGAGCCTGCTCGAGAACTGGATCGACGAAGCCGAGCGCCGTACCTGGTTCCTGTTCGAAACCACCCGGCAGGCGAAATAACGCTTACACGGTCTTCCTCTCCACCGGGCGGGGAAGGTTTACAGCGGCGTAAGCCGCAGCTTGCTCCCTCTTCTCCCCAACGGGGAGAAGGTGGTGCGCAGCGCCGGATGAGGGGGCGGCTGGCTTTGAATGTGCGGCAAAGCCCCCTCATCGCCTCGCATACGCTCGGCACTTCTCCCCGCTGGGGAGAAGAGGGAGATCGCCGCTTAAGCCGCCCGCTGGCGACGAAGAATCCGGACCGGCTGCCAACCAAGCGTGACGCCTGCCGCCGCAAGCAGGATCACCACTGACCCGACCATCTGCACCGGCTGGAGCTGATGACCAAGGGCGAAGCGATCGACAAGGATCGCCACCACAGGATAGAGAAACGACAAGGCCCCGGTGAGATGGGTCGGCAGCTTCTGGATCGCGCCATACAGCAGCACATACATCAGTCCGGTATGAACGCCGCCGAGCAGCAGCAGATTGGACCAGACCGCCGCCGAGGCCG
The DNA here is from genome assembly GCA_031556925.1 of Pararhizobium sp. Classification (GTDB taxonomy): domain Bacteria; phylum Pseudomonadota; class Alphaproteobacteria; order Rhizobiales; family Rhizobiaceae; genus Pararhizobium. Next base: position 2,595 of record JAVBSF010000248.1, read on the forward strand.
GAAGTTCCGTCAGATTGGCAAGCGGCGCCAGCATGGCGGTGCCCGTGATCACCTGAATCAGCGCTATCAGATGCGGCGGCGTGCCTGTGAGCTTCTTCGCGGCAAGGGCTGCGAGCGCATAGAAGAAAGCCGCTCCCAACGCGAGCAGTATCCCGAAAATATAATCATCCCCGCCCCCGCTCTTGCCCTCCACAATGGCCAGCATGCCGAGAAAGGAAAGGCCGAGCCAGAACAGCTTTTCGCCCGTCACCTTCTCGCCGAGGAAAAGCGCACCGAGCGTCAGCAGCATGAAGGGCTGGGTGTTGTAGACCATGGTGGCGATGGAGATGGAGGCATGGCTGTAAGACGAAAAAAGCAGCAGCCAGTTGAGAACGATGGCCACGCCCCCTGCAACCGCGATGGCAAACGTGCGCCTTGTGAGCGCCCCCTTGCGAAACAGCCCGAGCCGCCAACAGACCAGCGCCAGCACCACGGCGCCGATCGCGCAGCGCCAGAAGACGATATCGGTCACCGGCAATCCCGATATCACCACAAACCAGCCGATCGTCCCCGAGATCAGCATTGCCGCTATCATTTCAAATTGCCCGCGCCGCTCGTTCGCCATGGTTCCATCCTCTCTGACGTTGAAGACATCATAAGGGGAGCAAAACGTTATTTACAGGGATAGAGAAAGGTGAAATTCTGAAACGAACTTTCATTATAAGGCACTTTATCAATATGACCTTCCGGAGATCTGATGCTGGACGATCTTGACCGCAAGCTTCTCGACATCCTTTCCGTTAACGCCCGCATCTCGCTGAAAGAGCTGGCGGCGGAAGTGGGGCTGTCCTCGCCCAGCACGGCCGAGCGCCTGCGCAAGCTCGACGAGCGCGGCGTGATCACCGGCTATACGGTGGATGTCGATCCCGCCGCGCTGGGTTACACGCTGCAGGCGTTGGTGCGCGTTCGGCCGATGCCGGGCATGCTGCACATCGTTGAAAAGCTGATCGTGGAAACGCCGGAATTCGTCGAATGCGACAAGGTGACCGGCGATGACTGCTTTATCGCCAAGCTGCTGGTCAAGAACATGGAGCAGCTGGACACCATCCTCGACCGCATCGCCGAGAAAGCCCAGACCAACACCTCGATCGTCAAATCGAGCCCGATCAAACGCCGCTTGCCGCCTTTGCTGTCCTAGAGCAAGTCTCGCAAAAGTGTGCAGCGGTTTTGCGAAAAGACATGCGCGAAAACATTCTGACGATTTTTTACGCATTTCCGCACGGAAACCCGCTTCGCACTTTTCCTGGACATGCTCTAAATGCGGAGTTCGGGTTGGTCACAGACAACGATCCTGAAACCCTCAAAACCCCGCCATCGGCGACAAGGAGAGCCGCGCCGGCAACGGCATGTCGCCTCGCACCATCAGGCCGGCATAGGTTTGCCGCTCCACCGGCTCGCCAGCCCAATCCAGCCGATCCGGCGGAAAGCAGACTGTTATCTCGCTGGCCGCAACGCCCATCACCGCGAGGACTTGCGGGAGCGAAGGCATCTCGTCGGCAACGAGATCGAGGATCGAGACGCCCGTGTCATCCTCCTGCCACGCGACGACAAGGTCGAGCGAAGGGTTGTAGCTCAAGCGGATTTCAGGATCGAAAACGGCGTTGATCAGGAACATCTCCCTCTGGACCGCCACAGCAAATGCCTGCGATACGGGACTACGTCGTTTCAAAACCCGACCGACGATCGCGACATCGTCGGCACTGTCGAGATCGAGCAGGCGACCAGCATTGACGCTGCGATCCGGGGCGGGAGCTTGCCCCTTGAAATCATATTCCGTCACCGACCGAAAACCATAGGCCTCATACAGCGCCGGCTTGTCGGTCAGCAGCAGTTCAAGTTCGCAACCGTCCGCTTTCGCCTCCGTAAAGGCCCGCTGCATCAGATCGCGATACAGACCGCGACCGCGCCATTCCGGCCGCACGGCTCCAGATTGATATCCAACCCCGCGCACGGATTGCCCGCCAATGATAAGCGGCATGGAAAACAGGCTGAAATTGGCGACGCAGCGGCCGGCCTCGTCGAAATAGCCGAAAGCGCGGCTCGTCGGATCGGGCCCACCCAGCCGGCCGAGCTGACCGACATCGATACCGAACGTGTCTTGCAACAGATCGACCAGAGCCCGCCAGGCTTCGGGATCGCCGAAATAGTCCCGCCGGTAGATCAGCCCGTCCGGCATCAGACGCCGGTGGAGCCGAATCCGCCGGTGCCGCGCAGGGTGTCCGTCGTTTCGCTGGCCTCAAACACCGTCACCTGCGTGACCGGGGCAATCACCATCTGGGCGATGCGCATGCCACGCTCGATGACGAAGGGCTCCGCGCCATGATTGATCAGCAGCGCCTTCACCTCGCCGCGATAATCGCTGTCGATGGTGCCGGGGCTGTTGAGGCAGGTGATGCCGTTCTTGAAGGCAAGGCCGGAGCGCGGGCGGATCTGCGCTTCATAGCCGGCCGGGATTTCGAAGATGAAGCCGGTCGGCACAAGCGCCCGCTCGCCGGGCTGCAAGATCATCGGCGTATCCACAGCCGCACGCAGGTCCATGCCGGCCGCACCTGATGTCTCGTAGGATGGCAGATCGAGGCCCTCGCCATGGGCGAGGCGGACGAGTTTCAGGGGCGGGCGGGTTTCCGTGTGCAAGGTCATCAGGCATTACTTTGCCCTCGAAGACGTGAGGTCAATTGCAATCGCGGCCCGGAATGGCTAGATAGCCCGCAATTCCACAGGATTCATGATATGGCCGAAAGCCTCGCAGAGGCGGTTTCCCGCCGCCGTACATTCGCGATCATCGCACACCCGGACGCAGGTAAAACCACGCTCACCGAAAAGCTCCTGCTGTTCGGCGGCGCCATCCAGCTTGCCGGTGAGGTCAAGGCCAAGAAGGATCGCATCCAGACCCGATCCGACTGGATGAAGATCGAGCGCGAGCGCGGCATCTCGGTCGTGACCTCCGTCATGACCTTCGAATATGACGGCAATGTCTTCAATATTCTCGATACGCCCGGCCACGAAGACTTCGCCGACGACACCTATCGCACGCTGACGGCGGTCGACGCAGCCGTCATGGTCATCGATGCCGCCAAGGGCATCGAGCCGCGCACGCTGAAGCTTTTCGAAGTCTGCCGCATGCGCGATATCCCGATCATCACCTTCATCAACAAGATGGATCGCGAAAGCCGCGATCCCTTCGAAATCCTCGATGAAGTCGAGGAAAAGCTGGCGCTGGACACCGCGCCGGTGACCTGGCCGATCGGCCGCTCGAAAACTTTCTGCGGCTCCTATCACCTGGCCGACAACACCGTGCGCGGCTCGGACACCGAAGTCGTGCCGACCAAGGTCAACGGCCCGCAGGCGGTGGCCGACCGGTTGCCGGAAAACGAGCGCCAGGCTTTTATCGACGAGACGGAACTGGCGATGGAAGCCTGCCGCCCGTTCGATCGGCAAGCCTTCCTCGAAGGCCATATGACGCCGGTGTTCTTCGGCTCGGCGCTCCGGAATTTCGGTGTTCGCGACCTGATCAACGCGCTCGGCGCCTTCGCGCCGCCGCCGCGCGACCAGGTGGCGGATGTGCGCACCGTGCATGCCGCCGAAGACCGCATGACCGCCTTCGTCTTCAAGATCCAGGCGAACATGGACCCCAACCACCGCGACCGCATCGCCT
>JAVBSF010000318.1:0-10339 GCA_031556925.1 Pararhizobium sp.
CGGCGAGTTTTCCGGCCTGAATGAGATCGGCCTGCGTCTTGCGCAGTTCCTGTTCCGTCAGCCGCCGTTCGGCGATTTCCAGCTCGATGCGTTGGTTGACGCGGGCAAGATCGGCCGTGCGCTCCTCGACGCGGTGTTCCAGTTCGTTGCGGGCCTCGACCTGCATGCGCAGCCGCTCTTCGGCGCGCGCCCGGCGCTGCGCGGCAATGGCCAGCCCAAGTCCGACGAGGCAGAAGAACAGGACGACGGCGATCAGCACCGTGCGCGCCTGGCTGCGCACTGAAGCCGTCTCCATCAGCACGTTCACCGTCCAGTCGGCATCGGGCACATATTGCGACAGGGCCATGTATTCGCGGCTGCCCTCGGGCGAGGAGATGGTGAAGAGCCTGTGCCCGTCCTCGATGGTTTCGCGATAGGGCAGGGGCTTCAGCACGGCCTCGGCATAACGGCGGGACGCCTGTGTGCGGGCCAGCCGCTCGGGGCTCAGCGGCAGGATGCCGGAATAGAGCCATTCCGGGCTGCCGGTCATGAAGATGATGCCTTCGGGGTCGCTGACGAAGATCTTGTATTCGCCGCCCTGCCAGGATGTTTCGATCGAATCGATATCCACCTTGAAGACGATGACGCCGCGGATCGCTCCGCCGATCTCGATGGGCGAGCCGAAGTAATAGCCGCGTTTCAGCGAGGTGGTGCCGAGCGCGTAGAAGCGCGATTGCAGCCCCCTGGCCGCCTCCTGGAAATAGGGGCGATAGCTGAAGTTCTGGCCGACGAAGCTTGCGGGACCGTCGTAATTGCTCGCGGCGATGGTTTCGCCGTCCAGGGTCATCACATAGATGTCGGAGGATTCGAGAAGGCTGTTGATCTCCTTGAGATAGGTGTTGGCGGCGGTCCGCAGGGTCGCGTCATCAGGCTTTTCCACCAGGCTCTTGATGTCGTCGTGGTCGGCGATCAGGGCGGGCAGAGGCTCGTAGCGGCTGAGATGGCCGCTCAAGGCCGACACGGCGAGCCTCAGCGCCGAGCTTGCCTGCAGCGAAGCCTCGTCCATGTAGTTGCGCGTGGCGAGCACGCTGCCCTGATAGATCAGCACGACGGCCACCAGCGGAAGAAGGCAAAGCGCCATCAGCTTTCGGATCGATGCGGAAATGCCGGTTCCTCCTCGCCTGTCCTCCATGGGACAAGGCGAGTTTAGAGAGCAAGAGCGCAGTTTCCAAGTGCGATGCAGACGATGAGGCGGAAGCTTCGCAAAAGGGGCTTGTCCCTCTAGTTGCTAGAGGTTCTAGACTGGTGCAAACAGTCGAGAAGGATGAACTATGACAGTCGAGACACGCTTCCGGGTCGAGGGCATGGACTGCGCCTCCTGCGCTAGCAAGATCGATACCGCCGTGCGGCGGGTCGAGGGCGTCGAGGACGTTTCGGTTTCGGTGACGACAGGCACGATGACGGTGCGCCATTCGGCGGCGAACGGGCTTGCCGATACGGTTGCGCGCAAGGTGAGCGACCTTGGTTACAAGACCGCGCCCGCGCCGAGGGAGGCAAAGCCGGTTGTCGATGGGGCGCATGGAGCCTGCTGCGGTCACGATCATAAACATGACCACGACCACGGCGATCACGCCGGCCGCCCGAGCCAAGGGGCGGAAGATGCCGGCCTCTCTGGGCTTCACGGCCACGATCACGGGCCCGTATCCGGCCCGTGGTGGAGTTCCGCCAAGGGACGGCTGACCATTCTCAGCGCCGCGGCGCTCGTCGTCGCCTATGTCCTGGGCAAGCTGGTGCCCGGTGCGGAAACGTGGCTGTTCACGCTCGCCATGCTGGTCGGTCTGGTGCCGATCGCCCGGCGCGCGGTCATGGCGGCGCTGGCGGGTACGCCGTTTTCTATCGAGATGCTGATGACCATCGCCGCCATCGGCGCCGTCGTCATCAATGCGACGGAGGAGGCGGCGGTTGTCGTCGTTCTCTTCCTGGTCGGCGAATTGCTGGAAGGCGTCGCCGCCGGCCGGGCGCGGGCGAGCATCCAGTCGCTGGCGGCGCTGGTGCCGAAGACGGCGCTTCTGGAAACGGATAGCCAGACAAAAGAAGTGCCGGCCGACAGCCTCGCGATCGATGCCGTCATCCTCGTTCGTCCCGGAGATCGTATCCCGGCGGACGGCGTCATTCTGTCCGGGGAAAGCACTGTCGACGAATCCCCCGTCACCGGCGAGAGCACGCCGGTGCGCAAGGAGGCCGGCGGGCAGGTCTTCGCCGGCACGGTCAACGGCGAGGCGGCGCTGCGCATCAAGGTCACCGCCGAAGCTTCTGACAACACCATCGCCCGCGTCGTGCGCCTGGTGGAAGAGGCGCAGGAAAGCAAGGCCCCGACCGAGCGTTTCATCGATCGTTTCTCTCGTTATTACACGCCGGGCGTGGTGATCGTTGCCGCGCTGGTGGCGATCCTGCCGCCGCTCGTTGCCGGCGGCAGCTGGAGCGAGTGGGTCTACAAGGCGCTTGCGATCCTGCTGATCGGCTGCCCCTGCGCGCTGGTCATCTCGACACCGGCGGCGATTGCCGCAAGCCTTGCCGCCGGCGCGCGTCGCGGCCTGCTGCTGAAGGGCGGCGTGGTGCTGGAAGGGCTCGGCAAGGTGACGGCCGTCGCTTTCGACAAGACGGGGACGCTGACCGAGGGCAAGCCGAAGGTGACGGATATCGTGGCGTTTTCGCTGCCGCAAGCCGATGTCCTGAAGCTTGCGGCGGCGCTGGAAACGGGGTCGAGCCATCCGCTCGCGAAAGCCATTCTCGGCAAGGCCGCAGAGGCGGGCGTCGATATCCCGCAGGCCCTGGACGGGCGCGCGCTCGGCGGCAAGGGTGTGACCGGAACGGTCGATGGCCGCAACGTGCTGCTCGCTTCACCGAAAGCGGCGGCGGCCGAAGCGGCGCTTTCGGTGGAACAGAACGACCGCATCGCCGCGCTGAACGGCGAGGGCAAGACGGTATCGGTACTGGTCGTGGACGGCGTCATCACCGGTGCGCTCGCCATGCGCGACGAGCCGCGTCCCGACGCCAAAGCCGGCCTTGAAAAGCTTGCCGCGCGGGGCATCCGCACGATCATGCTGACCGGCGACAATGCGCTGACGGCACAAGCGATCGGAAAACAACTCGGCATCGAGGTCAGAGCCGACCTGCTGCCGCAGGACAAGCAGCGGATCGTCGGCGAAGTGAAGGGGCAAGGGCTGACGGTCGCCCAGGTCGGCGACGGCCTCAACGATGCGCCGGCGCTGGCGGCGGCCGATAGCGGCATCGCCATGGGCGGCGGCACGGATGTCGCGCTCGAGACGGCGGATGCGGCGGTGCTGCACGGCCGGGTGTCGGATGTGGCAGCGATGGTCGATCTTTCCAGCCGGACGATGCGCAACATCCTGCAGAATATCGTCATCGCGCTTGGCCTGAAGGCCGTGTTTCTGGTGACGACGGTGATCGGCATCACCGGCCTCTGGCCGGCGATCCTTGCCGACACCGGTGCGACGGTACTGGTGACGATCAACGCGCTGCGGCTGCTTTCGGTGAAAGGGGCGGCGTGAGCGGAAGCGCGCGTCTTTCCCCTCTGCCAGCGATCATATGGAACCAAATCCCGGTTTTCCGAGTTGCGGGTTATTCGACCAAGCGGTGCCTTGGCGATGTCGATGCTTGGTCCAAATTCCAGGACACAGCAAAATTCGAAACTTGCAATAGGAGGAAGAGATGTCTCATCGGTCCACTGTGGTCATCGTTGCTGCATCGTGCTTTGCATTGGCGGGATGCCAGACGGCGAATATGAATTCCGCTGGCGGCCCTGCTACGCCCGGATGCGTGGTCGGCACGGTCGGCGGCGCGGTCATCGGCGGCGCGGCTGGGTCTGCGATCGGGTCCGGAACCGGCCAGCTCTGGGCCGTTGGCGCAGGTGCGACATTGGGTGGCGCGACAGGGGCCGCTATAGCTTGCCGCTAGCTGCCTTCAGCCCAGGCGAGAATGCGCGTCGCGGCGACCTCGCGAGGAGCGCTCGCAACGTAACGTGCGGTTTGACATAAACAAAGACCCAGATCGCGAAGCAAGCGATCTGGGCTTGCCCGAAATCCCATGCATGTCGTGGCTGCTGCCAAATCGTCACCAAAGCCGTGTCATCCAACCTCTTCCCACTCTGTACTTTCTCCCCAAGACACAGTATGAGCGCGCCATGATCGGCCATGACGTATGGCTGCGGATAGCTGTGCCCTGCTTCCTCCCATACTGGCTTGCACGCAGTCCGAATTGCGAAAGATAAATACATGACAGAATTTGCAGGCGTCGTTCCGGCGATCGCAGAGGCGTTGAACAAGCGCGGCTATACCGACCTGACCCCGGTGCAGCAGGCCGTGATTGCGCCCGAACTCGAAGGCCGCGACGCGCTCGTTTCCGCCCAGACCGGCTCCGGCAAGACCGTCGCCTTCGGCCTCGCGCTCGCCCCGACGCTGCTTGACGGTGCCGATCGTTTCGGCCGCCCCGGCGCGCCGCTGGCGCTCGTCGTCGCGCCGACCCGCGAACTGGCGCTGCAGGTGAAGCGCGAGCTGGAATGGCTCTATGAGCTGACCGGCGCGACCGTCGCATCCTGCGTCGGCGGCATGGATATCCGCTCGGAGCGGCGGGCGCTGGAGCGGGGCGCGCATATCGTCGTCGGCACGCCGGGCCGCATCTGCGACCATATCCGCCGCGAAGCGCTTGATATGTCGTCGCTGAAGGCCGCCGTGCTCGACGAAGCCGACGAGATGCTCGATCTCGGTTTCCGCGAAGATCTCGAATTCATCCTCGAAAGCGCGCCGGAAGATCGTCGCACGCTGATGTTTTCGGCCACCGTTCCGCGCACCATCGCCAATCTGGCGAAAAGCTACCAGCGCGACGCCATGCGCATCACCACCCAGTCCGAGCAGAAGCAGCATGTCGATATCGAATATCGCGCCCTGACCGTCGCGCCGGCCGACCGGGAAAACGCCATCATCAACGTGCTGCGCTACTATGAGGCCCGCAACGCCATCGTCTTCTGTTCGACCCGCGCCGCCGTCAATCACCTGACGGCCCGCTTCAACAATCGCGGCTTCTCGGTCGTGGCGCTGTCGGGCGAACTCAGCCAGAACGAGCGCACCCATGCGCTGCAGGCGATGCGTGATGGCCGCGCCCGCGTCTGCATCGCAACCGACGTTGCCGCCCGTGGCATCGACCTGCCGGGTCTCGAACTCGTCATTCACGCCGATCTGCCGACCAATTCCGATACGCTGCTGCACCGCAGCGGTCGCACCGGCCGCGCCGGCAACAAGGGCATCAGCGCGATGATCGTGCCGACGAATTCGCGCCGCAAGGCCGAGCGTCTGTTGCGTGAAGCCAACACCAATGCCATCTGGGCCAAGCCGCCGAGCGCCGATGAAGTCAGCGCCCGCGATGACGAGCGCCTGCTGGCCGATCCGTCCTTCTCCGAGGCACCGCGCGAGGAAGAAGAAGCACTGGTCAAGGCGCTGCTCGAAAAGTTCGGCGCCGAAAAGGTGGCGGCAGCGATGGTGCGCATGACACGCGCCAACCGTTCCGCTCCGGAAGACCTGATGGACACGCCGTCCTTCCAGCCGACGGGCGACCGCCAGCCGCGCGGTGACCGCCCCGAAAGCAGCCCGCGTGCGCCGCGCAGCGAATTCGGCGATTCCGTCTGGTTCTCGCTCTCTGCCGGCCGCAAGCAGAATGTCGAGCCGCGCTGGCTGATCCCGATGCTTTGCCGCATCGGCAAGATCACCAAGCAGGAGATCGGCGCGATCAAGATGCAACAGGAAGAGACGTTCGTCGAAATCGCCCGCGACTGGTCGGAGCGTTTCAGTGAAGCGGTGGGTCCGAAGAATATGCTCGAAAAGGGCATCACCATCCGCGAACTCGATGGCGCCCCGAGCTTCTCGGCCGCTCCGCGCGGCGATTACGCCGACCGCAAGCCGAAGAGCGACTGGAAGGGCGAAGGCAAGCCGAAGCGTAGCTACGGCGATCGCCCGGAGCGCTCCGAGCGTGCGGCGAGCGACAGCCGTCCGTTCGAAAAGCGTGACGACAAGCCCTGGGGCGGCAAGCCCGGCAAGGGCAAGTTCGACAAGCCCAAGTTTGACGGCCCGCGCTCCGACAAGCCTGCTTTTGACAAGCCGAAGTTCGACAAACCCAAATTCGACAAACCGAGGTTTGACAAACCGAAGTTTGACAAACCGAAGTTTTAAAAGCCCGCCTTCGACAAGCCGAAGTTTGATAAGCCCAAGTTCGAGAAGCCTGAATTTGACGGCGAGAAGCCGAAGAAGGCCAAGAAGAAAAAAGCCAACGGCTGATCTTCTTCTGAAACGTAAAAAGGGGTGGCTCGGCCACCCCTTCTGTCAGTTGTGCGGGTTTTCCACCCGTGGCCAGATGTTTTCCGGGGCGCGTCGATAGGCCGTTCGGGCCGGGTCGTTCGGATAGGGCGTTCCGGCCGAGCAATAGATGATCTCCTTCGCGATCTTCGAGAAGGCGGCATGGAAATGGTTTGTCGATTTGATCAGCAGGATTTTGCAGCTGGTCGGATCGATGCCGAGGGCGGAAAACAGGCTTGGGTCAAAGCTCTGGGCGCGGGTCGAATTCAGGATGATGTCGATGCCACCAAGGCGGATATGGGCGGCATCGCCGAAGGGCACGTGGCTTTCGCCGAAATCCATCTCCGCATTCTTCACAAGCCTGATGACGGTCACATGGCCGTCGATCGGTTCGCCCGTGCCGGGTGCCGATTTCGCGCCGAAACGGAGCGGGATGGTCGCACCTTCGCCGGCGGCCATGCAGATCTGAACGGCGATCGGATCCCAGATCGTGCCGACTGCGACGCCTTTTGCGCCCTTCGCCATCAGTTCGGCGAGGATAACGGTGGCATCGCCTGCCGTGCCGCCGCCGGGATTGTCCCAGACATCGGCGATGACGACGGGGCCTCCTTCGGCAGACATGGCCTGGGAAACAGCCTGCCTTTCATCCAGTTGCGGCGGGAAGAACGCGCCGCGATGGGAGAAGAGCTGCATGCCGAAGGTTTCGGCAAGCTGCGCACCCTTTTCCGGGCGATCATCGGTCACACAGATGACCTTCGTTCCCATCTCCGGCACATCGCCGGCCATGAAGCCGTGGATCACCGAGAGCGAGAGGACATCCTGATCGGATGCCTCCAACGCCATCATCCCGTCGACGATGCCGCGCATCGGCTGGCGTGAGGTCGGGAACACATCGATCATCCGGCAATCGAAGACGGACATCACCGGCCGGACGTTTCCGGCGAGCGTATCAAGGGCGATCCGCCAGAGGTCTTCGGCGCGGGCGACGAAATCCGTATGCGGAAACTCCTTGAAGGAGAGGAGAAAGGTCGAGGCGTCGACCCGCTTCTTCGTCAGGTGGCTGTGTGGATCGAGGGAGGCGCAGAGCAGCGTATCGGGTCCGATGATCGCGCGGATGCGATCCAGCAGATCGCCTTCCGGGTCCTCATACCCATCCGCCACCATGGCGCCATGCAGGCCGAGCACCACACCATCGACCGGCATTGCGGCCTGAAGCTGGCCGAGGATTTCGTCGCGCAGGTGCTCGTAGGTCTGGCGGTTGATGAGCCCGGCGGGGTCGGCCCAGGCGGCGGTGCCTTCGATCAGCGAGAAGCCGCGCTCCGCCGCCAGCCGTCGGCCGACGGTGATCGGCGCGGTGCAGAGCGTCGGCGTTTCGGGGTGGGTGCCGGGCGGCGCGTAAAGCGATGCCTCGAAGGCCCTGATGTCGATGGCGATGGGCGAGAAGGTGTTGGTTTCGGTCGCAAGCGCTGCCGTGAAGAGCCGCATGATCCGCCCCTCGTCAGGCCGTGCCCATCGGATAAGGCAGGTAGCCGGTGAAGCCGGCGATCTTCCAGCGGCCACCATCGCGGCGGCAGGTGTAGAGCGTTTGCCACAGCATGATGTCGCGGGTGCCGTCGGCCTTCAAAATGCTGCCGTCGAATTTCTTGCGCACCAGGGCCGTATCGCCGGCAATCTCGATTTCCGTGAGATTGGTGGTGGTGAAGATCGCGGCGCGCGGGTCTTCGGCAAAGCTTTCCTTGGCGAAATCCTGCGCCTGCCGCAGCCATTCGTCGCGATAGGCGGGAAGATCGGGGAAGGCGAGCGTCCAGCGGTCGGGATTGTCAGCCTTGTTGCCGTTGATGGCGAGGAAGCCTGTCTCGATGAAATCGCCGGCAACGCGGCTCCAGTCGGCGGCAAGGAAGGCATCGATATCGCGGGTGACGAGCATCTCCCAGATTTCGCGGCGGTCGGTGTCTTCGAGCGGGAAGGGATTGACGAATGGATCGCGCATGTAAATAATTTTCACATTAGGTTGAGGTTGGCGGCATATTGCTTTGTGAAATTGCCGTTCGTCAATCATTGAGAAAATAATTTTCACATTTTGGGACGGTCGTGATGGATGTGGTGACGGCACTGCAGCAGCTGGATGAGGGGCTTTCCGCCGGGGATCGTCGCATTGCCGCTGTCGTCACCGGTGATTTTGATTTTGCCGTGAATGCCAGCATCGTCGAGCTTGCCGAGCGGGCCGGCGTCTCGCCGCCGACCGTGACCCGCTTCTGCCGACGTCTTGGCTGCCGCGGCTTTTCGGATTTCAAGGTCCGGCTTGCCCGGACGGCCTTTGTCGGCAAGCGTTATGCCGAACCGCAGATCAATCCCGTATCGACGGCGGATATTGCAGGCAGTGTTGTTTCCGGCGCTGTAAAAGCTCTGACCGGGATGGCGGCGACGCTCGATTCCGAGGCTCTGGAGCGGGCAGGTGCAGCGCTTTCCACGGCGCAGATGATCCATGCCTTCGGCTCCGGCGGCAATTCGGCCGTTATCGCTTCCGAGCTACAGAACCGGCTGTTCCGGCTCGGGTTGCGGATATCCGCAACCGCAGATCATGGCATGCAGCTGATGCTCACGGCTGCCGCGGCGCCGGGTGATGTTATCATCGGCTCCTCCTTTACCGGGCGGAACCGGGAGCTGGAGCACACTTTGTCGCTGGCGCGGGAGCGGCGCATCACCACCATCGTCCTGACCCGCAAGGAGAGCCCGCTTGCCGCATTGGCTGACATTGCGTTGACGATCGATCTGCCGGAGGGCGAGGATATTTTTCGCCCGACGGCGACGCGGTTCGCCTATCTTGCTGTTGTCGACATGCTGGCGATGATGGTGGCCCATGCGCGGGCGGAGGAGGCGGGACCGGTGCTGCGGCGGATCAAGCAGCAGCTTGTCTTGCGGCGGGATGGCGACGACAGCCAGCCGCTTGGGGACTGACGTTATTCTTTGCCGAGGCTCACGATGTTGCCGGCCAGTTGGCCGGCGAGCTTCAGGGAAACGCCTGTCGCCATGGCCATCTGCGGCAGGATCATCCATTCCAGTGTCCAGGCCGCACCCGAGCGTTCCTGCTCATGCACCATGGATTGATGGATGCCGGCGATCTGTGTGGCGTTGAAACGGGCAAGCGCCACCAGTGTTTCGGCCGCAACGGGGTTCTGTTTGTGTGCCATGGCGGAAGAGCCGCCGCCGCCCTGCAGCTTGATCTCGCCGCCCGCCTGCGCGAGCAAAGCGATATCCTGCCCGAATTTCCCGAGACTGCCCGTGATCAGCGAAAAGATCTGCGCGATATCGGCAATGGCCAAACGCTGGCTCTGCCATTGCGGCTGGTCGGAAAGCCCGAGTTCGGCCGCCAGCGCCGAGCGCACAGGGGCCGCCTTGTCCTTGAGCTTGTCGAGCGTGCCTGCCGCGCCGCCGAATTGCAGCGGGAAACGTTGCTGGACGAGACGTTCGCTGTATTCGACAAGCGGCAACCTCCAGCTTGCCAGCCGGTCGGAAACGGTGATCGGGATCGCCGCCTGCATGCGGGTGTGGCCCATCAGGGCGCGCTTTCCGAACTGCGCGTCGAGTTTTTCGAGGCTCTTCGTCACCGTGAAGAGCCGTTCGGCCAGAATGAAGAAGACCTTCTTCAGCCGCAGCATCAGGCTTGTGTCGATCGCATCCTGGCTGGTGGCGCCGAGGTGCAGGCTTTTAGCCTGATCGCCGCCGATCGCTTCGCGCAGTTGCCTGACAAGGTCGGGAATGACGACGCCATCCGTGCCGACCGCGACGCGCAGGCTTGCCACATCCGGGCGAAAGCTTGCGCAGACCTCGGCAATGCGCGTCGCATCGGCTGACGAGAGCAGGCCGGCGCCGGCCTCGGCCCTTGCAAGCGCCGCCTCGAAAGCGAGCATGGCGGCGATGTCGGCCTCGACGGTGAACTGCGCGCCGATTTCCTCATCGCCGAGAAGACCGGCCAGGAAAGGGTGCTCGAAGAC
>JAVBSF010000511.1:0-6646 GCA_031556925.1 Pararhizobium sp.
TCATTGGGGGATGAGCGCACTATGTCTCAGTGTGTCGAGATTAGCGCAATCACTTTGAGCTCCTCTTTCGACGAGCAATGCTCGAGCAGACACTCCTAGCTGTGCAGCGCCAAACAAGCTTGCCGCTGTAATTCTTTTTCAGCGCGACAAACTTGAGCCTTCGCTTGCGACCGCAACGGGTGCAGATTCGGTATTCCTCCATGGGGTAATCATAAAACCGAATCCTTAAAAAATCAACCGCCAAAAGAAGGTGAGACAAACAAGGGTGAAATATCCGTAAGCAAAGCCGAAGAGCGCTCCAGTAATCAGTCTTCTTCGATTAGTTGATTCATAGGTTGTAAAAAGCTGAGTTAGCCCATCTATAATCAACGGAAGCGCTAAAGCTATGAGCGTAAACCAGTGGAGTTCAACAAAAAATGCAGAAAGTAGCCCCAGCGGCACCGTGAGATAGATGCCAGTGCAGCGGGCGCAAACAGGGTACTTTCTGATTCCGCGATAAAAGGAGCGATCTGGCCTCTGATGACAAATGTGTCGCCCGGCGCGGAGAGCGTAAGAGTAGATCTTTAGCTGTAAAGTTAGCCTAGAACTTGTGTCCACAGTTCAGGCACATTCTCACTAAGGTTGTCTTAGGCTCGCGTAATCCGCAGAGTACGAAAAGCAGGCCGATGGGTCCTAAACATAGTGTCCCAAGCAAGCCAGCGCAAACTCCTCCGGGTGCGTCAAAGCTCCCAGATTTTGATGCTATCGCTTGTATCTGAGTGCTCCCGCAAAAGGGGCAGTGCACAGCATTTGTATTCGCCTGGTCTTCCATGATTAGAATATCGAAGCCCTAAAGAGTTGGCTTGACTTGAGTCGTCATGCTCAAAAGCTCTTCAGCGTGTGCTAATCCAGTATCACTATCTGCTAGCCCCGAAAGCATTCGAGCAATTTCTCTCACTCTGCTGTCATCTGTCACGGCGGTGACACTGGTTCTCAATTGAGCTTCCTCTTCGTCTTTAGCGATTAAGAAGTGAGCGTCTGCCCATGCGGCTACTTGAGGCAAGTGACTCACTACAATTATTTGATGAGTTTTTCCCAATTTAGCCAATCGGCGACCGATTTCAATTGCTGTAGCCCCGCCCACGCCGGAATCAATTTCATCGAAAATAATAGTGTCAGGGGCCGAGTTAGCTGCTGTAACTAACTCTAAAGCCACCATTATTCTAGAAAGCTCACCGCCGGAGGCGGCTTTAGCTATGGGTCGTCGGTTAGAGCCTTTGGTTTCCACCATAAACTCTACGATGTCTGCTCCGTGGCTTGCTGGCTCTCGCGAAGTGAATTGCACAACTAGCTCAGTGCCTTTCATTGCGAGACCTGCTAGCTCTCCGTTGATGGCTTTAGAAAACTCGTCCCCTGCGGCCATTCGTGCATCTGTCAAGCTAGAGGCTGTTTCCTTTAACTCATTTGCCAGCCCCTCTAAGCGAACCTCAAGCTCCTCGATATCCAATCCCGCATCCTCGGCGGCTAAAAACTCTTGCGCTTTGAGGCTGGCTTCGATGGCACGCTCTAAATCTCCACCGAAAGGTTTAGCGAAAATTTTGAGTTCGGTGACTCTGTCTTCTAGCTCGCGAAGTCGCTGGAGAGAATCTAAATCAATCTCATTAGCGTAATCTTCTAGCTCTTGAATACCGGGCTCCAAACTTTTTAGTCCGGAGTCAATGAGGTCGGCTATCTCGCTAAGCCTTTCATCATATTTCGACAGCTTTAAAAGAGTAGAAACGGCTTGATTAATTAGATTAGAGGGACTCTCGGATTCCTCAGGCAATAAAATCGAGAGTGTCTCTTGTAACCCTTCGGAGATGTCCTCTAGGTGCCGTATCTTAGAGATCTCTTTAGTCAGCTCGTCTAGTTCGTTATCTTGAGGGTCAAGCTCATCGAAACGCTCAACTAATCCGCGATTGTATTGTAGCTCTATCTCTCTTTTGCCAACATTTTCGCGTGCATCCTTAAGTTGCTTTCGCAGCTTATTCCACTTGTCATAAGCCACCGAGTAGCTCTTAAGCTCCTCCGAGATTGGTGCTCCACCGAAAGCGTCTAGCATTTGTCGCTGAAGCTCGGGATTCTTTAATTTGAGCTGATCCGATTGACCGTGAATTTCTATTAGTTCCTCGGCTAATTCACTCATGTATGAGGTTGGCACCGGTCTACCCGAGAGAAGAAGTCTGGATTTACCGTCATTTTGAACACTTCTGCTTACGAAAAGCTCTTCATCATCGAAGGAGACTTCTTTAGCATTGAGATATTCAGCCACTCTAGCGGAGGGGAGCCAGACGCTGTCCACATTAGCCTTTGCAGCTCCCGAAAGGACAGCCTTAGCATCCGACCGGCCGCCGGTGAGTAGGCGCACGGCCCCAAGAAGCATGGACTTTCCAGCACCGGTTTCTCCAGTGATGACATTGAATCCGGGGTTGAAGTGAAGCTCTGCCTCTTCAATAAGCCCGAGGTTTTCTACTGTTAATTCAGCTAACATGCAGTCATTATACTGAAAGAAAACAGTAGTTTTTACTTAAATCGCAAGAAGCATGGCCCATTCTAGCTCAATGTTCACATCAGCCGCTGCTTCGTAGAGCGATTTGACAGTTACTGGGCCATTGGGGTGATCGAGAGTGTCTAGCCTATAAGCGCCGTACCAGACTCGCTCCTGCTCGCCGCGATAGCTTTCGATGAACTGGAGGGCCTCTTTCAAGCGCGTTTCTCCATAGCGGAGGAAAGTGTGGGCCAGCCAGAGCCCCAGCTCAGGGTCGAAGCTTCGATATGTCATAGCCATATTGAATCGCTTAAGAATCTCTTCGAACTCTTCAACCTCCGAGCTCGTAAGAATCATTCGCGGATAAAAATCATTTGATGTCCTATTGACTGGGGTGAGGGTTCGGTAAAGCTCTGAAATCGCTGTCTCGTGGCCAGAGAAGAAGCGCTCAAAAGCGATCTTAAATGCTGGATGGCTGTTACGAGCTGAGATCTCCCCCAGGAGCTCCCGTACTCCGTCCACACCCTCTCGCTTGTGAATCAAATCCGAGGAAGCAAAACTAAGCTCAGGGCGGAAGATCCTGTGGAGTGTGCCGGTATCTGCTGCTCGCTGAAGCAGCTCTCGCTGAGGCTCAGCAAGTTCGAGCGCTTCAGAAAACTTCAAGCTACGCGCTTCAGCCGTTGCGGCCATGAATGCTGCGAGCGAGAACAGAGAGGGAGGTTCGGAATGATTAAGAAAATCCAGCAAAAGCTCTTCTCGAGCGTAGGCCGCATAGTCAAGTGTGTAGCGGTAGTTTAGGGGAAGAGTAGCGTCCAGATACTTTAGAATTTGCTCAAGCTGACCCGCTTCAGCTGCCTTATTCAGATTTGTGAAACGAAAAAACGCTCCATCGGAGCCGCTCTTGTTAGGCTCAAGCCCACGCTCGGGATCGAAGACCGAGAGAGTTCCAGTGTCATAAAAACGGTAGATAAAACGACCACTCTCAGACTCTTGCTGGAAGACTTGTTTCCGGTACTTGTTTTTACTCATGGGGCAATTATATTTGAAAAGCAGTCTTTTGCAACCGTCTACACGGAGCTCGATTTTTCATGTATCATTGATCTATGGTAGATTTTCAACTTTTTTGCTCTAAGCTTGAGCTCTACCCTTTCGCAACCTCTTACCGGGCAGCTATTGACTGGGCTTACGAGTGGTACCCCGAGCTTCGCAATCTCTATCCAGAGGGTGCCGCGCGATACGGTATGGGATCGCCGTCAATTAACATTCCTCCAACCGCTCAGAGACCTCGAATTCCCGCCATGCTGCTTACGCTCGAGCGCATGGAGGGAATCGATTCTGGACGAGTTGCTGAACCCGCGCCAATGAATAGAGAGCAACGCAGAGTTTACCGTCATCACCGAAAGGTGCTAGAGACTGTTCGACCTCTCATGACTCCCATTGCTGAAGTGGTTTTCGAGCTTGCGCGCGGCGTGGCTCTTAACAGACTTCTCCTTTTTAGCCCAACTTCACCCATGAGGACAGGAGCAGCTAATCTTCGCTCTGAGCTCGAAGGCTATATGGCTAATCAGACCGAGGAGCGCTTGATTCGCTTCGAGCACTATGCTGAAAAATTTTTAGAGCTCTCCAAGGCCGCCGCTTCACCCGATGAGAATTACGAAAGCGAAGCTATTGAGGATTACACTAAACTTCTGAATGAGCTCTGGATTTTGAAAGAGTTTGCGCTATGACAGAAAATGAGCTCGAAGAGTACTTTGAGGACGAAGATGCCGTAGTAGATCTTGAGTATTCCATCTACGATTCTATCTTCTGGCTCTATAGTGTTACGCCTTTGGATATAGAGCCGGCCTGGGGTGAAGTGGTCGATGAGCGCAACTATCATAAAAGCTTAAAGCCCGCTTTGCTAGTACTCTCTAAGCTGGATTCTGGAGTATACTCATTCACTCATGTTGAATCTCGAGAGAAACTCAAACGAGCTAGACCCTACATAGAGCTAGCTTCAAAACGAATAGGTGTTTTCGAAAGCTCGGGGTTCGACCTCCTCAACCATGAAGCGCTTGAGAAAATGAAGCTTTGGATAGAGTCCTCCGATATGGAAAGCGAAATTGATAAGGATAAAAAACGTGCTGTTTTCCTCCATGATTTCGCTTACATTCAACTTTACAAGAATATTCTCAAGCCCGGCTCTAGATCCGCGACGGTAATTTTGGCGGCCGTTGATGAGCTTCGCTCTTATCTTCATCCTGAAAATGTAAAGAAAAGACATCCGAAGCTCAAGCTAACGGCTCAGTTTAGTTCAGACACAAATGAGACATACGAGCAAGCTTATGAGCAATGGGAAGAGTGTTACTCAAAATTTTGGATCATAGCAACACTCAGTGAGTAGCCCATCTCGATATTTCTCACTTAAGGAGAAAAATGTCTGAAAATCAATTAGAAGCAAAACAGATTTTAAATGATGAGCACGCTAAACGTGTTCAGATGCTCTTAATTCTCATTTCCCTCTTAACCGTGCTAGATGGCCTCGCCAGCTGGTTCTCAATAGATTACATGGGGATAGCTAAAGAAGGTAATGACAATCTAAATGCTATTGCTTCTATCGTGGGCTTTGAAGGCGCCATGATCGTAAGGGTCTTTTGGGGAATTGGACTTTCGGCCGTGCTAGCTCTCCTCGCGTTGAAAGTCAAGAAGGAACGCCAGCGGAAATTCATTTATCGAGGCATGTGGTTTATAGCTATTGCGTTGCTTCTGCTGTTTGCTTACCACATTGTAGTGATCTCAATTGGTTTTATGCTTTTGCTCTAAGCAATGTAAACTGAAGATCATAAAAATTAAGGCCACGATTTTTCGTGGCCTTAATTGTTTTCAGAGCGATAGCTCTCGAAGAAGTTTCACTCGATAAACAAGATACTCTAGCACCTTCTGCTTAAGGGGATCATTGAGCACGTAAACCTGCCCATCGGTCTCGGTAGAGATTTCGGTCTCTGAAAGAACAAAATCCTGACCGAGGAAGGGGAACACAAGCATCACCGATGCTCCATCGGGGCTATAGAGAAAAAGCTCAGTGATTTCAATGGGGAAAGGCTCGGACATTTCGTAGTCAGGATCTTTCTCGTTGATAAGCTGTAGTGTTTTCTGCATAGCCATGAGCACCATGCTGGTGGTCAACTTCTGTTGACTTTGCCCTGTTTGTGCCATTAGCTTTTACCTTTCTATTCCTGAATCGGAGCCTAAAATCAATATCGCTTCTCAACGGCTAGAAGCCGTCTAGAAAGCAGTCCTTCAATTTTTCCTACATTAGTCTTTCTAACGAATTTCAACTCTAGCTCGCCCGATTCTCGCACAAGAAGTGCGATAGAAGCGCTCTTATCTAAGGTTCCTGGAGTTCTCACGGAGTAAGCGATAAGCCCGCTGTAGGGTATTGTCGCTGTTTCTACTGCTGATCCAGTTATGCCTTCTACATTTCGCAGAATCACCCTGTAATTAGTGAACACCACGCTATCTCGAACACTTTTATAGCACATGAAAACTTGCTCATTTGGGACAAGCGTTTCCGCAAGCCAATCGAGCTCCTCCTCAGAGACCTCTCCAAGCTGCAGGAAAGAGTCAGTGCTGAAGTTGAACATCTGACTCCTCGTTGACCTTAGTAGCTTTTATGAAAAGTGTTGAGATAGCTATTCCTACACCGATAAGTAGCAGCGCTAAGCTCAACCAAAGATAAATAGTGATCGCGCTGGATGTCTCCTGGAAGAACTCGGGAGCAATGCGGACACTGTCACTGGTAGAGTAAACAGTGACCTCAGAACCTGGCTCTAACTCGCATCCAAGTGCTGGATACTTAAGGATTTCTTCATGTGAATCAAGTTTCACGAAACAGCTTTGATGCTCAAAATTCTCGGGTCTCTCTTTAGAGGCGGAAGCTTCATCTATTCCGAAAGCGATTGATTCAACCTTCGCTATGGAGCTTGACTCTTCTGCGGTTTGAGGTAGATATTTCATGTAGCTCAAAGCGAAGACAGCCCCAGCGGCTAGTGCGCTCAAAATGATGAACGCCGCTAGAGTTAAGCGGTACCGCTTGCTGAAAAACACGCTGAGGCTGTCTTGCTTATTCATGTTATTCTGCTGATCCTTCGGCTAAAGCAT
>JAVBSF010000192.1:0-10686 GCA_031556925.1 Pararhizobium sp.
CCGCTCTGCGCCGGCAAGGAATCCATCCTCCCGCTCAGCAACCTCGTGCCCGCAGGGCGCGGCGCCCGTCCCCGGCTGGCTTCCCGCCACTACGGCGCGGCCGCCGCCTATCTGAAAATCCGTTACGGTGAGCTGTCGGCAGACGAAACCGATGCGCTTCTCAAGAACCTGCGCGACGGCGGCGTGCGCGAGGCCGATCAGATGGCGCTTGCCTGGACCATCAGCCGGCATGGCTACGAAGCCGCCAAGCAGGCCTTCGACGCCAAGACACTGGATCTTGCGCTGACATCGGGCGGCATATCGGCCTTGCGCGCCATGCTGCTCTCCGATGGCGGCGACGAAATCGTCGCGACCCTGATTGCGGCCCTGCCGAAGCAAAGGCAACCGGTCGCCGTTTCCGCCGCGATAACGGCGGTTATCGACCAGCCGGACGAATTCAAGAGCCGCGTCATCGCCGCCGCCGAACGACATGAAGTCTGGCTGCTGGCGGCGACCTTCGCCGCCGCCGAAACCGACCCGGCCGTGTTCAAGGCCTTTGCCGA
This sequence comes from Pararhizobium sp., assembly GCA_031556925.1. Classification (GTDB taxonomy): domain Bacteria; phylum Pseudomonadota; class Alphaproteobacteria; order Rhizobiales; family Rhizobiaceae; genus Pararhizobium. The sequence continues at coordinate 543 of JAVBSF010000192.1, forward strand.
ACGGCAGGAAAAGCGCGGCGGACTGCAGGATCTGATCTCCCTCACCCACTGGGTTCCCGCCTATGTCGGCAATCCCGGCCTGCAGCGCGAGCCGGCGCAGACGCCGGAAATCGAAGCCGCGCGGATCAAGATCCAGCAGGTGATGATCACCGCCGCGCTGGAGCCGGAGCGGGATTTTCTGATGACCTTCCTCAACCAGACCGGTCTGGTCGATGAGACGGCCAGCGTTGCCGCGGACTTGCGCGACCGGATCACCGACGGCAGTATCCGGCGAAACGGCGGGCTGGATGAGGCCTGGCTTTTTGCCTACCGCGCCCTGCTGAAAGCGACCGGGAAGCGGGATATGGTCGACAGCCAGCTAACCGCCGTCCCCTTTTCGACCGGACGCTACCTGCGCATGCCGGCGGGTCTGTCGGTGCGCGACGCAATCGACCGGCTGATCGCCGTCGAAGCGCTCACCTCCTATGTTCAGGGCGCCACGGATGCGCCGCCCGGCCTTCCGGGCGAACTGTCGAAGACCATGGCCGGCGATTGGGACAACTGGAGCGGTGTCGCCCAGATGGTTCGGGGCAACACCACCCCCTCGCCGGGTCTTGCGGCCGATCCGGGGCTTCTGGCCATCGCCGGGGAGCTGCTCGTGGCCAAGGGAAGCGGCCAGGAACTGACCGATTTCCTCGCGCGGGCGCCGGCCGGCGAACCGCTGATGGCGCTGGCGAACGACTATGCCAAGCGGCTCGACCGCAAATGCGCATCCTATCTCGCGCATCCGGCCGAGGCGCTGCTGCTGGCCGGCCAGCCTATCTTCAAATTCGATCCGCCCAAATGAAAACGGCCAAAATAAAAACCGGCCAAAAATAAAAACCGGGACGTTTCCACCCCGGTTTCCAAAGTCTTTTCATGTCCTTCGGGCCGAAACCCTCAGAGATCGATTCAGCCGACGATTTCGGTATCGGAGAACCAGTACTTGATTTCCTGCGCAGCGGTTTCCGGAGCATCCGAACCGTGAACGGAGTTTTCGCCGATCGAAAGCGCGTGCGTCTTGCGGATGGTGCCTTCTTCGGCGTTTGCCGGGTTGGTGGCGCCCATGATTTCGCGGTTCTTCAGGATGGCGTTTTCGCCTTCAAGAACCTGGACGATGGTCGGGCCCGAGGTCATGCCTTCAACCAGTTCGCCGAAGAACGGGCGTTCCTTGTGAACGGCGTAGAAGCCTTCGGCTTCGCGCTGGCTCATCCAGACGCGCTTGGAAGCGACGACGCGCAGGCCGGCGTCTTCGATCATCTTGGTGATCGCGCCGGTCAGGTTGCGCTTGGTGGCGTCCGGCTTGATCATCGAAAAGGTGCGTTCAATCGCCATTTTCTGAATTCCCTTGGGTTTTCGTGGATTTGATGTTCTCGTGAATTTTGCGCGTCAATAGCCGCCAATGCGGCGCAAAACAAGGGGGGCCGCGGGATTTCGACCCTTCGGCGCGCTCACCGCCCGCAATCAGCAAATTTCATCAATGCCATAAGCCACCGCGATGGGATATTCCGCTATGCTCGCCGCCAGCACAGGAGAGAGCGATGCGCGACCACTACCGGATGATGGCGGACTATAACAGCTGGGCGAACAGGCTCGTCTACGAGGCGGCAGCCGGACTGGACGATCGCGAGTTTCGCGAGAACAAGGGCGCCTTCTTCGGCTCCGTCTGCGGCACGCTCAATCATCTGCTCGCCACCGACCGCATCTGGATGCGGCGCTTCACCGGCGAAGGCGATGCGCCCAAACGGCTCGATGCCGTCATACACGAGGATCTTGCCGCCCTGACCGCAGCGCGCCGGGCGGAAGACGCGCGCATCGCCGGCTGGATCGACAGCCTGAGCGAAGACGACCTCAAGGCGACGATCACCTATTCGCCGATCAGCAATCCGGGCCTCGTCTCGCAGAAGCTTGCGCCCGCGCTCGCCCATCTTTTCAACCACCAGACCCACCATCGCGGCCAGTGCCATATGATCCTGACCGCGCTCGGCAAGCCGAGCCTTGCGCTCGATCTCGCCTTCTTCCTGCGCATGCCCGAAGGGCTGCCGCATGCCGGCTGATATTTGCTTGCCGGCTTCGTCGCGGCGTGCTCGATCGCTGGTCGCTCGATCTTCATCACGCCGAATCCGGCCAATATCTGCGCGCCCGATACAATCGTTCTGCAGCAACATATCGATGCGGTCTGCAGCTATCTGGAGGCGAACCCCCTGGAGCTGGGGCGCGGCGCCGATATCCTCGTGCAGAACGCGACGGCGCTGAAATGGCCCTGCGCCCATCCTTAATGTCAACGGCCTTAAGGCTTTTCTAACCCTGCTCCGAGCGGGCGACCACCGATTGACGCTCTTTTAATGTCAACGGCTTACCCCCTTGTGCCATAGACAGAACCACCGCCGTTTCAGGGGCTGAACCGATGACGAACCCAACGCAGGCAGCAGCAGGCCAGACGGGACCGGGCCAGACAGGGCAGCGACCGGCGCGGACGGAGGCCGATCCCGTGCTCGTCAGGATCGCCCAGGCCATGGCGAGCCTCAGCGTTTCGCCGCTGCCACGCAACTACGCGCTGTTCCATGAGGCGCTTTCCGGGCGCAATCCCGAGCTTGCCCGCGAGCTTTCGTCGCTCGGCCCCTCTCCCGATGTCCGAAAGATCGACGAACTCGGCATCCGTCACAATCTTGCAAGCCATGCGACACTGAATGCCGACAAGGTGCAGGCGCAGGCGGCGAAGCTGCTGGGCGAGGTTTCCGGCGCGATGCGCGAGGTAAACGGCCGCAAATCCGGCTTCATCCGCCAATTGCAGGATTTCGCGATGCGCCTCGAAAACGATCCGGTCGTCGGCATGTCGGATTTCGCCATTGCGGCGAAGGCCATGCGGGAACAGGCTACCGCCCTTTTGCGCGAGGAAGCCGATTTTTCCGGGCGGCTGGCCGAGACCGTTGAACAGCTCTCCTCCATGGAAGGCGATATCGACGCGCTGAGGGCGGCGGCAACCCGCGATCCCTCGACCGGTCTTCCCAACCGCACGGCCTTTTCCGCACGACTTGCCGCGCTGTTTGTCGACCATCCGCCCGCGACGCCTTCGGCGCTGATCGTCGTTTCCATCGACGGGCTGCGCGGCGTCGGCGAGCGGTACGGGGTCGGCACGCTGGAAAAGACGTTGAAGAAACTCGCCCCGACCTTCCGCAAATCGATCAAGAACAACGAGTTCGTCGGCCGTATCGGGCTCGATGCACTGGCCTTCCTGTTTTCCGACGTCAGCGCCGCAAACGCCGAGGCGATCGTCGCCCGCATCCGCGCCTCGATCGAGACCATCGACATTCCGCTTCCCGAGCGCTCCTTCACGCCGGAGCGCCTTTCGCTTTCGGCCGGCATCGCCATGACCGATGCGGCGAGCGGCGATATCGATCTGCTCAACCAGGCGGAACTCGCGCTGCAGGCCGTCAGGGCATCCGGGGCGCCGGGGCAGCTGGTGTTTTCGGCGGCCGTCGGCGGGCGGGCGCAGCGGCTTTATTCACCCTACGCCGCCTGAAGCGCGTCGCGATCTTTCAGACCGGCTCGTGCGCTTTAAGCCTCGTTTTGCGCATGTCTTTTCGCAAAACCGCCGCATACTTTTGCGAGACATGCTTTAGGAATTTTCGCGGGCGCTCCGGCGTCCGCGACCCTTGCCTTCCGCGGCGACATCGGCCAAAACGCCGGCCATGATCACGATCAACAACCTCTCCGCCCGCACCGCCGGCCGCCTGCTCATCGATCAGGCGACGGTTTCGGTTCCCGCCGGCACCAAGGCCGGTCTCGTCGGCAAGAACGGCGCCGGAAAATCGACGCTGTTCCGCATCATTACCGGCGCGATGGACAGCGAGACGGGCTCCGTCTCGATCCCGAAAAATGCCCGCATCGGACAGGTGGCGCAGGAAGCCCCCGGCACCGAGGAGCCGCTGATCGACATCGTGCTCAAGGCCGACAAGGAGCGCGAGGCGCTGCTTGTCGAAGCCGAGCGCGCCACAGACCCGCACCGGATTGCCGAAATCCAGACGCGGCTCACCGACATCCAGGCCCATTCGGCAGAATCGCGCGCCGCCAGCATTCTCGCCGGCCTTGGCTTCGACCACGAAGCGCAGAAGCGTCCCGCCTCGTCCTTCTCCGGAGGCTGGCGTATGCGCGTCGCCCTGGCGGCGGTGCTGTTTGCCGAGCCGGACCTGCTTTTGCTCGACGAACCGACCAACTATCTCGATCTCGAAGGCACGCTCTGGCTGGAAGATTATATCCGCCGCTATCCGCACACCGTCATCATCATCAGCCACGACCGCGACCTGCTCAACACGGCCGTCAATTCGATCATCCATCTCGACCAGCAGAAACTGACTTTCTATCGCGGCTCCTACGATCAGTTCCAGCGTCAGCGGGCGGAGGCGATCGAGCTGCAGCAGAAGGCCAAGGCCAAGAACGAGGCGGCCCGAAAGCACCTGCAGTCCTTCATCGACCGCTTCAAGGCGAAGGCGACGAAGGCCCGGCAGGCGCAGAGCCGCGTCAAGGCGCTGGAGCGCATGGGCACCGTCGCCGCCGTGGTCGAGGATCACGTCTATCCGATCACCTTCCCGGAGCCGGACAAGCAGCCGGCCTCGCCGATCGTCGCCATTCAGGGCGGCGCCGTCGGCTATGTCACGGGCAAGCCGATCCTCAAGGGGCTCAACCTGCGCATCGACAATGACGACCGCATCGCCCTGCTCGGCTCCAACGGCAACGGCAAATCGACCTTCGCCAAGTTCATCTCTGGCCGGCTTGACGCGCAGGCCGGCGATATCCGGCTGGCGCCGGGGCTGAAGATCGGCTTCTTCGCCCAGCACCAGCTCGACGATCTCGTGCCGGGCGACAGCGCCGTCCAGCATGTGCGCCCGCTGATGCCGGATGCGCCGGAAGCCAAGGTGCGCGCCCGCGTGGCGCAGATGGGCCTTGCGACCGAGAAGATGGATACGCCGGCCAAGGATCTTTCCGGAGGTGAAAAGGCGCGTCTTCTGATGGGTCTCGCCGCTTTCGACGCGCCGAACCTGCTGATCCTCGACGAACCGACCAACCACCTCGATATCGACAGCCGCAATGCGCTGATCGAGGCGCTGAACGATTATGAGGGCGCGGTCATCCTCATCTCCCACGATCGTCATCTGATCGAGGCGACGGTGGACCGGCTCTGGCTGGTGCGGGACGGAACGGTGACGAATTACGACGGCGACCTCGAGGATTACCGCAGCGTCATCGTGGCCAGCAACAAGCCGAAGACCGCCAAGACGAAGCCCGTCGACGAGGCCGTCAACAAGGCCGACCAGCGAAAGGCGGCCGCCGAGAGGCGCGCGGCCTTCGCCCCGCTGAAGAAAAAGATCAACGAAATCGAATCCCTGACGGAAAAACTTCAGAAGCAGATTCGCGCCCTTGACGCGGAACTTGAGAACCCGGCGCTCTACGAAAAATCTCCGGACAAGGCGGCCGCGAAGATCAAGGAACGCGGCGAGCTTTCCGGCAGGCTCGCAAAGGCCGAGGACGAATGGATGGAGCTTTCCACCGAATATGAAGAGGCGATGGCGGACTGAAGTCCGCCGTCTCAACCATTTGTTAAAATTTTAGCGACTGCTTTAAGATCGCGTTCATCGACTCATCCTACTCTTTTGCGCCATGAGGAACGAGCGCACCAACAAGACGGATGTTTACCGGTTTCGCCGGGTGAAGTGGGGCAACCCACGCCACCAGCTGAACAAGCTGCGCAATGCCATGCCTGCCATGGCGGAGGGCGAGCGGGAATCGGCGGGACCGTGGTTCTGGATGGCCGTGGCCTTCCTCTCGGCCTTCACCTTCTTCAGCGTCTATCTGATCGCGACCGACACGCAGCTTTTCTGATCTTCATCCCAGTTCGAAGCTCGTGATACCGTAGATCTGCGTCAGCGGCAGATCCGGCTGAGGACCGCGATACATGCGCGCGGTTTCGAAGACAGGCTTCAGGTTATAGCGATCGCAGAGCGCCTTGGCCGCGGCGTTGGGTTCGGGGATATCGAGGAATATCTGGCCGCCGCCCGCCATGGTCACCAGCTTGCGGAAGATCAGGTCGGCATTGGTTTCCGTATCCGCAAAAAGGGGGCCGATCTTGTGGCCTTCCCGGCAGGCGCGGACGGTACCGTACCCGAATATGCCGGCATTGCGAATCAGCGCCACGCTGTTTCGGGTCGATAGCGGCCGCAGCCATTCCTTGAGGAAGGCATCGCGGGGGCCGGGCGAAAAGCGCCGGTCATATTCAACGATCAAGGGAATGTGCACCGGCGAGACTTCAACAAGCTCCAGGGACGGAGGCTCACTGCAGGCCACCTCGCCGCCATAGCGGAAATTGGCATGGGCATAGGCGAAGCCGGATTTTCTATAGTTTTCCTGCTGCGCGACGACGCCGTCGAGACCGACGGTCGTCGCGGAGACTTCCGAAAGCGCCTTGCGCCACAGGGCATGGCCGATGCCCTGTCCGCGAAAATCCGGATGGGCCATGTAAAAACCGAGGAAGGCGTAATCCGGACCGTAGCTGACGACGGAGATGGCCGCGCTGAGCCGGCCATCCTCCTCCGCCACCCAGTAACCATCCGGATCGGCGGCGAGGAAAGGCAAGGCATCGTCCAGGCCGGGGTTCCAGCCTTCCTGCGCCGCCCATTCCAGCATGGTGTCGAGATCGGCGCGGGTGGCTTTTCGCAAGATCGGCGGCATGACGGCTCCTGTGGACGATTCTCATTATGCAAACAGGCTCGGAGGCACTTTGTCCATGATCGTCATCGATCATTGTATCCGCGCCGCTTGCCCGCACCCCGCTTTCTGATACAAAGCGCATCATAAAATCATACTAATCGAGCGAAACCCCATGAGCCCCATCCATATCGCCATCGTCGGCGTCGGCAAGATCGTCCGCGACCAGCATCTGCCCGCCATCGCCGCCAATTCCGATTACAAGCTGATCGCCGCCGCGAGCCGCCATGGCGTCGTCGACGGCATCGACAATTTCAAGTCGATCGAAGCCATGCTCGAAGCCGTGCCGGCCATCGATGCCGTCTCGCTCTGCATGCCGCCGCAGTATCGCTATGCCGCAGCCTACAAGGCATTGCAGGCCGGCAAGCATGTGTTCCTCGAAAAGCCGCCGGGTGCGACGCTGAGCGAAGTGGCCGACCTGCAGGCGCTGGCCGATGCCAAGGGCCTTTCGCTCTTCGCCAGCTGGCACTCGCGGTATGCGCCGGCGGTCGAGGACGCCAAGGCGTTCCTCGCCTCGACCACGATCAGGAACGTGCAGGTGATCTGGAAGGAAGATGTGCGCCACTGGCATCCGAACCAGGAATGGATCTGGGCGGCGGGCGGTCTCGGCGTTTTCGATCCGGGCATCAACGCCCTGTCCATCGTTACCCATATCCTGCCGAAGCAGCTGTTCATCACAGCCGCCACGCTCGAATTTCCGGAAAATCGCGACGCGCCGATCGCGGCCAGCATCACGTTCCAGGACGCAGACGCCCTTCCCGTCTCCGCTGAGTTCGACTGGCGCCAGACCGGCCATCAGAGCTGGGATATCATCGCGGAAACGGATGCCGGCAGGATGGTGCTGGCCGAAGGCGGAGCCAAGCTTTCGATCAATGGCGAGTTGCGCAAGGACACGCCGGAACGCGAATATCCGGCGCTGTACGAACGCTTCGCCGAGATCGTGAAAGCCGGCAAGTCGGATGTCGATCTGGCGCCGCTGCGCCATGTCGCCGATGCCTTCATGCTCGGCAGGCGCAAGTTCGTCGAAGCGTTTTACGATTGACCCGTCATGAGGGGCGCGTGAACATCAGGCGCCCTTCGCTCCCGTGATGAAAGCCGGCGCGGCAAAGCCCCATCGCGAAGGACAGTTTCACCTTCAGGCCTTCTTCGCCCATCGGCCGTCTTCGTTCTGCTGCCAGTAGGTGAGCGTATGCCCCTCGCCCTTCAGGCGCTTCCAGTTGGCGCGGGCGGCTTCCAGCTGGGAGGTATCGTAGCCATCGAACATGAAGACCACCCGTTCATAGGGCGAGACATCGGGCGGCTCCGCGCCATCGACCATGAAGCGGACGGTGGCGCCGTTGGGGTTTTCACCATCGACCGTCAGCAGTATCGGCTGCTCTTCGGCAAAGGCCATGTCGGGCGTACCGTGCGCCAGGAAACTGTCGTCACGGTAAAGCCAGAGATGCTGGTCGAGCCTGTCGCGGCGCTCCTCGTCCACCGTCTGCACGACGACGCGCCAGCCGCGCTCGAGGCTGCGGTCAAGCAGGCCGGGAAGCGCGTCTTCTAGCTTCGATTCGGTCAGATGGTAGAACAGGATTTCCGTCACGGGCGGATCAGCCTTCGTAGTTGGCGCGAACCAGTTCATCGAGCAGGCGCACGCCGAAACCGGAAGCCCAGGAGCGGTTGATCTCGTCCGTCGGCGAGCCCATGGCCGTGCCGGCGATGTCGAGATGCGCCCAGGGCGTGTCCTTGACGTAGCGCTTCAGAAACTGCGCGGCGGTGATCGAGCCGCCGTAGCGGCCGCCGGTGTTCTTCATGTCAGCGAATTTGCTGTCGATCATCTTGTCGTATTCCTTGCCGAGCGGCAGGCGCCAGAGGCGCTCCTGCGTGACAAGGCCAGCCGCAAGAAGCTTTTCGGAGAGTTCGTCGTCATTGGAGAACAAACCGGCATGATGGCTGCCGAGCGCGACCATGACGGCGCCGGTGAGCGTCGCCAGATTGATCATGAACTTCGGTTTGAAGCGGTCGTTGCAATACCAGAGCGCATCGGCCAGCACGAGACGGCCTTCGGCATCGGTGTTGATGATCTCGATGGTCTGGCCGGACATGGAGGTGACGATGTCGCCGGGGCGCTGGGCGTTACCATCAGGCATGTTTTCGACAAGGCCGATGACGCCGATGGCGTTGACCTTGGCCTTGCGGGCGGCGAGCACATGCAGGAGGCCGGTGACGGCGGCGGCACCGCCCATGTCGCCCTTCATCTCCTCCATGCCGGCACCCGGCTTGATCGAGATGCCGCCCGAATCGAAGACCACGCCCTTGCCGATGAAGGCGATCGGCTGCTCCTTGGACTTGCCGCCGTTCCACCTCATGATGGCGAGGCGCGGCGGGCGCACCGAACCCTGCGCCACGCCGAGCAGTGCACCCATGCCGAGCTTCTTCATCTCTTTTTCCGTGAGGATTTCGACCTCTACACCGAGATTTTCCAGTTCCTTCGCCTTGTCGGCGAATTCGACGGGGCCGAGCGCGTTCGGCGGCAGATTGACGAGATCGCGGGCAAGAAACACGCCGCCGGCGACAGCTTCCGTCACACTTGCAAGCTTCTTCGCCTCGCCGGCGACGGCGGTGACGATGGTGACCTTGACCGGCTTCTTCGGCGCCTTCTCCTCGTCCTCGTCCTTCTTCGTCTTGTAGGTATCGAAGCTGTAGGCGTTCATCTCCATGCCCAAAGCGAAATCGGCTGCCGCCTTGGCCGTGACGTCGACACCCGGCGCATCGAGGAAGATCGTTACCCGGGAATCGGCGTTGCGAACCTTCGCCGCGGCGGAACCGCCGGCCTTCAGCCAGTCATGAGCGGTGATGGAGGCGGACTTGCCGAGGCCGAGAACCAGAATGCGGTCGGCCGCGGAGCCGTGGGGGGCGACGACATCGAGCACGGCCAGCGCCTTGCCGGCGAACTTGCCGATCCGAGCGGCATTTTCGAGGATACCGGCCGGATCCGCCTCGGCCGCGCCGGCAACGGCGCCATCCAGCGCTTTCGCCAGGATGACGACACCGCCGGACAGGGCGGCGGATTTCGAGAAACCGATATCGAACTTGAAGGACATGGAACACTCCGAAGGCTGTGGGGCTTGGGCTTGGCGCCAAGCGGATTTCGGACCTGTTGTAGTTCCTGGCGGCCAGCTTGCAAGTCGCAGTTTTTTGTCTGTATCGCTTACGTCCGCCGATCTGTTACCAACGTGTTACACATGGGAAGATTCCTTCCACGCAATCAGGGCTTTAGCGTTTGGTCACGGCCGGGACTCTTGGCAAGCCATGCAGACCTGTTTACATCAGGTTAACCATTCTCGTTGGCATTCGCTTATCCGTGTTCGTTTACAGCTTG
>JAVBSF010000472.1:0-6089 GCA_031556925.1 Pararhizobium sp.
ACTGACGGAGTGCATGATGGTTGCTTACACCAAGAACGCGATCGATGTTTTCAACCCTGAAGACAGCAACGGTGACGCACGTCCGGTTGACAACGGCGAGGTGCAAACGTGGGGGGAAGAGGTCCAGCAGGACATCGCGGAAGCTCGCGCCTTAGCAGCTGCCGGGGCGCGATGGGTAGACCCCGTGCGGGTTGCGACTACCGCAAATGTCAGTCTTTCGTCCGGGTTAGAAAATGGCGATGTGCTTGTCGGTATCACATTGGCGACCGGAGATCGCGTGGCGCTTCTGGGTCAGACGGACGCTGCGAAGGGCGGCATCTATGTTGTTCAGGCTTCAGGTGCTGCTGTTCGTTCGTCCGATGCAAATTCGGCTTCTGAGATGGTTGGTCTCGCCTTCTTTGTGAAGGAAGGCTCAACGAACGGCGGCAAGCAGTTTGTTCAGACGACGCCTGCGCCGATCACACTCGGTACCACTCCGCTTGCTTTTCGGGAAATTAGCGATCAGACCGCCCTCAACGCCAACTTCGCCACGAAGGCGGACAAGGCCACCGCATTAGGCGGGACTGGACTGGCTGTTGCCACCGGGAACCTTGGCGCATCGCCGTCGATTGCCGTCGCAAAGGCGAGTGGTGCGGAGGTCATCACAGGCACGGAAGACGCGAAGGCGGTTACGCCGGCCGGCAACAAGGCTGCGCTCGATGCTGCCGTCGCAAATGCGAACCTGCTGTTCGACCCGTACAACGAGATCGCCACCGACGATCCCTATGCGGGCGCCTATGGTCACTGGTCGGGCGGTCAAGGCGGCGGGACATCCTATCAGGTTGCCGCGCCGGCTTTTACGACTGCAAGCTCCAACATCCGTTTCAAGACGCCGGTTCTTCAGAAGACCAACGGCGATATTGACCGCTACTGGCCCGTCAAGGAATGCGGCATCCGGCCCGGCGACGTTATCAACGTTGCGGTTCTGGCGTGGTTCTCGGTCAATGGCGGGACGCTCGGCGTGTTCGCCCGCTCCTCTGACAATACCGTGCTTGGTTCGGTCAGTGTTACCGGTCTCGCCTCTGGCGCCGATGTCCGAAACGCCCAAATCACCATCCCGGCCAACACGGAACATCTGCTGATCCGTTGCGGCCATGCGTCCGGCGATACCGAGATCGGCGCCTATGCTGCGACACGCGGCACGCAGAAGCCGGCCTTTAACGGCAACTCCGGACCAAAAGCATATCGTCTGGCTGCGCTGCCGGAAGTACCGAACATCATGTTCGATCCTTTCGGCGACCTGATCGCAGCGACCCATGGTGGCGGTAGCTTGCTGGACAATGATGTTTTCACCGGTGACGGACCTATCGTGACGCCTGTCGGATGGGGCACGCCGCGCGCCGTTTCGCCGGATAGTCCATGGGGCAAAGCGGGTCTTCAGTCGGTCTACTATACCGTGAGCACCCGCAACCAGGTGCGCCGAATCGTGAAGATCGCAAAAGGTCTGGCCGGGCTTTCCAATGGTGACAAGGCGCGCATTCGCGTGAAGGCGAACTTCGCGTCCTCCGGCGGCGCCATCAACATTTACTTCCGCGATGCGGCGAACGCGACGATCTCGGGAGCCAACCAGCTATTCGCCGGTCAAGCTGCTGGACTGGTTGAGGTGACGACGCGAACGATCGTTGTGCCTTCGAATGCCGATCATCTTCTTGTCGAGGTGATTCACACGACTGGCCTTTGCGAGCTTCTTGGCGTCGCTGTCGGCCTTGGTGGACGGCCTTCATGGCAGGGCGCACCTACGCCGGCCGCTCATCTCGGCCGCACGCGTCGTCAACGAAACGCGGCCCCTGATGCGTTCTTCCGCCTGCATGCGGCGGGCATTACGACGGTTGACGGCTACCCGGTCATGCAGGATGTGACGCCCAATGTTGTCACAGTCTCGGCGTCTCCGTACAAGCCAAAGCTGGGGAACCTGATTTCGGTCAGCACGGCGGCAAACCGGCGTATCGCGGCGAAGCGGCTCGGCATGCAGCTCGGGCAGAAGCTGACCTTTGTGCAGGCGTTTCTGTTTGCGAACGACAGTCCGTCATTCGGTCTCGGTTTCAACTTCCGCCGCACCGATACGACCGTCGTTTCGACACAAACCAAAACGTTCGCCACCGGCTACTTCAAGGCCGGCGTTGTGACCTACGCGGTGTTTACCGTCAATGTCACGCAGGCGATGCTAGACGAGACGGAATATGTCGAGCTGCGATACAACGTCGCCGGTACCGCTATCACGGGCGGCTATCATATTCTCGGGCTCGGCATCTATGTGGGCGAAGAATATCCGCTCCTCGACGACAGTTCGGCCGCCGACGATATGGGAGCGATCGAGCGCAAGGCAATCGCCGACACGATCGCTGCGATGGGGTCGGTTCCGAACCACTATAAGGGCAAGGCACTCCGCGAGACCCGCATGCGCCTCATGCAGCGTGCGTTCGACGAGGCGGCACGCATTGTTCATCTGGCGATCGGGGACAGCCACACCCATAACCGCGCCCGCTATTGTGATCCGTTCCTGCAGCGCATGCAGAACCGCAAGAACGACGCCGGCAACGCAGTTGGTGACGGCGGTGGCGGCTGGGTCGGTTTCGGCTCTCTCTCTGGGACGAATGATAACGGTAACGCACGCTCTACCTATGGCTACACCCGCACCGGGTCCGGCTGGGATGTCTCCGCATATTACACCGGCGGCGGGCCCGATCTCGGCGCAATCACCAGCTCAACGCCGGGCGATCGCGTCACGCTGACGAAACCTGCCAGCCCGACACACACGGACGCGAAGCTGTTCTGGAAGGGCACTGCCGACGGCGTCGTGCGCTATAGTTGGGACAACGGCTCCAACTGGACAACCCGCAACGTTCAGGGCACGGTTGGTAACCTTGGCACGGCCAGCCTCAACACCGGAATGCCCGCCGGTGCGGGCACGCTGATCATCGAAGTCGTCTCAGGCAGCTGCACGCTTCATGGCCTCGATTGGGTGAGTGCTGCGAGCGGCTACGTGCTGCACAAGTGCGGTGCAACGGGTTCGGCAGCTTCAAGCTGGATCGGCGTCAATGCGGCTCAGCAGCAAGCCTCTTGGACTGCTCTTGCGCCGACGATCGTTTCCATCCTGCTTGGCGTGAACGACAACAATACGCCGGTGACGAAGGCGGTCTACAAGGCGAATGTCGAGGCGATCATCCTGCGTGTCCGGGCCGCTGTTCCGACTGCCGACATCTGGCTGATCGCGCCTGCGCAGACGCCGCGCATCAAGTCGGTTCTGCTGGCTGAATACGCGGCGGCTCTTTACGAGCTAGCCGTCCAGTATGGCTGCTGTTTCACGTCCCTGCAGGATGTCTTCGGTGACGCTTCCAATCCAAGCCAATATTCCAGCCAGGGCGCGCGTCCTTGGTTTCAGGATGACGGATCGGACGGTGACGGCACAAACGACATCCACCCGAACACAACGACCGGCTCCCGCTCAATGGTCGCTGACATGGTTCGGACGGTTTACGAATATCCGTGACGCTTTTGAGAGGATTGGGTGCCGCTGGTGGCTGGCAAGTCAGGCAGGATCGACAAGTGCCGTGATCACAAAACCCTTCTTCCATGCCGGCTGCATCTGAACGCTGATTTGACGGACTACGTATCCTTGATCCGTGTCCGGATTGCGGATGATGTTGCCAGCTGACAAGGCCGGTGGCGGCGCTTCATAGCTCCTGTCGATCACAACCTCACCATCCCATCCGCCAAGCCGGGCAAGGAACACATAGGTGTGCTTCTGCATCGTGTGCTTGCAAGGATCGTCTGCAGGTTCTTCACTCGACGGCTCAAACGGCTCTGGTGTTGGCTGAGCCTCACAATAAACGCGTGTTGCGGTCCGATTTCCGTAAACGGAAACCGTAACCTCGACGATGCGGTACGCTTCTGGAAGACCATTCGGGCGAACAAGCTGGCCTTTCACGAAGCCGAACACCGGTTCGGTGAAGTTAAAGGGCCCGCGCGGCTGATCTTTGCCGATGTGGAAATAGACGATATTCGGACCTGTTCCAAAGCCTGCCATCTGCGCCCCCTTCAGGTTGTGCAGGATCAAAGCACAAGACCAAATCCGTGTCACGGGGCATGACGCTTTTCTTAAATAGGATTTATAAAATGAGTGATCAGCTATTCCGCTGGCTGCAAAGCCGGCTGACGTCGCACGGCTTTGCAGTCACGGTCGATGGTAAGGACGGACCGCTCACCCGAAAGGGTTTGAAGGCGTTTCAGGCGTCGCGCGGGCTGGAGCCGACCGGCAATCTCGATCAGGTTACGACGGAAGCGCTGCGCACCACGTCCAGCGCCTTGCCGAAGGGCGTCATCGTGCCCGATCGGGATACGCCGGCGGAGAAGGCAACGCATCAGCCTTCGAAGATCGTCTGGCCCAGGCAGGCTGACTGCGCCGCCTTCTACGGCGCGCCGGGCTCGAACCTGGTGCAGATCGAAGTTCCCTACGACATGGTTCTCGCCTGGGCGCCGGATACGCGCATTCGCAAGATGACGCTGCATGCGAAGGTCGCCGCCTCGGCGCAGCATGTGCTGTCGCGCGTGCCGGAAATCTACTCGGTTAAGGAACGCGAGGCGCTGGGACTTCATCTGTTCGGCGGGGCTTTCAACATCCGCAACAAGCGCGGCGGCAAGTCGCTTTCGACGCATGCGTGGGCGGTGGCGATCGACTTCGATCCGGAGCGCAATCAGATCAGCTGGGGGCGGCCAAAAGCGCACCTCTCGCATTCTGACGCGGTGCCCTTCTGGGTCGCGTGGGAAAGCGCCGGCTGGCTTTCGCTGGGTCGGGCGCGCGACTTCGACTGGATGCATGTGCAGGCAGCACGGCTTTAACTCCGAGAGAAAGGAAGAGATCATGCAGAAATATTCCAAGGCCATTGCGGCGACGGTGGGCGGCGCTCTCGCCGGCGGCGGCACGGGCGTCGTTGTCCTGCCGGAGGGCTCGCCCTGGTACGCCTATGTGCTGATGGCGCTCGTGACGGCGGTGCTGCCGGCGGTGCTGACCTACATCGCGCCTAAGAACGCCGGCTGACCGGTTGAACATGCAGGGGGTGGCAATGGACGAAAACCCGCCGCTCCCGCACCGTCTTCCTGATTTAAGCGAGCCCATGCGCCGCTTTCTGGCCGGCGTGCGGGATAGTGAAATTCCAAATCTTGAAGCCGTTGCCAACCTCGATGCCGAGGAACGCGAGCGGCTGGACTTCGTGTTGAAGCGCTTCACGAAGGATGACCTGCTGGTGATCAATGAAAGCCTTGAAAGCCTTCGGACCATCAAACGCTTTGGCCGCTTCGGAATGTGGCTGGCCGGCTTCATCGTTGCCGGCGCCGGCGCTGCAGCCGCCATGAAAGTTTTCTTTTCCACGGGGACTGGCAAATGAAGACGTTCTGGAAAGTGATAGGGGCGGCGGTGCTGGCCCTTGCCTTTCTCGGCAGCTATTCGCTGGCGAGCATGTTGCTCGATAGGGAACCGCCGATCCGGTATGAAGATGCGCGGGCAGTCTCGCCGGCCGTCGAGCAAGGTGGCACGGTCGATGTACAGTTCACGGTTTTTCGAAGCCGGATTTGCCCGGTGGTGACGAGGCGATGGCTGTATGATGCCGCCGATGAAAAACATTCTATCCCGCAATTTACGGTCGGCCTGCAGATGCTGGCCGGCCGGGAGACCTATCGGCGGTCGATTACGGTTCCCAGTACGGCGGCGGTAGGGCCGGCGCGGTATGTCGTCAATCTGGAGTATACGTGCAACTTGTTGCAGAACCTGGTCGGGCCGATCAAGGTGACTTCGCCGCCAATCCGGTTCATGGTGACGCCGGCGGCAAGTTTGTTGTTAAGGCCAGATGGCGGTGGCGATGGATGAATTTGGTGTTTGCCTGCTTCTTGGGGAGGCGAAGGTAGAAGGCGATGCGGAAACCTGCATCGCCTTTTTGATTCAGGAGATGGGATGCTACGCGACGATTCTGATGGCCTGAAGATTGTGACCTGTAGTCCGCCTTCCTGCTACAATCCATCATCCCACTCAAAGGTCGTGCTTGCTGGTCGGCTTG
>JAVBSF010000292.1:0-3726 GCA_031556925.1 Pararhizobium sp.
AGGCGAAGATGTGCCGTCAGCGCCATCAGCGACGCTTCATGCTCGTTATGACGTTCGGCGACGAAGCTCGCGAAAAACCCTTCAAGTGCCGAAGCGTTTTCCCTGGTCAGATCCTCTATTTGCGCCGGAGCCTCGGTGAAAAGTCGCAAGGTGGGCGTTTCCGGGTAGTTTCCCAAAGCATCCGCCATCATCTCCAAGGAAATTCCGACAACGTAAACGCGCGTCCCAGCTCCGGACGTCAAACGCGCTGGCGCCGATGGCGGGAGAAGCAGAAAAGTGGAGCCGACAAGATCGAGAGCGTCGTCTCCTGCCGCGAGCTTCACTGTACCCGCGGTGGAAAGGATCAGATGGTAAAGCCATCGATCGTTGGACCTGCCGATCGAAATGGTCCGCTCGGCTAGCCCCGGCTCAAATTTTTCGGCCTTTCCGGCGTACTCGATCAAAGGTGTAATCATATGTGGCGCTCGCCAAAAGATAGCATGTAAAGCCCCTTGGATCCTCAATGCACCGCTGGGCAGGGGCGGCCTTGGCGCAGTACCGTCTCGGTCCCCCGTGTCCGCGTGCGTGATCCTGGTTCCATCTCGCTGTATCAAAAATTGTTGCACATGCCCATAAAATCACAATCGATACCCTGAAAATCACATTTCATTTTGGCTTCCGGGGCCTAGTCTTTGCCTGGGAGGAAGAGGAATGGAAGTTTCGCGCCATATAGAAGGGCGGCAAACGCTGGCCGGCGTTGCCGCGACCGAGCCGCGACCCGTCGATCTTCTGATCGCGGGACAGGGGAAGCCATCCCGTTCCGGCGCGACCTTTCCGCGCATCAGCCCGATCTGCTATTCGACAGTGTCTGTCGCCGCCGCTGCCACTCCCGACGACGCGATGGAAGCCGCGAACGCGGCCGCCTCGGCGTTTCCCCAGTGGTCCCGCAGTTCGCCCAACGCCCGCCGGACCATATTGGAGCGCGCAGGTCTGCTGCTGCTGGAAAGAAAACCCGACTTCGTCGAAGCGATGATGACCGAGATCGGCGCTACCGCCCTTTGGAGCGAGTTCAACGTCGACCTCGCGTCGAAGATTCTCATTGATGCCGCAGCCATGACCACACAGGTGAGCGGCCTGATCATTCCGACGGACCGGGAGAGCGCCACCTCGTTTGCCGTTCGACAACCCGCGGGTGTCTGCCTGGCGATAGCTCCGTGGAATGCCCCGATAATCCTTGGCGTTCGATCCTTCGCTGTTGCGCTGGCCTGCGGGAACACGGTGGTGATGAAGTCTTCCGAACTTTGCCCCGCGACGCATCGGCTCCTGGGAGAGATTCTCTTGGAGGCGGGGTTGCCGCCAGGTGTACTCAACATCGTTTCAAACGCTCCGTCCGAAGCCTCTACGATCGTGGAAACCCTCGTCGCCCATCCAGCAGTCCGCCGTGTCAACTTCACAGGGTCCACCCGGGTCGGAAAAATCATAGCTCAAATGGCGGCGAAGCATCTCAAGAGGTGCCTGCTCGAACTCGGAGGAAAGGCGCCGTTTATCGTGCTCGACGACGCGAACATCGACGACGCGGTCGACGCGGCCGCCTTCGGCGCCTTCTTCAATCAGGGTCAGCTCTGCATGTCGACCGAACGCATCATCGTCATGGACGAGGTCGCGGATGCCTTTATCGAGAAATTCGTTGCAAGGGCCAAGACGCTACGATCGGGCGATCCCGCGCAGCAACGCTTCCCGCTCGGTTCTCTGATTACCGCTGAGTCCGCTCGCCGTATCCGGAGTCTCATCGAAGACGCCGTGTCGAAGGGCGCCGTAATCCGCGCGGGGGGAGAAGCCCGTGACGCGTTCATGGACGCGACGATCATCGATGATGTCTCGCGTTCAATGAGGATTTATCAGGAGGAGAGCTTCGGTCCGGTCGCCGCGATCATCCGCGTGGGGTCGATCCAGGAGGCGATTACGATCGCAAACGATTGCGAGTACGGCCTCTCGGCCGCGGTGTTCGGGAAGGACGTGCGACGGGCGATGGATGTTGCGATGCAGCTCGAGACGGGTATCTGCCACATAAACTCGGCCACCGTCGCAGACGAACCGCAGGCTCCGTTCGGAGGCGTGAAGGCTAGCGGCTACGGAAAGTTCGGCGGGCTCGCGGCCTTGGACGAATTCACAGAATTGCGCTGGATAACCACCTCCAGCCGCAAGCCAAACTACCAAATCTAAAAACTTCGCTCACTAGGGGCATTTTAAGGAGGAGAGCATGCCAAACATTCTGACCGGCGGGATCACACGCCGAAAGCTCATGGTTACGACCGGCGCGGCGGCTGCTGCGATGACATTTCTGCGACCGGCATGGGCCGCTGACACGCTCAAGGTCGGGTTCATCAGCCCGCGCACGGGTCCGCTCGCCGGTTTCGGCGAGACCGACGGCTACGTGCTGGAGGTGGTCCGCAAGGCAATTGGCGAAGGCATCGAAATCGGCGGCAAGACGTACGCGGTCGAAATCATCGATGCCGACACGCAGTCGGATCCTTCTCGAGCGGGGCAGCTCGCCAAGGATCTTATCAATAACCAGAGCATCGACATGATGCTGGTCATCTCGACCCCGGAAACGATCAACCCCGTCTCGGATGCCTGCGAAGCTGCGGGAATTCCGTGCCTTTCCACGGTCATGCCGTGGCAGGCATGGTATTTCGGCCGGGGTGCAAAGCCGGGCGAACCGTCGCCGTTCAAGTGGACGTACCACTTCGGCTTCGGAGTCGAGGAATTCCACAAGACTTACGTTTCACAGTGGAATCTCCTTGAAACCAACAAGAAGGTTGGGGTCATGTATCCCAACGACGCCGACGGCAACGCGATCCGTGCGAACCTCGCACCGCTGCTGCAAAAGGATGGCTTCACGATCGTCGATCCGGGCGCATATGAAACCGGCACCACCGACTTCTCGAGCCAGATCGCACTCTTTAAGCAGGAAGGCGTCGAGATCATCAACTCGTTTCCGATCCCGCCGGACTTCGCGACGTTCTGGCGCCAGGCCGCGCAACAGGGCCTGCATCGTCAGGTGAAGATCGTGCAGGTCGCGAAGACCGGGCTGTTCCCGTCGACCATCGAGGCGCTCGGACCGCTGGGTGTCAACATCGGAAGTGCGGCCTACTGGCATAAGGACTTCCCCTACAAGTCCTCGGTCGCTGGCGTCAGCGGTCCGGAACTCGCCGATGGCTACGAGGCGCAGTCGGGCAAGCAGTGGACGCAGCAGCTTGGTGCCACCCTCTCGCTGTTCGACGCCGGCTTCGAGGCGTTGAAGACGTCCTCGGATCCGAAGAGCAAGGAAGCGGTTGCGAAGGCACTGTCGACGCTCAATACGATAACGATAGCCGGCAAGGTCGACTTCACCTCCGGGCCGGTTCCAAACGTCTCACCGGGCCCGATCATTGGCACGCAATGGATCAAGGCGCCGGAAGGTTCGAAGTTCCAGTTCGACTATGTCGTGACTGAAAATGCGACCGATCCGAACGTACCGGTCGCGGCCAAGCTTTTGCCCTACAACGGTTAATCGATAGATGACACTCAAACAAGAAGCAGGAACCGGCGAAAGCCGGTTCTCATGCCGCGATCTATCCAAACGCTTCGGCGCACTCCCTGTCCTGGAGAACATCAACTTCTCCATGAACATGGGGGAGGCGATCGGAATCGTCGGACCAAACGGCGCGGGAAAGACGACATTTCTGGCGACTCTGGCAGGATCCT
>JAVBSF010000365.1:0-15509 GCA_031556925.1 Pararhizobium sp.
CGCTCGCCGACATTGGCGCCGGCCGAAACCGTCATGCGCAGGCCGTCGGCCGGGTTCTGGTGAACGAAACCCCAGTCGGTACGCATCAGGAAGCGCCGCTCAGCCTCACCCATGCGAGCGAGATCGCGGTACTGGCCATCGCGCATATGGTACTCGACGGTGCCGGAAGTCGGCATCAGCCGGGTGGAAATGCAGGAGAGCAGAGTGGTCTTGCCCGAGCCGGATTCCCCGACGATGGCGAGCACTTCGCCGGGCCAAAGCTCGAAGGAAACATTGCGGCATCCGATGCGGCTGCCATAGAATTTCGAGATATCGTTGACTTTCAGAAGCGGGGTCATTCCGCAGCCTCCTTTGAAGCAAGCATGTGACCGGCATGGCCGTGCTCGCGGCGGTCCTCGCAATGGTCGGTGTCGGAACAGACGAACATGCGCCCGCCCTTGTCATCGAGCACCACTTCATCGAGGTAGACATTTTCAGCGCCACAGAGAGCGCAGGGCTTGTCGAATTTCTGGACTTCGAACGGGTGATCTTCGAAATCGAGGCTGACGACGTCCGTAAATGGCGGCACCGCATAAATGCGCTTTTCACGACCGGCACCGAACAGTTGCAGCGCTTCGGACTTGTGCATCTTCGGGTTATCGAACTTCGGCGTCGGCGAGGGGTCCATCACGTAGCGGCCCTCGACCTTCACCGGATAAGCATAGGTCGTGGCGATATGGCCGTTGCGGGCTATGTCCTCGTAAAGCTTCACATGCATGAGGCCGTATTCCTCAAGCGCATGCATCTTGCGCGTCTCGGTCTCGCGCGGCTCCAGGAACCGTAGCGGTTCGGGGATCGGCACCTGATAGACCAGTGTCTGGCCCTCGGTCAGCTTCTCTTCGGGGATGCGGTGACGGGTCTGGATGATCGTCGCTTCACGGGTCTTGGTGGTGACGGCGACATTGGCGACCTTCTGAAAGAAAGCACGGATCGAAACCGCATTGGTCGTATCGTCAGCGCCCTGGTCGATGACCTTCAGCACATCTTCCGGGCCGAGAATGGCGGCCGTCACCTGCACGCCGCCGGTGCCCCAGCCGTAGGGCATGGGCATTTCGCGGGAGGCAAAGGGAACCTGATAGCCGGGTATGGCGATCGCCTTCAGGATTGCGCGGCGGATCATCCGCTTGGTCTGCTCATCAAGATAAGCGAAGTTATAGGTGGCGAGACCGCTGGTCTCAGGAACGTTATCGCGCATGTCGCGTTGCCCTGGACAGGAAAGGAGCCATGGGATGGATATTGGAAACTTTGTCGCCATGCTTTTGGCCGTGCTGGCCTGTGCCGGCGTCTGGTTCGCCTACTGGCATGGCGAATATCGCGGCCGCAGGGACGATTGATTGGAAAGCGGTCATTCGGCCGCCTCCCGCAGATCATTACCGACCTGCTTCTTCTCGTATTCCGCGCGCATGCGGCGGACGAGGTCGAGTTCGGCCTGGAAGTCCACGTAATGCGGCAACTTCAGGTGCTCGACGAAGCCTGTCGCCTGCACATTGTCGGAGTGGGAGATGACGAACTCCTCATCCTGCGCCGGCGCGACGATATCCTCGCCGAACTCTTCAGCCCGCAGCGCCCGATCGACCAGCGACATGGCCATGGCCTTGCGCTCGCTCTGGCCGAAAACGAGGCCGTAACCGCGGGTGAACTGCGGCGGGCTCTTGGCCGATCCCTTGAACTGGTTGACCATCTGGCATTCCGTGACCTGGATACGGCCGAGGGACACGGCAAAGCCGAGTTCCGGCAAATCCAACTCGACCTCGACTTCGCCGATCCGGACTTCGCCGACGAAGGGATGGGTGCGGGCGTAGCCGCGCTGGGTCGAATAGGCGAGCGACAACAGGAAACCTTCGTCGCCGCGGGCCAGAGCCTGCAGCCGGAGATCCCGCTGCAACGGAAATTCGAGCGGCTCTCGCGTCAGGTCGCCGGGGACGTGTTCCTGCGGAAGCTCGCCGTCGTCCTCGATCAGTCCTTCGCCGGCGAGGATGTCGGACACGCGCATGAGCGGTTCCGCCAATGGCTCCTTTTCGAGCGGACTATCGACGGTTTCATCGGAAAGCAGTGATGGGTCCAGAAGCCGATGTGTGTAGTCGAATGTTGGGCCGAGCAACTGGCCGCCCGGCAGATCCTTGTAGGTCGCCGAAACGCGGCGTTCGATTCGCATCGCGGCGGTATCGACTGGAATAGAAGATCCGAAGCGTGGCAGCGTGGTGCGATAGGCGCGCAGAATGAAGATCGCCTCGATCATATCGCCCCGGGCCTGACGGACGGCGAGTGCAGCGAGCGCGCGATCGTAAAGCGAGGCTTCCGCCATGACGCGGTCAACGGCAAGCCCGAGCTGGGCGACGATCTGCTCGATAGAGATCGCCGGCAGCGACCGGTCGCCGCGACGACGATCCGCGAGCAGGCGATGGGCATTGGCAATGGCGGTTTCCCCGCCCTTGACAGCAACGTACATGCTCAGCCCTCCCGGCGTTCAAGCTTGGTGGTGCGCGGCAGGCAGAGAAGCTCCGATCCGGCCACGAGAATGAGATCGACACCGCGGGGAAACAGCGCCCTGTTTTCCGCCCACAGCGCCGGGAAGACATCCGGCAAGCCCCGCGGTGAGAATTCGACGGCGTCGCGGATACCGGGGCCGGTTGCCGTAAAGGATACGCCGCCAGAGAGAGCATCGACTTCAAGAACGAGTGTCGAGGAACGGTCCGGATATTCCTGCGTGCCCAAAGCAAACTGGCCAAAGCCGGGAACCACACCGCCTTTTTCTACAAATGCGAAGCGAGTTTCCGCCTTCTGTTCGGTGAGCGGGGAGCCGGTGTGAAAGGCGATCCAGACCTTTGATGCGGATTGCCGCAGAGCCGGCGTCAGCCACACAGAGGTATCGGCATCGCAAAGCGTCAAGGCTAAAGCTCCGGCAGCCGGGGAAAGCGGCGATGGTGGCTTTACGCCTGAAATGGCGGATTCAAGGGAACGGATCGTGCCGGGACGGGCCATCGCATCCATCACGACGCGAAACACGCCCTGTCCCTGCAGCACAGGATTGCCGAAACCGCCCCGATAGGCAGCAGTGCCGTTATTGTCAGTCGTCAGGGTCATCAGTCTTCTCCGCGAACCATGGTGAAGAAATCGACGCGGGTCGCCGCCGTCTGCTCCGCGCGCTTGCGATCCTCGTCCGAGATGCGCGCCTCGACGCGATCGACGAAAGCAGCCACGGAAGAAGCGTGGCTCTCTTCCTGTCCCAAGGCATCGAACAGGGCGGCCAGCAGCGCCTTGCGGCCATCGGTCCCGAGAACCTGCCCGTGGCCAACTTCGCCCGATGCGAGCTGGATCGTTGCGCGGCTGACCGTTGCCTCTCCAAGATTGAACGGAGCGCCACCGCCGCCGATCTTGCCGCGCACCATCACGAGGCCGGTTTCCGGCCCGCGCACCACATCATGAGCCGGCGTCGCTTCCAGCGTCAGAAGCGCAGCCTCAAGCTCCTGCCGGGTCGCCTTGGCGAGCAGCCCGATGGCCCGCCTGCGAGCCTTCTGCGCCGAATTGAGCTCTTGCATGTTTCTATCCATTGCCTTTGTTCGAAATGTCTATTAATATAGACAACTATACATCTTGATATCGAGATACTCTTTCTCCGTGACGAGCTTGTGACATGGCACAGAAAAAAATGGTCGAGCGTCAGATTGGCGTCGCGCTCTGGCGTCAGATCGCCGACCGGATCCGGCTTTCGATCTCCAATGGGGACTATGACCAGACCGGCATGGTGCCACCGGAAACAAAGCTTGCCAACCAGTTTGGTGTCAACCGGCATACGGTGCGTAGCGCGCTTGCCTCGCTTGCCGATGAAGGACTTGTCGAAGCAATTCAGGGCCGAGGCACCATGGTTCGCCGCAAGGAGCGGCTGAGCTTTCCGATTTCCCGCCGCACGCGTCTGTCGCAAGGCTTGAGCAACCAGGTGCGCAATATCCGTTCGATCCTTCTTGCGCATGAGGAATTGCCGGCAACATCGGAAATCGCCGCCGCACTTAATCTGCCGCTGGGCGCTCCCTTGATCCGCATGGATACCACCAGCGCCGCCGACGATCGCCCCGTTTCCTATGCGACAAGCTATTTTCCGGCGGCACGGTTTCCCGACATGGCCGGGCATTTCAGCAGGCTCGGCTCGATCACCAAGTCTTTCGCGGCACAGGGCCTGCCGGATTACGTCCGCGTCTCGACGGAGATCATCGCCCGCCACGCCGATGCCGACGAGCTTGCGACACTCCAGCTTTCGGCGGGCGCGATCGTTCTGGAGACAGTTGCCGTCAATGCCGACGCGGATGGGGTTCCGGTTCAGTTTTCCCGAAGCCGCTTTGCGGCGGACCGGGTTACGCTGAAGCTGGAAACCTGAACATGAAAAGGGCGCGATGCCGAGACACCGCGCCCTGTTCTTCAATGCGACTGATGATCAATCCGCGATAACCGTCTGCTTCTGCGTGCCGAGACCTTCGATGCCGAGCTCGATCACGTCGCCGGCTTTCAGGTATTGCGGTGGGTTGAAGCCCATGCCGACGCCCGGAGGCGTGCCCGTCGAGATGATATCGCCCGGATGCAGCGACATGAACTGGCTGAGATAGCTCACCACATGGGCAACACCATAAACCATGGTCCTGGACGAGCCGTCCTGCTTGGTTTCGCCGTTGACGGTCAACCACATCTTGAGGTTCTGCGGATCGGCAACTTCGTCACGGGTGACGAGCCATGGGCCGGTCGGGCCGAAATTGTCGCAGGACTTGCCCTTGGTCCACTGTCCCGCGCGCTTGATCTGGAAATCACGCTCGGAAACGTCGTTGATGACGCAATAGCCGGCCACATATTCAAGCGCCTCGGCTTCAGAGACATATTTCGCCTTCTTGCCGATGACGACGCCGAGTTCGACTTCCCAGTCAGTCGCGACTGAATTGCGCGGAATGATGACATTATCATTCGGGCCGCAGATCGCCGACGTCGCCTTCATAAAGATCACCGGCTCCGGCGGAACCGTGGCGCCGGTTTCGGCGGCGTGGTCGGCGTAATTGAGGCCAATGCAGATGAACTTGCCCGTGCCGGCAACGCAGGCGCCGAGGCGCGGATTGCCTTCAACCACCGGCAGGCTGTCGATATCGAGGTCCCTGGCCCAGCTGAGATCGCTGATCGCAGCGCCGCCGACATCGGCGATCACGCCGCTCAGGTCGCGGATCTTGCCGTCCTTGTCCAGCAAGCCCGGCTTCTCGGAGCCTTCCGGCCCGTAACGCAAAAGTTTCATGGTGTCTCTTCCCAAAATCCGTCGTGGCAACGCCACTCTGCCCATGTGACAAATCAAACGACGCCTCAATTGTAAAGCATTTTTTCACTGGTGAAATTCATCGCCATTCCTCTGTTGCAGCATCAGCCGGCGGAACGCCGCTGGAAAGCGCGGACAGGGCCTGCGAAACAATCGCGTCGAGAGATACGGTCAGATCAATCGTGATCACGCCGGGTTCTCCCGTCGGCACTTCCAGCGTTGCAAACTGCGTATCGAGAAGCGATGCAGGCATGAAATGTCCGGACCGTTCCCGCATCCTCGCCTCCAGCACGTCACGCGGCCCTTCGAGAAACACAAAGGAAAGCTTTTCACCCCCCGCCGCTCTGAGGCGATCCCGGTACACTCTCTTCAGCGAGGAGCAGGAAACGATCAGGCTTCGGCCTTGGGCGCGGCTTTGGGAAATCCTTTGGCCAATCACATCCAGCCACGGCCAGCGATCCTCGTCCGTCAAAGGAACGCCGGCGCTCATTTTGTCGATATTGGCGTCCGGGTGGAGCGCGTCGCCCTCCAGGAATTCACACTGAAACGCTTTCGCAATGCGTTCGCCGACCGAGGATTTGCCGGAACCGCTGACCCCCATCACCACGACAAGCCGAGGTTCCGACAGATATTGCGAGGCTGGCATCGAGATATATCCATTTCCGAGAATAGACGGTGCGATTTCAAAACGAAAACCGCACCGGTGGCATTGCGAAGCACTGCCGAAGCGAATGCAATACGGGCTTTTCCCGGCCTGTCATGCGGCGCTGGCGTAGCTCTTCGCCATATCCGGCAGCCGCTTGACGCGGATCTTGGATGCCTGGCCGGCGGCATTGAAGGCAATGAAACGCTCCTTGCAGACTTCCGCCATGCGGGCGATTGCCGGCTTCAGGTAATTGCGCGGATCGAAATTGTCAGGATGCTGCAGATGGTGCTTGCGGATTTCGCCGGTGAAGGCGAGACGCAGGTCCGTATCGATATTGACCTTACGGGCCCCGAGCGGGATTGCCTTCTGGATTTCCGCGACCGGCACGCCCCAGGTCTTCTTCATCTGCCCGCCATATTCGTTGAACAGCTCCTGCAGATCTTCCGGAACAGAAGAAGAGCCGTGCATGACCAGATGCGTGTTGGGCAGGCGCTTGTGAATCTTGGCGATGGTTTCGATGGACAGGATTTCGCCATCCGGCGCGCGGGTGAACTTGTAGGCTCCATGGCTGGTGCCGATCGCGACGGCCAAAGCATCGACGCCGGTCTTTTCGACGAAATCGAAAGCCTGATCCGGGTCCGTCAGCAGCTCTTCGCGCGAGAGCTTGCCTTCAAAGCCATGGCCGTCCTCCTTGTCGCCCACACCGGTTTCAAGATTGCCGAGACACCCGAGCTCGCCTTCGACCGACACACCGGCCGCATGGGCGATCTTCACGACTTCAGCCGTGACGCCGACATTATACTCATAGCTTGCAATGGTCTTGCCGTCCGCCAACAGCGAACCATCCATCATGACGGAGGTGAAGCCATTGGTGATTGCCGAAACGCAGGTGGAGGGCTGGTCGCCATGGTCGAGATGCAGGCAGATGGGGATATGCGGATATTCTTCAGCAGCCCCTAGAATGAGGTGACGCAGGAAGGCATCGCCGGCATAGGCACGCGCACCGCGGCTCGCCTGCAGGATCACGGGCGAATCCGTCGCATCCGCAGCGCGCATAACCGCCTGAATATATTCGAGATTGTTAACATTGAAGGCCGGAATCGCGTACGTGTTCTCAGCGGCGTGGTCAAGCAGCTGCCGCAAGGTAATCAGTGCCATTCTCAAATCTCCCAAGTGATCGGCCGCGGGTCTGCTCCCAGATGAAGCGCCCCTTTCAAAACGGGGCGGCGAACCGAACATAAGCCTCCCCTTGCAAATGCAGGCAAACAATAGTGGATGAGCGATTTTTGGCAACGCTTTGCCGGTAATTCGGGCTCCGGTTTTTATTCACAGGGCCTAATTCTTCATGCGTGAATAAAATTTCGCCCTAAATTTACTCCCTTTTCGGTTGTGGCCACATTTTAACCAGCCCATCGCCGAGTGCTACACGCGGCCATAACGGCGTCGCGTACGAAAATTTCAAGAAAGTTGCGCAAACAGGCGACATATTACGTAAACTGCGCAAAGTCGTTTTTCTTGTTGCTCCCGCATTGCCTGATGACGCGCCGGCACTAGCTTCTGCATGTCGCTTCAAAGGCATGTCAGCGTCGCAGGAGCGACATCAGGGAATGCAACCCTTCGGGGTGGATTTAGCCGGATTGACGCATGGGTTATGGCTTTCCCGCAAAATCTGGGCCTTGCCTTTGCAAAAATTTTGGCATTCTCTCGGCTCTTCACAACCTAAAACAAAAGGGGAAGGAGAACAAAATGCTCTCACTGAAACTGAATTTCCGAACCGCCCTGCTGCTCGGCTCGATCCTGATCGGCGCCAGCCCGGCCCTCGCCGAAACCGTCCTGCATCGCGGCAATGCCGGCGAGCCGCAGACGCTCGACCAGGCGCACACCTCGATCAACATCGAAGAATTCATCCTGAAGGATCTTTATGAAGGCCTGACAATTTACGACGCGGCCGGCAAGATCGTTCCGGGCGCAGCCGAAAGCTGGACCGTCTCCGATGACGGCACCGTCTACACCTTCAAACTGCGCGACAACGGCAAGTGGTCGGACGGCTCTCCCGTCACCGCTACCGACTTCGCCTTCTCCTTCCAGCGCGTCGAAGACCCGAAGACCGCGGCCGGCTACGCCAACATCCTCTTCCCGATCAAGAATGCGGAAAAGGTAAACAAGGGCGAAGTTCCGGTCGATCAGCTCGGCATCAAGGCCGTCGACGACAAGACGCTTGAAATCACCCTTGAGCGCCCGACCCCGTTCTTCCTCGAACTGCTCGCCCACCAGACGGCGCTGCCGGTTTCCAAGGCCAGCGTCGAAAAGAACGGCACCGACTTCGTCAAGCCGGGCGTGATGGTGTCGAACGGCGCCTACAAGCTCGTCGCCCATACCCCGAACGACAGCCTGACAACGGAAAAGAACGCCGAATACTGGGATGCCGCCAACGTCAAGATCGATAAGGTGATCTTCTACCCGATCGACGATCAGGCCGCTTCCGTTCGCCGCTTCGAGGCCAAGGAAATGGACCTCGTCTACAACTTCTCGGCCGACCAGATCGACCGCCTGAAGACCTCCTATGGCGATCAGGTCCATATCTCGCCGACGCTCGCGACCTATTACTACGCTTTCGACACCCGCCAGGAGCCCTATAGCGACGTCCGCGTCCGTCAGGCGCTGTCCATGTCGGTCGATCGCGACTTCCTTGCCAAGGAAATCTATTCCGGCTCGCAGCTTCCGGCCTATTCGATGGTTCCTCCGGGCATCGAAACCTACGGCGAACCGTCCAAGGCCGATTTCGGCGCGCTGTCGCAGCTTGATCGCGAAGACAAGGCAATTGCCTTGATGAAGGAAGCCGGCTACGGCGAAGGCGGCAAGCCGCTCGACATCGAAATCCGCTACAACACCAACCCGAACCACGAGCGCGTCGCAACCGCCGTTGCCGATATGTGGAAGAACACATTCGGCGCCAAAGTCTCGCTGGTGAACCTCGACGTGTCCTCGCATTACGCCTACCTGCAGGAAGGCGGCAAGTTCAACGTCGCTCGCGCCGGCTGGGTTGCCGACTATGCGGATGCCGAGAACTTCCTGGCGCTCAACCTCTCCACCAACAAGACCTTCAACTACGGCCACTATGAAAACGCTGAGTTCGATGCCCTCATGAAGAAATCCTATGAGGAAACCGATCCGGCCGCCCGTTCGAAGACCTTGCATGAAGCGGAAGCCCTGATGATGAAGGATCAGCCGGTTGCGCCGTTCCTGACCCAAGCCGACCTGTGGCTCGTCGCCACCAAGGTCAAGGGCTGGCAGGACAATGCTGCCAACCAGCACCTGACCCGCTTCCTCAGCATCGAAGAATAATAACAAACGAACCGATCCATGGCGGCACGCCAGAGTTTGTCAGGGAAAAGTGGGAACCGGTTTTCCCGGAAAGACAAACGAAAGCAAAGAAATCCAGAGTCCGTCAGGTTCAATCTGAACCTGACGGACTCTAGCGCCGCCATGGTTTCCGGCCGGAGGACTGCTCCATGATCTCCTTCGTCCTGCGCCGCCTCGCGAGCGCTGTACCGACGCTGTTTATCGTCGTGACGATTTCCTTCTTCCTGATGCGGTTCGCTCCCGGCGGCCCGTTCAACCTCGAAAGGCCGCTGCCGCCACAGACGATGGCGAACCTGATGCGGACCTACCAGCTCGACCAGCCGCTCTGGCGCCAATACCTGACCTACATCACCAATGCGGTCACCGGCGACTTCGGCCCGAGCTATATCTACAAGGACAACACCGTTGCCGAACTGATCGCGAAGGGCCTGCCCTATTCGCTGGAACTCGGTTTTTATGCGCTGCTTCTGGCGCTGATCGGCGGCGTTCTCGCCGGCACGATTGCGGCGCTCCGGCAAAACAGCATTCTCGACTTCGTAATCATGTCGATCTCGACCATCGGCGTCACCGTGCCGAACTTCGTCGTCGGCCCCGTCCTGACGCTGGTCTTCGCGATCATGCTCGCCTGGCTTCCAGCCGGCAGCTGGGGGGATGGCTCCCTGCGCTTCCTCATCCTGCCGATGATCGCGCTGGCGCTTCCGCAGCTTGCGGTCTTTGCGCGGTTGACGCGCGGTTCCATGATCGAGGCCTTGCACACCGACCATATCCGCACTGCCCGCGCCTACGGCCTGCCGGCCCGCACAGTCGTCGTCACTCACGCCATGCGCGCGGCACTGCTGCCCGTGGTGTCGTATCTCGCGCCCTGCGCTGCGGCTCTGCTGACCGGCTCGGCTGTCATCGAGACGATCTTCACCATTCCGGGTGTGGGGCGCTATTTCGTGCTCGGCGCGATCAACCGCGATTACACGCTGGTGATGGGGACCGTGGTGCTGGTTGCCATCTTCGTTATCGTCTTCAACTTGGTGGTCGATATTCTCTACGGCCTTCTTGATCCGAGGGTTCGCCATGACTGATATGGTCAACACCCCGCTCGCGCCGCTGCCGGAAACCAGGAGCCGCAGCCTGTTTCAGCTTGCAGCGCTCCGCTTCCGCCGCAACCGCGCCGCCATGGCCGGCTGCATCGTGCTGGTCCTAATCGCGCTTTTCTCCTTCCTCGGCCCGCTGTTCATCAGCCACAAGTACGATCAGGTCTTCCCGTCCTACGTCTCCGTGCCGCCAAGCCTTGAGGCCCGACCGGATGCCGGCAGCCTGCAGGAAGCGATGGAAGGCGTCGCCAGCCGCGCTCGCGTCACGCTGAAGGAATTCGCCGTCGAAGGTCAGAGCTTTACCGCGACCGTCACCTCCGACAGCGAGATTGATCCGCGCACGACGCGTTATTTCGACCGCGCCAACGAATTCGATGGAACGCAGGTCGTCGCCACCGAAGACGGCGGCAAGACGCTGAAGCTCGAAGGCAAAGTGAGCCGCGAGTACTTCTTCTTCGGCACCGACTCCAACGGCCGCGACATGCTCGCGCGTGTCATGCTCGGCGGCCAGATCTCGATCGCCGTCGGCCTGCTCGCCAGTATCGTCTCGCTCGGCATCGGCGTCGTCTATGGCGCGACATCAGGCTATATCGGCGGCCGGGCCGACAACGTCATGATGCGTTTCGTCGAAATT
Source organism: Pararhizobium sp. (assembly GCA_031556925.1). Classification (GTDB taxonomy): domain Bacteria; phylum Pseudomonadota; class Alphaproteobacteria; order Rhizobiales; family Rhizobiaceae; genus Pararhizobium. The sequence continues at coordinate 11,052 of JAVBSF010000365.1, forward strand.
CTCTACTCGCTGCCCTTCGTCTTCCTCGTCGTGGTGCTCGTCGTGTTCTTCGGCCGCAGCTTCATCCTGATCTTCCTCGTCATCGGCGCGGTGGAATGGCTGGACATGGCCCGCATCGTGCGCGGCCAGACGCTGGCCCTGAAACGGCGCGAATTTGTCGGCGCGGCGCAGGCATTGGGCTTGACGGACTGGCAGATCATCCGCCGTCACATCATCCCCAACACCATCGGCCCGGTCGTGGTTTTCGTGACGGTGGTGGTGCCGAAGGTCATCCTGCTCGAAAGTTTCCTGTCCTTCCTCGGTCTCGGGGTGCAGGCACCGCTGACCAGCTGGGGCGCGTTGATTTCCGAAGGCGCCAACAACATCCAGTCGGCGCCATGGCTCCTGATCTTCCCGGCGATCTTCTTCGTGGTGACGCTGTTTTCCCTGAACTTTGCCGGCGACGGCCTGCGCGATGCGCTCGACCCGAAGGACCGCTGACATGGCCGCCGACTCCATTCTCACCGTCCGCAACCTGAAAGTCGCCTTCGATACGCCTGACGGCACCGTTGAAGCGGTCAAGGGCATCGATCTCGACGTGAAATCCGGCGAAACGCTGGCGATCGTCGGCGAGAGCGGCTCCGGCAAGAGCCAGACCATGATGGGCATCATGGGCCTGCTCGCCAAGAACGGCCGCGCCATCGGTTCTGCCAGCTATCGCGGCAAGGAGCTCATCGGCCTGCCGATGAAGGAGCTGAACACGGTACGCGGCGCCAAGATCACCATGATCTTCCAGGAGCCGATGACCTCGCTCGACCCGCTCTACACCATCGGCCGGCAGATCGCCGAACCGATCGTCCATCACCGCGGCGGCAGCTTCAAGCAGGCCAAGGCGCGGGCGCTGGAACTCTTGGAGCTGGTCGGTATCCCAGACCCGGCACGGCGCGTCAACAGCTATCCGCACGAACTTTCCGGCGGGCAGCGCCAGCGCGTGATGATCGCCATGGCGCTGGCCAACGAGCCCGATATCCTGATTGCCGACGAGCCGACCACCGCGCTCGACGTCACGATTCAGGCGCAAATTCTCGATCTCCTCAAATCGCTGCAGCAGAAATTCGGCATGGCCGTGGTGCTGATCACCCATGATCTCGGCATCGTTCGTCATTTCGCAAACCGCGTCGCCGTCATGCGCCGGGGCGAGGTGGTGGAAACCGGCACGACTGCCGATATCTTCGAACGGCCGCAGGCGGACTATACGAAAATGCTGCTTGCCGCCGAGCCGAGCGGCCGCAAGGCATCTCCCCCGGATAGCGCACCCATTATCCTCGAAGGCCGCAATGTCTGCGTCGATTACCAAACCGGCGGCGGACTGTTCAGCCGCGCCTCCGGCACCTTCCGCGCCGTTGACGATATCACGCTCAGACTGAAACAGGGCCAGACGATCGGCATTGTCGGCGAATCCGGCTCAGGAAAATCGACGCTTGGTCGCGCGCTTCTGAAGCTTCTGCCGGCAAGCGGCCATATCCGCTTCGAAACCAAGGATATTTCGAACTTCGGCCGCAGCGCCATGCGGCCGTTACGCCACGAATTGCAACTCGTGTTTCAGGACCCCTACGGTTCGCTTTCGCCGCGCCAGACGGTCGGCGAGATCATCACCGAAGGCCTTTATGTCCATGAGCCGCAGCTCTCCAAGGCCGAGCGGGATCGCCGTGCCGTCGAAGCGCTGAAGGAGGTCGGGCTCGATCCCGCCGCCCGCAACCGCTATCCGCACGAATTCTCCGGCGGCCAGCGGCAGCGCATCGCCATTGCACGCGCCATGATCCTGAAGCCCAAGGTCGTCATCCTTGATGAGCCGACCTCGGCACTCGACCGTTCGGTTCAGGGTCAGGTCATCGAGCTTCTGCGCGGTCTGCAAAAGGCGCACGACCTCTCCTACATCTTCATCAGCCACGATCTCTCCGTCATCAAGGCGATGTCGGACTATGTGATTGTCATGAAGAACGGCAAGATCGTCGAGGAAGGTGAAACCGACGCGATCTTCGACGCGCCGAAGCAGGATTACACCAGGACGCTGATGAACGCGGTCTACACTGCCTGAACAGGTGTCTCCGGCTCCGGCTCCTGAACCGGGGCCTGCCGCTTCTTCAGCTGCTGTTCGCGGAAGAAGATGAAGAGGCCGGAGGCGACGATGAGCGCAGAGCCGATCAGGACGGTGATCCGCGGCGTGTCGCCGAAGAACATCCAGCCGAAGATCACGGCCCAGAACAGAAGGGTATACTGAAGCGGCACGACCGTTGACGCATCGGCCAGCTTCAAAGCGCGGCTGACGAGGATATGCGCCATCATCGCAACAACACCGAGAAGGCCAAGCAAGATCGTGGCCTCCAGATCAGGCGTCGTCCAGCCGGCCGGATGGATCGCTAGGCCGGCCACCGAGAAGATCAGCGCTCCGACGACCTGCCAGAAGACCAGCGTCGTATCCGGCGTTTCGCGCAGGGTGCGGCCGAGCAGAATAGCGACGGCAAAGGCGGCACTGCCGATCAGGGCGATGATCGCGGGAAGCGAAAAACTGTTGCGCGAAGGCTCCAGCGCGATCACCACGCCGAGAAAGCCGATCAAAATCGCCGTCCAGCGACGCCAGCCGACCTTTTCACCCAGCACGAAAGGCGATGCCGCAGCCACATAGATCGGGGCGGCCAGCCAATAGGTCATCGTATCTGCAAGCGGCATGTAGGCGACCGCGAAATAGAAGGCGGAGGCTTCCATGGCGAAGAGCAGCGAACGCAGTGCATGAAGCCAGGGCCGGTCCACGATCAGAAAGCTGCGCCAGCCGCGCTTGACGATCAGGGGCGCCAGAATGAGGAGCGCCGCAAGACTGCGGATGGTCATCAGCTGGCTGACGGAATAGGTGCCGACAAGCCATTTGCCCATGACGTCGTTGAGCGAAAACATCAGCATCGCCGCCAGCATGACGAACGCGCCATTGCGGACGAGGCTGCCTGTGCGGGGCAAGGAGGCGATCTGAAGCGACATGGGCGATGTTTCCTGAAACGACACCTGCCACTCGCATATTCCGCCCTTTCGATCCATCCCTGAAAGGCGATGGTTTCATCATCAATCGGAATGCGCTGTTGCCCTCTCTTGACCTTCGGGACCGGATCGCTAATTAATGAATTGCTCCGACCGTTACAGACATCGAAAGGCGGCGGAGTGAACCTTGGTGCCGGGCCCCTCTGGCGAGAGTTTTTACGGCGCTCTCGTGATGTCGGTACCGCCAGCAAATAAGCCGGCGGATTACGCACAAATGACAATCCACTCCATGCGACCCGCGCATGCCCTTGGCATGCATTCCTTCTGCATATCTGCAGACCCGTTCCTCCCGCTCGTAACGGAGGCGCGGCCATGAACCAGCCCCAGTCTCACACCACATCCCTTGGTTATTTCAAGTGGGCTTTCATCGTCACAGCCGTCGGGCTCTTGCTCGGCGCCTGGCTTGGCTGGAACGCGACCGGCACGATTGCCGGTATGGCGACGGTCTTCTTCATCTGCACCGTGCTTGCGGTGCTCGAAATCTCGCTTTCCTTCGATAACGCCATCGTCAATGCCAACAAGCTCAAGGACATGACCCCTGAGTGGCAGCACCGGTTCCTCACCTGGGGCATCATCATCGCTGTCTTCGGCATGCGTATCGTGTTTCCGCTTTTGATCGTCGTCATCGCCGCCAATATCGGCCCGATCGACGCGCTCATCCTTGCGGCGGCACGGCCGGAGGAATATGCGCGCATCATGCACGAAGCCCATCTTCCGATCGCGGCCTTCGGCGGCACCTTCCTGATGATGGTGGGCCTGACCTACTTCTTCGATCATGAGAAGGATGTGCACTGGATTGCGTTCATCGAACGCCATATGTCGCGGTTCGCGACCATCAAGGGCATCGAGATCGCCTTTGTTCTCATCATGATCCTCGGCTTCTCGCGGCTGCTGGAAGGTGAAGAGGCAACCGTCTTCGTTCATTCGGCGATCTATGGCCTGGTGACCTTCCTGATCGTGGAAGTGATTGGCGGCCTGCTCGATGCCTCGCAGCAGACCATGAGTTCGGCGGCAAAGGGTGGCCTCGGCGCCTTCATCTATCTTGAAGTGCTCGATGCCAGCTTCTCCTTCGATGGCGTCATCGGCGCCTTCGCGCTGACGCAGAACCTCTTCATCATCGCCATCGGCCTCGGCATCGGCGCCATGTATGTGCGCTCGATGACCATCATGCTCGTGGAGAAGGGAACGCTTGCCGAATACCGCTATCTGGAACACGGTGCCTTCTACGCCATCCTGATCCTGTCGGTGATCATGTACTTCCAGACGCTGGTGCATATTCCCGAAGTCATCACCGGCCTTGGCGGTGCAGCGCTGATCGGCGTCTCGCTCTGGTCGTCGATCCGCTACAACAGGCAGGAACAGGCCGAACGTCTGCAGGAGCCGCACCAG
>JAVBSF010000409.1:0-4750 GCA_031556925.1 Pararhizobium sp.
AATCGGTGATCGTGCTGCGCTTGTGGTTGAGCAGATAGAGCGAGATATCCGGCGTCGTGCGCACGGTGATGTCGTGCGTGGTGTTCTTCAGGAGATATTCCTCGATACCGCGCAGGACATGCAGCGCGACCGAAGACTGCGAGCGGACATGGCCCGTGCCGTTGCAGTGCGGGCAGGTCTGCATGGTGGATTCGAGCACGGAGGCGCGAATGCGCTGACGCGACATTTCGAGCAGGCCGAAATGCGAGATGCGGCCAACCTGGATGCGGGCGCGGTCGTTCTTCAGGTGATCCTTCAGACGCTTTTCGACGGCGCGATTGTTGCGCTTCTCTTCCATGTCGATGAAGTCGACGACCACAAGGCCGGCAAGGTCGCGCAGGCGCAGCTGGCGCGCAACTTCTTCCGCCGCTTCGAGGTTGGTCTGGAGTGCTGTGTCTTCGATCGAATGTTCGCGGGTCGAGCGGCCCGAGTTGACATCGATCGCGACCAGCGCCTCGGTCTGGTTAATGATGATGTAGCCACCGGATTTCAGCGTCACCTGCGGCTGCAGCATGCGATCGAGCTGCGCTTCGATACCGGAACGCGAGAAGATCGGGTGCACGTCGCGATAGGGCTGAACCACCTTGGCATGGCTCGGCATCAGCATCTTCATGAAGCCCTTGGCTTCCTTGTAGCCTTCCTCGCCGGCGACGACGATCTCGCTGATATCCTTGTTGTAAAGGTCGCGGATCGAACGCTTGATGAGCGAGCCTTCCTCATAGACGAGGCAGGGGGCCGTGGAGGCGAGCGTCAGCGTACGGACATTTTCCCACAGGCGCATCAGATATTCGAAGTCGCGCTTGACCTCGACCTTGGTGCGGTTAGCGCCGGCGGTGCGCAGGATGACGCCCATGCCCTGCGGCACTTCGAGCGCGCGGGCGATTTCCTTCAGGCGCTTGCGGTCCGGCAGGTTGGTGATCTTGCGGGAAATGCCACCGCCACGCGCCGTGTTCGGCATCAGAACCGAATAGCGGCCTGCGAGCGACAGGTAGGTGGTGAGGGCGGCACCCTTGTTGCCACGCTCTTCCTTGGCGACCTGAACCAGCAGAATCTGCCGACGCTTGATCACCTCCTGAATACGATACTGCTTGCGCGGGCGGCGGTTCGACTGGCGATCGGGAACTTCTTCCATCGCGTCTTCCGCGCCAACGGATTCGATGACTTCCTTCTCCTCGTGATGATCGTCATCGTCGTCATCGTCGTTGCGGCGGCGGCTGCCGACATCTTCAGAGATGCTGTCGGTATCGACCATGGCGGCCATCTCGCCGCCGGTCGGCTCATCGGAACCGTCTTCGGTTTCAGCCTTTGCAGCGGCCGCGGCTTCTTCTTCCGCGATCGCCTTTTTCGTGCGGCGCGGGCGGCGGGTCTTGGCCTTCGGCTTTTCTTCAGCAACGACCTCGGCCGCGGCTTCCGTCACGGTCTCGACATCGGACGCGTCCTCGATGATCTCGACAACGGTCTCCTCCGCAGCGGGAGCTGCTTCGGTGTCGTCGTCACCCAGATCCGTGCCGGTCTCGACAGGTTCGATATCGTCGTCCCGACGCGCTTCCTCGGCCTCGGCTTTCAGAAGGGCCTGACGGTCGGCGAGGGGGATCTGGTAATAGTCGGGATGGATTTCCGCGAAAGCCAGAAAGCCATGGCGGTTTCCGCCGTAATCGACGAAGGCCGCTTGAAGCGAAGGCTCTACGCGGGTGACCTTGGCAAGATAGATATTGCCACGGATCTGTTTCTTGTGTTCGGATTCGAAGTCGAATTCTTCTATGCGGTTTCCGCGAACGACAACGACGCGCGTCTCTTCAGCGTGAGACGCATCGATAAGCATTTTCTCTGCCATTTAAGCTGTGCTCCTCGGCGCACACGCAAAACAGCAGAGGGACGGCTTCCCGGAGGAGACCATCCCGACAGTTCGCGTCGTTCGCCGGATGTGAATGTTCCTGAATGGCCTGCGCGAACGTCAAGCAGCCAGACGGCAGCCGGGACGCTTGCGTCCCGTGGCCTGTTTACTTCTGACCGATACTGCTGTGACAACGTCGAATACCAAACAAGAATGCCAATGTATTAGGCCCTTGAGGCCCGATGAATGCGCCCTGTCAGGGCTTGCGGTGAACATCACCATGTCTTGCCGGCCACCGCCGGATTTTTGCGATTCGTATGGGAAGATCGTGAAGCGACGGCGGATGAAGCGCGACTGCCTGCTGCGGCATGATCGTCAGAGCGCGGTTTGACCCACATCGATCATGCTCTGGCGCCAAGGGCTTGAATGGTCCTATGGCTGCCGGTCGTCGATTCTATCCCGTCAACACTTTCTACCTGTCACGCTTGTATGTTTTCTATGTCACAATGGCAAGGGAAAAGCCTGATCCGTCATAATATTGATTGATTCGGCCGGTGTCGTGTGGCTGCTCAATGGCGGGTGGTAAATCCGCGCCGGTAAGCTTCGGTTAACCATGAAGGGGCATTCATGGTTCGATACGAATCGGCTCTCCTTGCGGGGGGCCGGCCGGAATTGGCGGGGCAGGGTGATCGTATTGCCCCTGGCCGGAGATTTGACGGGGAATACCAGTTTTCATGCTGACGGCAATGATGCGATATCTGGTCGGGACGCTGTCGCTGCTTTGCGTGGCATCTGCGGCTGCGTCTGCGGCCGACGCCCCGCTCCTGGCCTATGGCGCCCGCATCGCCGGAGACGACGCCCGCACCCGTGTCGTTATCGAATTCGACAAGGCGCCGGATTTCTTTGTTCATTATGTCGCCGATCCCTTCCGGGTGGTTGTGGATCTTCCCGAGACGTCGTTCGGTCTGACCAAGGAAGACATGAAGGCGAGGGGCCTGTTCGGCGATATCCGCTACGGAACGATGGGTGCCGGCAGTTCGCGCATCGTGCTGACGGCCAAGGACCCCGTGGAAATATCGCTGGCCGAGGTGAAGCCAGACGAAGACAACAAAGGCTTCCGTCTGGTTCTCGACGCCGAGCGCGTCAGCAAGGAAAAGTTTTCCGAAATTCTTGACGGGCAGAAATGGACGGGCAGCGTCACGGCGACGAAAACCGGGCGCGTCACCGCTCCCGCTCCGGCAGCTGCCGGCAATGAGTTCGTGGTCGCCGTCGATGCCGGCCACGGCGGTATCGATACCGGCGCGATCGGCACGGAGACCAGCACCGAAGAGAAGACCGTGACGCTAGCCTTTGCCCGCGATCTCGTGGCCCAGCTTGAGCGCGAGCCCGGCATCAAGGCGTTTCTGACGCGTGACAAGGACGAATTTCTCTCTCTGCCGCAACGGGTCCAGATCGCGCGCCGCCAGGGCGCCAATCTTTTCGTCTCAATTCATGCCGATACACTGAAGCAGCGCGATATACGCGGCGCGACCGTCTATACGATTTCCGACAAGGCGTCCGACCATCTCGCGGCAAGCCTCGCCGAGCGGGAAAACCTGTCCGACTCCATTGCTGGCGTTGCGCTTTCGACCGAACCGGCGGAAGTTGCCGATATCCTTCTCGACCTGACGCGTCGTGAAACCCAGGCCTTTTCGGTCAATCTCGCGCAGACGGTCGTTTCGTCTTTCGAAGGGCAGATCAACCTCATCAACAATCCGCATCGCTATGCCGGATTCCGGGTTCTGCAGGCGCCGGATGTGCCGTCGATCCTGCTTGAGCTTGGCTTTCTTTCCAACAAGGAAGACGAAAAGCTGCTCGTCGATCCCGTCTGGCGCCGCAAGGTGTCGGAACTGCTCGCCGGGGCGGTTCGCAATTACCGCACCTCCACCGTCGCCAACGGCGGCTGACATTCGGCCGGATGATTCTCCGCCGGGCCGCCAGCCCTTGCTCTGTTACCCTCAGCGCTGCGTTTACGCTCCCGCGCGATGTGATTTGTGTCGGTCCGGTAACAGAGATATGTTTTTCCAAGGGATGTGAGGCCTTTAACTGTCTTGGGCCCTATTTTGCTCACAATCCGGTCGCTATCGGGGACCGGAACTTGTGCGAACGCCAATGTCCGTGCCGATTTCGGCAATGGTTACTGTGGGGGGTGTCGTGTCCTTGTCGGGGCTCGACGCATTGCATTCGCATTCGGCACGCGCTAGGCCTCGGGCCTCAGGCGCACAGGCAAAGACAACAAAGGTACTGGTATCCGGCTGATGATCAGACTGATTGGATATTTCTTCGGTATTGGCGCATTCATGCTTCTCGGCGTGGCCGCCGCCGCTGCCGTCTATCTTGGCCATGTGTCCAAGGATCTGCCGGATTATGAAGTTCTGGCCAATTACGCGCCACCGGTCACCACCCGCATCCATGCCGGCAATGGCGCGCTGATGGCGGAATATGCCCGTGAGCGGCGTCTTTATCTGCCGATCCAGGCCATTCCCGATCGCGTCAAGGCAGCCTTCATTTCGGCTGAAGACAAGAATTTCTATCAGCACCCCGGCGTGGATATCACCGGCCTCGGCCGCGCAATCTTCGTCAACCTGCAGAATTTCGGCTCGGGCCGCCGTCCGGTCGGCGCCTCTACCATCACCCAGCAGGTTGCCAAGAACTTCCTGCTGACGGCTGATCAGACCATCGACCGCAAGGTCAAGGAGGCGATCCTCTCCTTCCGCATCGAGCAGGCCTACAGCAAGGACCGCATCCTCGAACTTTATCTCAACGAAATCTTCTTCGGCATGAACTCCTACGGCATCGCCGGCGCCGCGCTCACCTATTTCGATAAATCGGTGACCG
>JAVBSF010000124.1:0-3497 GCA_031556925.1 Pararhizobium sp.
ACGCTCATTATTTTGAAAAACCTCTCCATAGAGCACTGTTGGAGAGTGATGTGAAGCTTGTTTGGATCGACGGAAACCACGAGAATCATCAATATCTTCGCGAGCTACCCAAACTCACCAACGGTTTTGTGCAAACCGGCAAACGGGGGAATATCTATTACGCTCCACGCGGTCATCGCTGGAATTGGACAGGTAGAGAGTTTGGGGCCCTCGGTGGAGCTTGGTCAATAAATGGACACCAGCTAAAAGAGGGTTTTAGCTTGTTCAAGGATTTAGAGCAGCCGACCTGGCAGGAGCTTGAATTACTGGGCGGTAAACCATTGGACTATCTTTTGACGCATGATACTGCGAAATCTGTTCCTGTCCAAGGTATGAAAGGCCACGGGACAATTGAAACTCAAACTCGAGAGGTCATTCAAGCCGCCTTCGAAAGAACTACTCCGCTGCGAAATTTTTGTGGCCATTGGCACCAGCGAAAGAACTTTACTGTAGAGCTTGAGAACGGCAAAAGAACAGAAGTCCACATTCTGAATAAAGAATGGACTAACGGGAACGTTGTAATTTTAGACCTATTAACCAATGAGCTAATTGCGCCGCCGGAAAACTGGATGAGCACTATTATGGAAGAGGAAAAATATGACAGGTAAAACATCACTAGAGAGCGTAAAAGAATTCTATGTAGGGTTTGAGCAAGAGGAACATCTGGGGAAGTTTCCCGGTGACATCTCGGATGAGCGTTTACATCTAAAGCTTAATCTCATCGCTGAAGAGTTCATCGAGCTCATCGAAGCGGCCTACGGGAAAGAAGCTGGTGCTATCCTTAAAATTGCGTGGATGAAAGCGCAGAAGGCTGACGAAGGCAATCGAGACCTAGTAGAGCTTGCTGATGCTCTCGCTGATCTTCGCTATGTGGAGAACGGATTAGCCTTAGAGGCGGCTATTCCCCTGGAAACGATCTTCACAATCGTTCACGAGAGCAATATGAGTAAGCTAGGTGAGGATGGAAAACCAGTCATCAGCGATGGAGTAACTCCAGCTAGCTACGATGGGGAAATTAAGCCAAAAGGTAAGCTGCTCAAGGGACCGAACTATTTCGAGCCTACTCCGAAGATTAAAGAAATTCTTGGAGTGCAGTAAGAAAGTTGCTTTACTGAGCAAGAGTTGTTAGATACTTATTGCGTGAAGGTTTACTCCAAAGGCCCGAACTTCGATGCTTTAAGCTTGGGGTTCGGGCCTTCCACATTTTAGCCGCTGAAGAGCCTTTTAAAAAATCCCTTTTTCGGCTCCTCTCTTGCCTCTTCGCGTGGCTGCGGAAGTAAGCTGTCCCAAAGCGGATTTACGGCTGCTGGGTTTTGATTGATACTTCCTACCATTCCTTTTATTGTGGAGCCGAGTTGCTCGGTAGCGACCACATTAGGATTGTCATCTTTGTATCTTTCCGCTGAAGGATAATTAGAAGAATATCTTATGGTTGTCCCGCTTTTAGCATAGCCTTTCGCAAACTTGTCTTTAGACCAAAAACCCATACTGTCTACAACAATACCAGTCTTAAGCTCCACAAAAGCGTGGCCCTCTAGAGAAGTAATCTTTCCATAGACAGGGTCATCTATCTCTTCCACATAGCGTATTTCACCCACTCGAGAGACAGCATCGACATTTCCCCCGAGATAATCAGAGAGAAACCCGCAAGCACCATCTTGAAATTCTTTTGAAGGATCCAGTTCGTGGAGTTTTTGAGCGAAATCGATTGGAGTCAAATCTCCAAAAAATATTTTTTGATTTTTGCCCCAGCTAACATCTGCTCTAACATATAGATCGCCGTTTTCATCTCGCTGGACCTTAGCCGTAGCGAGCTTAATCCTCTTGGCTTCAAGTTTGGCTTCGATTGCAGTTTTCCGTTCAGCATGGTAACGATCTCTATCTTTCTTCAGAATCTCTTCCTCGTGGCGGCGCTGGGGGAGGTTCTTACCACTTAATGACTCGATGGCTGACATCTTAAGTGTCTTAAGCTCTTCTTTACTATTAACCTTCTTCATATAGGCTGGAAAATAATTCGATTCCATTTGCTTCTCAAAGGCAGCTCGAGCTGCTTCCTTTGTGAAGAAGTGAGCATCCGCTGGCGCTCCATAAAGGCACTTGCCGGCATTAGCCACACAAACACCCGGCTCTCCGGTTTGTGGGTTAATGTGAAATTTAGTCACCATAGTAAACTTTCTAAACTGAAAATGGTGAATAACCCGTAACTCATCTGCCGACGATAACTCTTGGCGATAGGAGATTTTTGATTAAAGGGAACTTTACAGATAAGTCTACGGTTTTTGCAACTTATCTACTAAACGTGATATGATATTGCCAATATAACTCCACAGGGGCGTGACCAGGTTTCGATTGATTGATTTTCTGGGAAAGATCGCAAGTCGCTATTGAGCAGGTAGCGTTATCAAGGCTCAAAACAATAGATGCTAACGTATCAAAGAACGATCTGGCTCTAGCAGCCTAATCCGGTCCGCGGGGAGTCCGATTCCCGCAAACCGCCGACCGTCAAATTAAGGGGATTACTTTTCAAGAGTTGGAAGCTTTCTCGAAGAAAAGTTATTGATTGCTTCAAAGCAAGTGACTTTTGTTAGGCCACGATTCGTGGTCACTCGCTAATTAAGAAACGTGGACAAACTTGTAGTGGTCCTCTCAGAGTTAGTCAAGACCGGGGTTCGATTCCCCGCACGTCCACAGAAAACCCAAGTTAGCTTTCGAGCCCTTGGGGTTTTCTTTTTCAGCTAAGGTTTTTTGACTCTCACTTTTGATAGGATAAGCATCTGATTTAAGGAGTCCCATGGCCGAGCGAAAAAACGGCTTCATCACTGCGGTGACAGAAACGCTAAAAGAAAACGGAAGATTGCTCACCATTTTTGCGGTAGCAGCAATCATCATAGGTGGCATCACATTAGTGGAATATCCCCAGAATTGGTGGATTTCATTACTCATCGTAGCCGCTTTTTTCCTAATCGTTTTTCTCTTTCTCAATGCTAGAGTTGTCATTAAGGCAGCCTTAGCAATAGGGCTCACGGTACTTTTTTCAGGAATAGCCTTTAACCTTGGCGCTGTAGCGGAGCCAACAGGAGCTGGGGCTTATGTTTGGCTTTTTGGCCACTTTGTAGTGTTCTTCCTATGCTTATCCTTAAGCTACTTCTTACCTAGTGGGTCCTCACGCTGGACCGTGATAGGCTTAAGCGTCTTCAGCTATTTCTCGATCACTTGGACATTAGCAATAATTCTTGGAGTGGTTATGCTGCCAGCGGTGGTAGACATCCTCATCGCGGTGGGTATTTTCGTACTCGTATATCTGTTTGGTGTTCCTACTAAATTTTCAAGCAAAAAAATGCCGGGGAATTACCGCTCTGAAGAGTTTGCCGCGAATACAGAGGTGGCTGCTGAAAATGCTAAGCTCAATTTCCGCAGGATCTCAACTAAAGAGGATGAAACCTTCCTAGTGTGGGGAG
>JAVBSF010000398.1:0-5473 GCA_031556925.1 Pararhizobium sp.
GACGAGCTGGTCAATAGCGGTCCGGGTCCAAGTAGTCAGATAAGCAAAACGGTGGCCGGTGTTCGCAGCTCCGGTCACCACTCCAGCAATATAAATCCCGCAGGCCCGAATAGCAAGAACACCGGCCTTGCCATCCCCGACCTACCTCGCTTAGCTAGGCCATGGCATTCACTCTCCGGCAATTGCAGTATTTCAGCGCCGTCGCCGAGCAGGGCTCGGTGACGCGGGCGGCACAGAACCTTTCGATTTCGCAGTCCTCCATCACGGAAGCCGTGAAAGAACTGGAAACCGATCTCGGCGTCGAACTTTTCGAACGCCATCCGCGCGGGCTGCATATCACCCATAATGGCCACCAGTTCCTGCGCCATGCGACGAAAATCCTCGCTGGCGTTTCCGATGCGCGCCGCTCGTTCTCGCAGGAACGGGAATCGCGAACCGGCGGCAAGCTCAATCTCGGCGTGACATCGCTGGTTGCAGGTTATGTGCTCTCCGATCTGCTCGCCCGTTATCGCCGCGCCTGCCCCGGCGTCGATGTCAGCGCCATCGAGGACAACGGATCCTATCTCGAGCATCTGCTGATCGGCGGCGAGCTGGATGTCGCCGTCATGGTCATTTCCAACCTGCGCGACCGCATGGCGCTGCAGGCGGAGATTATCGAGACCTCGCCCTATCGCCTGTGGCTGCCGCTCGGTCATCCGCTGGTCTCGGCCGATATCATCTCGGTCGCGGATATCGCCAGGGAACCGCTGATCATGCTGACGGTGGACGAAATCGAGGAGAATACCGGCAAGCTCTTGAGCGCTCTCGGCGCCCGTCCCCATGTCGCCTTCCGCACCCGCTCGGTGGAAGCGGTGCGCAGCCTTGTCGCCACGGGTGCGGGCATCGCGCTTCTGCCCGATCTTGTTTACCGCCCCTGGTCGCTGGAAGGCGACCGGATCGAGAGCCGCGATGTCTCCGGTGCGCTGCCGGTCGTGCAGGTCGGCATGGTCTGGCGCAAGGGCTCGGGCCTGCCGCAATCGGCGAAGGATTTCATCGGCGTCGCGGAAGCTCTGAGGAGCGGCCGCAATCGTTAGTTGTTTATACCCCACATACGACGGGTCGCTCTTAAATCGATATCGGAATTTCCGATATCGACTTTCTGATTAATGAATTTGCGAATACGCCAAAATCGAGGCACCTTTTTCACCGGGAACAATACCGCCAAGAAGCGGACAAACCGGGAGACTGAAAATGAAGCGTGTCCTTCATTCCTGCACTGCGCTTGCCCTCACCCTTGCCATGACTGCCCCTGCCTTCGCCCAGGAACCGCTGAAGGAAATCGGCGCAGGGGAAGGCGAAGTTTCGATCGTCGCCTGGGCCGGTTACATCGAGCGCGGCGAAACCGACAAGAATTACGACTGGGTCACCTCCTTCGAAAAGGATACCGGCTGCAAGGTGACGGTAAAGACCGCCGCCACGTCCGATGAAATGGTCGCCCTGATGAACGAAGGCGGCTTCGACCTCGTCACCGCCTCCGGCGACGCCTCGCGCCGCCTGATCGCCGGCAAGCGCGTTCAGCCGATCAACACCGATCTTATCCCGAGCTTCAAGAACGTCGACGAGCGCCTGCAGAGCGCGCCGTGGAACACCGTGGACGGCGTGCATTACGGCGTGCCCTATCTCTGGGGCCCGAACGTGCTGATGTACAACACCGAAGCCTTCAAGGGCGAAGCGCCGAAGAGCTGGAACGTCGTCTTCGAGGAAATGACCCTGCCTGACGGCAAATCGAACAAGGGCCGTGTGCAGGCCTATGATGGCCCGATCCACGTCGCCGACGCCGCCCTCTATCTCAAGGCCCACAAGCCGGAACTCGGCATCAAGGATCCCTATGAACTGAACGAAGACCAGTACAAGGCGGCCCTCGACCTGCTCCGCGTCCAGCGCACGCTGGTCGGCCGCTACTGGCACGATGCGATGATCCAGATCGACGACTTCAAGAACGAAGGCGTCGTCGCCTCCGGCTCCTGGCCGTTCCAGGTCAATCTGATGCAGGCCGAAAAGCTGCCGATCGCCTCGACCTTCCCGGAAGAAGGCGTCACCGGCTGGTCGGATACGACCATGCTGCACGCCGAAAGCGCGCATCCGAATTGCGCCTACAAGTGGATGGAACATTCGCTGTCCGCCAAGGTGCAGGGTGATGCCGCCGCCTGGTTCGGCGCGGTTCCTTCGGTTCCCGCCGCCTGCAAGGGCAACGAACTGTTGACCGACGAAGGTTGCCACATCAACGGCTTCGACAATTTCGACAAGATCAGCTTCTGGAAGACGCCGATCTCCAAGTGCGAAAGCCAGGGCGAGTGCGTGCCTTATCACCGCTGGGTTTCCGACTATATCGGCGTAATCGGCGGCCGGTAATATCGGCAGCCTTTGAACAACTGAAATGCCCCTCACCCTAACCCTCTCCCCGCACGCGGGGAGAGGGAACGACAGAGCATGCCGCTTGTGCCTTCTCCCCGTAAAACGGGGGAGAAGGTGCCCGATAGGGCCGATGAGGGGCCATAGCCACGAATTCCGGAGCCTCCATGACCGCCGCCGTTCTTTTCCAGAAAGTATCCCGCCACTTCGGCAGTGTGCGTGCCGTCGATGGCGTCGATCTTTCCATCGCCGAGGGCGAATTCTTTGCCATGCTCGGCCCCTCCGGCTCCGGCAAGACCACCTGCCTGCGGCTGATGGCCGGCTTCGAACAGCCGACGTCAGGCCATATCGAAATCTTCGGCTAAACGGCCGAGGGCGTGCCGCCCTATCGCCGCAACGTCAACACCGTGTTCCAGGATTACGCCCTCTTTCCGCATCTCTCGATCCTCGACAACGTCGCCTACGGGCTGATGGTCAAAGGCGTCGGCAGGGAAGAGCGGCGCAAGGCGGCGGAAGATGCGCTCGCCATGGTCAAGCTACCGGGCTACGGCCTGCGCAAGCCCGGCCAACTCTCCGGCGGCCAGCGCCAGCGCGTGGCGCTCGCCCGCGCGCTTGTCAATCGTCCGAAAGTCCTGCTGCTTGACGAACCGCTTGGCGCGCTGGACCTGAAGCTGCGCGAGCAGATGCAGGAAGAGTTGAAGAGTCTGCAAAAGTCGCTCGGCATCACCTTCGTCTTCGTCACCCACGATCAGGGTGAGGCGCTGTCGATGGCAGATCGCATCGCCGTCTTCAACGACGGCAAGATCCAGCAGCTCGGCACACCGGAAGACGTCTACAAGCGCCCGCAGACCCGCTTCGTCGCCGATTTCGTCGGTTCGTCCAACGTCCTGTCTTCCGCCACGCTCGCCAGGCTCGGCATTGCCGCCGAAGCTGCAAGCTTGCGGCCGGAAGCGATCCAGATCGGAACCTCCGGGGCTGATGCTCTTACCCTTTCCGGCACCGTTACCGCCTCCAGCTTCCTCGGCTCGGTCAACCGCATCACCGTCGATTGCGATGGCCAGCGTATCGTCGTCTCGGCGCCGGCCGCGATGTCCGTGCCTGAACAGGGCGCCAGTATCGCCCTCGCTTTTTCCCGCAACGACCTGCATGTGATGGAGCAAGCATGAGCGCCGTCGCCAGCCAATCCATCCTGCCGGAACGCGCGGGCCTTACCCGGCGCTTCTCGGATTTCCTCTGGCGGCACCCGCATGTGCTGCTGCTGATCCTGCTCGGCCCGCCGCTGCTCTGGCTCGGCATCATCTATCTCGGCTCGCTGCTGGCGCTTCTGCTGCAGAGCTTCTTCTCGATCGATGAGTTCTCCGGCCTCATCAATTACGAGGTTACGCTCGATACCTACAAGCAGCTGCTGATCCCGGCCAATTTCGACATCATCCTGCGCACCGTGATCATGGCGGCGCTGGTGACGCTGACTTCCGCCATCATCGCCTTCCCGATCGCCTATTACGCGGCCCGTTACGCCAAGGGAAAATGGAAGGCCTTCTTCTATCTCGGCGTCATGCTGCCGTTGTGGTCGAGCTATCTGGTCAAGATTTATGCCTGGAAGCTGATCCTCGCCAAGGAAGGCATCGTCACCTGGGCGCTGACCAAGCTGCACCTGCTCTGGATGCTCGAAGCGTGGCTCGCGCTTCCGGTCGTCGGCGGCAATTCGCTGTCGATCAGCTATACCGGCACTTTCATCGTCTTCATCTATGTCTGGATGCCCTTCATGATCCTGCCGATCCAGGCGTCGCTGGAGCGTGTTCCCGGCAATCTCATCGAGGCATCAGCCGATCTCGGCGGCAATCCGGCGCAGACTTTCAAATATGTGCTCTTTCCGCTGGCGCTTCCCGGCATCGTCGCCGGCTCCATCTTCACCTTCTCGCTGACGCTGGGTGATTACATCATCCCGCAGGTGATTGGTTCGTCGCGACTGTTCATCGGCCAGGCGGTCTATGCCCAGCAGGGCACGGCCGGCAACATCCCGCTTGCCGCCGCCTTCTCCGTCGTCCCGATCGTCATCATGAGCCTCTATCTCTGGATGGCAAAACGCATGGGAGCTTTCGATGCGCTCTGACCGCTCCTCCGCCCCTCTCGGCCTGAAGATCGCCGCCGGTGCCGGCCTCGGCTTCCTGCATATCCCGATCCTGCTGATTTTCCTCTACGCCTTCACGACAGAGGAAAAGAGCTACCAGTTCCCGCCGCCCGGCTTGACGCTGCAATGGTTTGCCGTCACCTGGAATCGGCCGGATGTCTGGGAGGCGCTGACACTATCCGTCAAGGTTGCGAGCATCGCGACAGCGATCGCTCTCGTGCTCGGCACGCTCTGCGCCGCCGCCGTCAGCCAGACGCGTTTCTTCGGTCGCGAGACGATCTCGCTGCTCGTCATCCTGCCGATCGCCCTTCCCGGCATCATCACCGGCATCGCGCTGCGCTCCGCCTTCTCGATGGCCGATATTCCGTTTTCCTTCTGGACCATCGTTCTCGGCCACGCGACCTTCTGCGTCGTGGTCGTCTACAACAATGCGGTCGCCCGCTTCCGTCGCGTTTCCGGCTCGCTGATCGAGGCCTCGATGGATCTTGGCGCCGATGGCTTCCAGACCTTCCGCCACGTCATCCTGCCGAATATCGGCACGGCGCTTCTGGCCGGCGGCATGCTCGCTTTCGCACTGTCCTTCGATGAGGTCATCGTCACCACCGTCACCGGCGGCCAGCAATCGACCCTGCCGATCTGGATGCTGGAAGAGCTGATCCGTCCGCGCCAGCGCCCCGTTACCAATGTCGTCGCCATGGTGGTCGTGCTCGTGACCTTCCTGCCGATCCTGGCGGCCTATTACCTCACCCGCGACGGCGATCAGATCGCCGGTGCCGGAAAATGAACAAGGGAGAACAAAAATGGATACCGAACTCCTGATCGGCTCGCGCTTCGAAGCGGGCACGGAAGCCGAGGAACAGATCCTCAACCCGCGCACCGGCGGCAAGATCATCGATCTGCCGGAAGCATCCTACAGCCAGATCGAAGCTGCGATCGACGCCGCCGAAAAGG
>JAVBSF010000501.1:0-2756 GCA_031556925.1 Pararhizobium sp.
GCGCTATGTCCTGCCGGCGCCGCCGGTGCCGGTGCGCTTTCGCCGGCGCATGCTGGCTTTCGGGTCGGGTGATCCAACGCGGGCGATCTGCTCGACGCTGATTGCCGAGGCTTTTTCCGGGATCCAGTATCCGATCCTGCCGGAAATCACCCGCGCGCCGGGCCGGGCGGCAGCGACCTCGACCTATTCCCGGGCCGAGATCCTGCATATTCGTCACCACTCGCTCTATACGCCGCGCGATTTCGACCTTTCGCCCTATTTCGCTGTCGTGAAACCGACGCTCGAATACGGCTTCGACTATAAGCGGCTGCAATGGGAGCCGGGTGAAGGTTAAAGTGTGAGATTGAGCGTCTGCTCGCGCACGATATACGCCTTCTGCCGGTCGGTAATGTAATCGCGCACGATGGGGGCCGAATCGCGGGTGCGCGACAGCTGCATGTGGAAGACGAGCTGGCTGCCAGTGCGGAACATCATCTCGCAGCTGATCAAATAGAACTCCCACATGCGGGCGAAACGCTCGTCATACATCTCGACGACCTTGTCGCGGTTCTTCTCGAAGCGGTCGCACCAGTGCTTGAGCGTCGTCGCATAGTGCACACGCAGGAATTCGAGATCGGTGACCCAGAGGCTGTTCCGTTCCACCACCTCGAAGACTTCCGACAGTGCCGGCGAATAGGCGCCGGGGAAGATGTATTTGCGCAGCCAGGCGCTGGCCATGCCGGGTGGGCTCATATGGCCGATGGAATGCAAGACGGCGATGCCGTCATCCGGCATCAGCGCGTTCACCTTCTTGAAGAACTCATCATAGTGCTGCACGCCGACATGCTCGAACATGCCGACGGAGACGATCCGGTCGAAGGTTTCATCGACATCGCGGTAATCGCGCAGCTCGAAGCGCACGCGGTTCTCAAGGCCGGCGGCCCTGGCGCGCTCCGTCGCCAGCGCCTGCTGCTCCTTCGACAGCGTCACGCCGAGCACTTCGACATCTTCCAGCTGGGCGAGGTAAAGCGCGAGATCGCCCCAGCCGCAGCCGATATCCAGCACCTTCATACCCGGCCGCAGGCAGAGCTTGGCAGCGAGTAACCTCAGCTTGTTGCGCTGCGCCTGCTCCAGCGTCTCATCCGGCTCGCGGAAATAGGCGCAGGAATAGAGCATGTTGGCATCGAGGAAGAGTTTGTAGAATTCGTTGCCGACATCATAGTGGTGGGCGACATTGCGCTGCGCCTCGCCCTTTATGTTGGATTGCTGCCGGTTGCGGAAGCGCATTTTTATCGCCCGGATCGCCTTCTGGATCGGATATGAGCCGAGCGACAGGCGGTTCAGCGAAAAGAGCTGGAGGAAATCGCGCAGCGTCGAGCCATCCTCGAAGCGCAGGGTACCGTCCATATAGGCCTCGCCGGCGGCAAGCTCGGAATTGAAGACCAGCGAACGATAAAGCCTGGGATCGGTAAGCCGCATGGTCACTTCAGGACCGGGCGTACCGGAAAAGACATGCCGTTTTCCGGCGGCGTCTATGACGGTCAATTGTCCCTTGCGGATAAAGGCCTTCATCATATGCGAGAGTGGAAACATGCATTCCCCTTGGCGATATTGCGGCTCTTGACGCCGGCATCCTATCACCGGCTTTTGAAAAAGCGCGGAAATAATTGGGGATTTTGCAACGGACGCGCGTATCGATCCGGGAGAGCCGGAAAACCCGTTATCCGGCGCTGATGGTGGCCCCGGCGCTGGCGGCGACGACAAGCAACGTGCCGCCGATCTGCAACGCCGTCATCGGCTGGGAGAGTACGACAAAGCCAGCGATGGCACCGAGCGCCGGCTCAAGGCTCATCAGAATGCCGAACGACGCCGTGCTCATGCGGCGCAGCGCGATCATCTCCAGCGCATAGGGAAGTAGCGGCACGAGGATCGCAAGACCGGCGATGGCGATCACGCCCTCACCCGTCAGGCGTGGAAGGTCCATCAGGCCAAAGGGTGTCGCGACGATGGCGGCAACCAGCAGCGACATGGCGAGCCCCTGCAACCCTTGGAAAACCGTGCCGGCCTTTTTCATGAGGATGATGTAGAGGCCCCAGCCGGTGGCCGCACCAAAGGCAAAGAGAATGCCGATGGGCTCGCCAACCCAGCCCTCGCCGTCATGGGCAAGCAACAGCACGCCAAACCCGGCGATCAACGGCCAGACCAGGCGCCAGCCAATGCCGAAGGCGAAGGTCGCGACCAGCAGCGGCCCGAGAAAATCGATGGCGACCGCGAGGCCAAGCGGAATGCGCTCGATCGCCGCGAAGAAACAGAGCGTCATACCGGCCATGCAGGCCCCGAGCGTGATCGCCGTTTTCCATTGATGCCAGCTGTAGCGGAACACGGGCGGACGCACGATGACGAGAAGCATGAGCGCCGCCCAGGCAAGCCGCATCCAGGTCGTTCCGGCCGGACCGTAAGCGGAGATCGCAGGTGCAGAGAGCGCCGAACCGAACTGCACGCTCGACATGGACAGCAGGCACATCAGCCCGCCGAGAAGCGCCGACGCACCAGGGCCAGCCGCCGCCTGGCTGCCACTAAGCTCTTTGGCATTCGTAGCACGCTGATCCACGTTCGATTCTCCCGACATCTGTCACCGAGCTGGCTGTAGACGATGGCTTACAGTTCGACAAATTCATATTTGTCGGGAATAGAATGAGGAAAATTGATGAGCCTGTGCTTATATTGAGACGGCGGAGCGTTCAGAAACCTCAGGGAACAATCCCCGCCATATTTCG
>JAVBSF010000424.1:0-21051 GCA_031556925.1 Pararhizobium sp.
CTGGGCGTTGCGGGCGCCATTGCCGCCGCGAGCACCCTTCGGGCGGGCGCGGTCGGCCGGCACTTCGCCGCTGGCAACGGCGATCTCGATGTTCATCAGACGCTCGATATCGCGCAGCAGGCGGATTTCATCCGGCGAGCAGAAAGCGATGGCAATGCCGTCACGGCCGGCGCGCGCGGTGCGGCCGATGCGGTGAACATAGGCATCCGGCACTTCCGGCAGGTCGTAGTTGTAGACGTGGGTCACGCCGGGGATGTCGATGCCGCGGGCGGCGACGTCGGTGGCGACGAGAACGCGGATTTCGCCTTCACGGAACGCCTTCAGCGCACGCTCGCGCTGGCCCTGGCTCTTGTTGCCGTGGATCGAGGCGACGGAGAAGCCGGTGTGCTCGAGATGCTTCATCAGCTTCTCGGCGCCATGCTTGGTGCGCGAAAACACCATGGCGCGGCCATCCGGGTTTTCGTTCATGGTCTTCTTGAGGATCTCGGTCTTCTGGCTGGCGCCGGCAACGAAGTGAACATACTGCTCGACCTTGTCGGCAGCCTTGCCCGGAGGCGAAACTTCGACGCGCTTCGGGTTGTTCAGATATTCGCCGGCCAGCTCCGCGATCGCCTTCGGCATGGTGGCCGAGAACAGAAGCGTCTGGCGGTTCTTCGGAACCAGCTTGGAAATCTTGCGCAGGTCGTGGATGAAGCCGAGGTCCAGCATCTGGTCGGCTTCGTCAAGAACGAGGTAGCGGCCTTGGGTCAGGGTCACGGCGCGGCGGTTGACGAGGTCGAGAAGACGACCGGGCGTGGCGACGAGGATATCGACGCCGCGGGCGAGCTGCTCGGACTGCTTGTTGATGGAAGCGCCGCCAACGACGACGCCGACCTTGATCGGGGTCTTCTTGACGAATTCCTTGAGGTTGGCTGCGATCTGGTTCACCAGTTCGCGGGTCGGCGCGAGAACCAGCGCGCGAATATTGCGCGGGTCGGGACGCTTGCCGTCGGCCATCAGCTTTTCGATCATCGGCAGGCCGAAAGCGGCCGTCTTGCCGGTGCCGGTCTGGGCGAGACCGATCAGGTCGTTGCCTTCCATGACAAGCGGGATCGCATTGGCCTGGATCGGCGTCGGCTTTTCGAACCCGAGGGAGGAGAGGGTCGAAAGCACATGCTCGGAAAGGCCAAGGTCTTTGAAAGTGGTCAATGTATTACCTTTTCGGGGGCGCAAAACGGATTTCGCCGGAACTGCACCATGCGGTTCCGGTTTCGCTTCGCGTCAAGAACCCCGCGTGATCTGGGAACTTGTGGGTTGATTAAGCTGTCTGCGCTGCATCCGGCCACGTTTGGCAGGACATTTACTGGTGCGCTTATCCTTCGTTACGGATCGGTAAAATCCCGCAGGGCTCGCTCACGCGGCGGCCGGAAGGTGACGCTAGGCTTCATGTCGTTGTTTTCAGGTCAAAAGTCAAGAGAGGTTTTGTGCAGCTGCGAAGAGCTGCCATGCCGTCAGCGCATGGCGGCCTGCTTTCCTGCCGATGGCGGAACCTTACGCTCGGCCCGCGCGTTGATTTCTTCCGTGCGCCGTTGCGGGATGGCGCATGGTCCCCGCAATCCGCTCGAGGAGTGACAGATGACCACGACATGGATACTTGCCGCCGATGGAAACCAGGCCCGGTTGCTGAAGGGCGTGAACTTTCTGAAGGACGAGCCCCAGAGCCCCGAGCAGGAGGTATTCCAGCTGGAAACAAAACGCGTTCAGGACATCATGGCCGACAGGCCGGGCAGGAGCCATTCCTCGGTCGGGCATGGCCGCTCGGCGATGGAATACAGCAGCGATCCCGTGCGCGAGGAGCAGCAGAAGTTCACCGCAGAGGTAGCGAGCCGGATCGACGGCTATGCCCAGCAGGGCGCTTTCGACCGGCTGGTGCTGTGTGCCGCTCCCCAGACGCTGGGTGACTTGCGCGCGATGCTGTCCAGTGCCGCCCGTGAAAAGACAACGGTCGAGATCAACAAGGATTTCAGCCGCCTGCCGACGGACAAGCTGATCTCTTCGGTTCGTTCGGTGATGTTCGAGCAGTAGTGCCGGCGCCCATCTTTCCGCGGTTGGACGCGCAAGACGGGCGGTTCTCCGCGTGGCTCTAGAACTCCGTCGGGCCGCCCCCCTCGGCCTTGCGCCGGGCCACGAAGGCATCGAGTTCTTCCTCTATGGCAGGGTCGAGGGGCGGGCGCTCGTATTCGTTGAGCTTTTCCTTGAAGATACGATTGGCATGGTCGTAGGTCGTCGGACGTCCAGCTTCCGTCCAGGTCTCGAAGTTGCGCCAGTCCGAAAGGATAGGCGAGTAGAACGCCGTCTCATAACGGGCAAGCGTGTGGGGCGTGCCGAAGAAATGTCCGCCCGGACCGACATCGCGGATTGCATCGAGCCCGAGCGCATCGGCGCTGACATCCAGCGGCTTCAGGAATTCCGCCACCATCTGCAGCATATCGACATCGAGAATGAACTTCTCGAAGGAGGCCGTCAGCCCGCCTTCGCTCCATCCCGCGGCATGCATGATGAAATTGCCGCCGCCCTGCGTCAGCGCCCAGAGCGAAAGGGCCGATTCATAGGCCGCCTGCGCATCGAGCGTGTTCGAGGCATTGGTGTTGGAGGTGCGGTAGGGAATGCCGTAGCGACGGGCGAGTTGCCCGCCGGCAATCACGGCCTTCATATATTCCGGCGTGCCGAAGGCCGGCGCGCCGGTCTTCATGTCGACGTTCGACGTGAAGCCGCCATACATGACAGGCGCGCCGCGACGCACCATCTGCGTGAAGGCGATGCCGGAAAGGGCCTCGGCATTCTGTTGCACGAGGGCGCCGGCAATCGTCACCGGGGCCATCGCGCCCGCCAGGGTGAAGGGCGTGACCACGACGACCTGATTGCGCGCCGACATTTCCATGATGCCCTGCAGCATCGGTCCGTCGAGCCTGAGCGGCGAGGAGGTGTTGATGATGGTGAAAAGCGACGGCTCCTGCTCCAGCTGTTCGGCCGTGATGCCGCGGCCGATACGGACGATTTCGAGTGCGTCGAGATTGCGCTGTTTGCCCAGCGAATAGGCGTGGAACACCTTGTCGGTGAGCTTCACCATGTCCGAGAGGCAATCGAGATGACGCACGGAGGCGTGGATATCGACGGGCTCGACCGGATAGCCGCCCGTCGTGTGGATAATGTCATAGGACTGTGCCAGCTTGACGAGCTTGCGGTAATCTTCCTGATTGCCGGCGCGACGGCCGCCGTCGCGATCCGCCACGAAGGGGGCGCTGGCGATCTGGGCGAAGACGAGGTTGTTGCCGCCGATCTCGACGTTGCGGATCGGGTTGCGGGCATGCAGGGTGAAGCCGGATGGGGCGGACGCGATCATCTCCATGATCAGCCCGCGATCGAAGCGCACCCGGTCGGTCCCGGGCGTAACCGAGGCACCGGCGGCTTTCATCAGGCTGCGCGCTTCCGGAAGGATCACGTCCATGCCGATCTCTTCGAGAACCGTCAGAGAAGCCTCATGGATCGCCTCGATGGTTTCGTCATCAATGACCTTTGTCTTTTCTATCGTATTGATGAGGTTGAGATATCTGGAACTGCCGACGCCTTTGCGGGAGCGCTCCGCGCCACGGCCGCCGGTTCGTCTGCGGCGCTCGACCGGTGCATCCGTGTCGGTGAAGGAAGGCGGCGTCACTTCGTTTTGGCTCATGGTTTTTCCATCGGTTGGGCTCGTTGCCAGACTGCCGATTCACGACGGAAAATGCGCTTCCATTTGCGACAGCAAGCTTCCTAGACAGAAAACTGGGCTTCCGGTCAGTTCCGCCTGACGCCGCAGAGCATCTCGCGCTTGCCGGCAAAACCCTTGCGACGCTCGACGGCAAATCCGGCCGCCTGCAGGTTCCGGCGCACGAAGCCCGCTGCCGCGTAGGTGGCAAAGCTGCCACCGGGAGCGGTGTGTTCGTAGAGCAGCCGCATCAGTTCCGCCGACCACATATCGGGATTGCGTGCCGGGGCGAAGCCATCCAGATACCAGGCATCGAACAGCCCGCCGAAGCGGCCGATTTCCTCGAAGGCGGTGCCGCAGACGACAGTCAGGCGGACATCGGCATCGAGATCGAGCACGATCCGGCCCGAGGGAGCATCCGGCCATGCGGTTGAAAGCGCCTGCCGTTCACGCTCGATTTCCGGCCAATGGGAGAGCGCCCGGTCGAGGTCGGAGCGCTGCATCGGGAAGCGCTCGAAGGAGACGAAGTGAAGCCGAGCGCCATGCGCTGCGACCGTGCGGAACTGACGCCATGTCTCGCAGAAATTCAGGCCGGTGCCGAAGCCGAGTTCGCCGATCGTGAAGGCGGCCGTCTCGCCGGATCGGGCCGGGGCAAATCTCTCGGGCAGGGCGTTGCCGGCGAGAAAGACGTGGCCGCATTCCAGCCGCCCGTCTGTGCGGCAATAAAAGTGATCGCCAAATTCCTGGGAATAGGGCATATCGCCCTCGTCCCACGTCAATGTCTGGCGTTCGGGTGACAAAGTGTTTTCGGTCATTCTGGCAGCGTTAATGCCGGCCGGCGGGAAGGTCAATCGATGACGGATCTGCTGATCGTCGGCGGCGGTATCATGGGGCTCTGGGCCGGCGTGAAAGCGGCGGAACGGGGTCTGAGCGTTCATATCGTCGAGCGCGACCGGATCGGCTCCGGCGCAAGCGGCGGCATCGTCGGCGCGCTAATGCCGCATATGCCCGACCGCTGGAACCCCAAGAAGCAGTTCCAGTACGATGCGCTGGTCGCGCTGGAAGCAGAAATCGCCAGGCTGGAGGCGCAAACCGGTCTGTCAGCCGGCTATCGCCGTTGTGGCCGCATCATGCCGCTGGCAAAGCCGCACCTTCGAGATATCGCCCTGCGTCATGAGCAGGAGGCGCTCACCAACTGGCATCAGGGCGGCCGGGCGTTTCATTGGCATGTGAAGGACGAAAGCCCGGTTTCGGGCTGGCCGGCGAATGAGGTGATGGGCGCCGGCATCGTCTGTGACACACTGGCCGCCCGCGTGGCGCCGCGTGCCTTGCTTGGCCTTCTCGCGGCATGGCTGGGACGACAGGAAAGGGTTGTCGTGGAGGAAGGCTGTGCCGTTACCCGGCTGGATCCCGTCGCGGGAAGAGTGGAATTGTCGAATGGACGCAGCCTTGCTTTCGATCGCTGCATCCTTGCCGAAGGCGTTTCGATTTTTGGGAGGCTGGACGGCTTTCATGCGCCGCCTTCGCGGCCGGTCGGCGTTGCCGTCAAGGGACAAGCCGCGCTTCTGGATGCCGGTATCGACCCGGCGCTGCCGGTCATTTTCAATGACGGGCTCTATATCATTCCCCATGGCGACGGACGTGTTGCGATCGGCAGCACCAGCGAGGACGATTTCGAACATCCCTTCACGACGGATGACCAGCTGGACGCCCTGATCGAACGCGCCCGCCGTTTTGCGCCCTGCCTCGAAACGGCTGATGTTATTGAGCGCTGGGCCGGTTTGAGACCCAAGGCCATCGGACGCGACCCGATCGCGGGCCGGCATCCTGATTTTGACCGCCTGTTCGTGCTGGGCGGCGGTTTCAAGATCAGCTTCGGGATCGCCCATGCGCTTGCGGATGCCATCGTGGACGGCCTGCTCGGACAGGACGTCGCCCTGCCGGCATCGTTCGGGGTCGAGCACCATCTGGCTCTGCAGCGCCGGCCGTAAAACGGACGAAGCCCCGCAGGGCGGGGCTTCGCATCGGTAAACCGGTGGCCGACATTACATCCAGTAGGGCGGAACGCCGTAGTAATCATAGACGCGACGGCCGTTTTCACGGTTCCATTCGTATTCCTCGTCGCCCTGGTATTTCGGCGCGTTTTCCACCTGATCGCGGGTGACGTCGGTTCGATATCCACCGAGGCTTTCATCATAAGAAAGCTTCGCCCAAGGCAGCGGATAGTGGTCTTCGCCAAGCCCCATAAAGCCGCCGAAGGCGAGGACGGCATAGGACACACGGCCGCTTCGCTTTTCGAGGATAACCCGCTCGATCGAGCCGATATGCTTGCCATCGGCCCCATAGACACGGGTTCCCTCCACCTTGTCGCTGGCGATCAGGTCATGAGTTTCGCGGATGCCGGCATCCTTGGGGGTCTCGAATTCCGGGCTTTGATAGGTCACGATGTTTCTCCCTGTTCTGGTCGGTCTGCCTGATAAACGACCGGGCAAGCGGATGGTTCCATTGAGTTTAACGCAGGCCGGGGAGATGTTTTCGGCGGGTGGAGCTGAGAGCAAAACGGGTTTTGTCATCCTGTCACGAAGATCGTCTATTTCCTGAGCCAGTCATGCGAATCAGGAAACTGCGATGCGGTACGCGATCTACTATACGCCGTCGATGCACGATCCGCTCTCTGTTGCGGCTGCAAGCTGGCTGGGGCGAAACGTGTATTCCGGCGAGGCTTGCGAACCTCTTTCCATCCCCGGCTTCAGCCGGCAGGAAATCGCCTTCCATACCGCGGTGCCGCGCCGCTACGGTTTTCACGGAACCATCAAGGCGCCGTTTCGGCTGCATCAGGACGAGACCGAGGCAAGTCTCCTGAAATTCATGATGCAGTTTGCAAGCGCCGCCCAGCCGTTTGAAATTCCGCGGCTGGAGGTTGCGCGCCTCGGCACCTTCTTCGGTCTGATGCCTTCCATGGAATGCGCGGAAATGAACTATCTCGCCGCGTCGGTGGTCGAGGCCTTCGATCGATTTCGGGCGCCTTTGACCGAGACCGAGATCGAGCGTGGCGATTCCGATTCGCTGACGGCGCCGCAATTTGCGAACCTGCATCGCTGGGGTTTCCCCTATGTGATGGATGAATTCCGCTTTCACATGATGCTGACGGGCGCAGTTCATCCAAAACTCAACGAGCGTTTCGAAGCCGCTCTGCGGGACTATTTCGAGCCTTTCCTGACGGAACCGGTGAAGGTTTCCAGCATCGCGCTGTTCATCGAGCATGAGCCGGGTGCGCCATTGCGCGTTCATTCACAGCATCCGCTCGGCAAGCTCTCGGCGCATCGGCCGTCGAGCCGCCGCAAGGTGCGCGACGGAGATCTGTCACCCGTCATGGTGGACGAGCTGGCCACCCTCGCCATGCGTCTGCAGGCTGGTTGAGGCAGGCCGGAGGCGGCCTCCTTTCCCGTAGCGGAAAACCATAATTTCATCTCGACTTTCCGGCTTCGGATGCTACCGTCCCGGTGAAATCGAAGGGTGAAATGATGGTTGAAAAAGCTTATCCGCGCGACCTCGTCGGCTATGGACGCAATCCTCCGAGGGTGCGTTGGCCTGGCGACTCGAACATCGCCGTGCAGTTCGTGGTGAACTACGAAGAGGGCGGCGAGAGCTCGATCATGGATGGCGACAAGGCCTGCGAATCGCTGCTGTCGGAGATCGTCGGCGCGCAGCCATGGCCGGGACAGCGCAATCTCAATATGGAATCGATCTATGAATACGGTTCGCGCGCCGGCTTCTGGCGGCTGTGGCGCATGTTCACGAGCCGCAAGGTCGACGTGACCGTCTATGGCGTGACGCTGGCGATGGCCCGCAATCCGGAAGCCGTGGCGGCGATGAAGGAAGCCGGCTGGGAAATCGCCAGCCACGGCTATCGCTGGCTGGAATACAAGGACTTTCCGGAAGAGGAGGAGCGCAGGCACATCCGCGAGGCCGTGCGGCTTCACACGGAACTGACGGGATCGCATCCACTCGGCATGTATCAGGGCAAACCATCCGACAACACGCTGAGGCTGGTGCTGGAGGAGGGCGGTTTCCTCTATTCCTGTGACAGCTATGCTGACGAACTGCCCTACTGGGTGCCGGGGCTGACGCCCGACAAGCCGCATCTGATCATTCCCTATACGCTTGACGCCAACGATATGCGCTTCGCCACGCCGCAGGGCTTCAATTGCGGGGATCAGTTCTTCACCTATCTCAAGGACACGTTCGACGTGCTCTATGCCGAAGGCGCGGAAGGCAGCCCGAAGATGATGAATGTCGGTCTGCACTGCCGCCTCGTCGGCCGCCCCGGCCGCGCCGCCGCGCTGGCCCGGTTCATCGATTATGTGCTGGCGCATGACAAGGTCTGGATTCCCAAGCGGGTCGATATCGCCCGTCACTGGTATGAACATCATAAGCCGGAGGGCGCGCTCTGATGGCCGGAAAAGAGGATTTCGTTTCCCGCTTCGGCGGCATTTTCGAGCATTCGCCATGGGTGGCCGAGCGTGCCTACGATGCCCGGCCTGACATGCCGATCACGGCGGAGGACGTGCATGCAGGCATGGTCGTCGCCTTCCGCAACGCGGCGGAGACCGAACGGCTGGAGGTACTGCGTGCGCATCCGGACCTCGCCGGAAAGCTCGCCCTGGCGGGGGAATTGACGGCGGATTCGAAGGCCGAGCAGGCATCGGCCGGCCTCGACAGGCTAAGTCCGGCGGAGCATGCGCGGTTTACCGAACTCAACGCCGCCTATGTGGAAAAATTCGGCTTTCCCTTCATCATCGCGGTCAAGGGGCTGACGAAGGACGATATTCTGAAGGCTTTCGAGAGCCGCATCGGCAACACGCCGCAGCAGGAACTGGAGACGGCGGCGGTGCAGGTCGAGAAGATCGCCTGGTTGCGCCTGCAGACGCTGCTGCCGGGAGCGCAGAATGTCTGACGCTTCACCGGTGCTTGTTATCGAGCCTCTGACCTCAGCGGCCTTTGCGCCCTTCGGCACCGTCATCGAGGCCGATGCTTCGAAGATGCGGCTGATCAATGGCGGCACGACGGAGCGTTTTCATGCGCTCGGACGAGCGGATATCACGGGCGAGGGTGCATCCGTCATCATCAATCTCTTCCGCGGCCAGCCGCGCGGCTTTCCCTATGTCATCGACATGATGGAGCGGCATCCCTTCGGCTCGCAGAGTTTTTCGCCGGTCGGCGGAGGCCCTTGGCTCGCCGTCGTTGCGCCCGATGAGAACGGCAAGCCCGGCAAACCGCGCGTCTTCCGTGCAAGCGGGTCGCAGGGCGTGAACTATGGCCGCAATGTCTGGCACCACCCGCTGATTTCGGTCGGCGCGGTCAGCGACTTCCTCGTCGTCGATCGGGAAGGGCCGGGCAACAATCTCGAGGAATTTTTCCTCGAACATCCCTATGTCATCGAAAGCCCTTGAGGGCTGCGACGGAGACCATTCATGAGCAAGACCGGCCGTCTCACCACCCATGTCCTCGACACCGCGCTCGGCAAGCCGGCGCAGGGGCTGAAGATCGATCTCTATCGCATCGAGGGAGAAGCAAAGACCTTGTTGCGCAGCGTCTCGACCAACAGCGACGGCCGCGTTGATGGGCCGCTGCTGGAAGGCGAGGCGTTTGCCGTGGGCATTTACGAACTGCTCTTCCACGCCGGCGATTATCTGCGTGGTACCGGAGCGACACTGTCGGAGCCGGCCTTTCTCGACCTGATCCCGCTGCGCTTCGGCATTGCGGATGCCGGCAGCCACTATCATGTGCCGCTGCTGCTTTCGCCTTTCAGCTACTCGACCTATCGGGGTAGCTGAGCATCTTGCAGAATGCTGATCTGTGAACTATAGTTCACAGATGTTCGAAGTCCGGCAAACGATCGATTTTCGTGATTGGCTCGAAAATCTCAGGGATCATCGGGCGCGAGAACGTATTGCCCAACGTATAGTCCGCCTTCAGGCAGGCCTCTTCGGGGATGCCAAGTTCTTTCAGGGCATTGGTGAAATACGTGTCGATTATGGCCCCGGTTACCGAGTCTATTTTGTTCGGCGGGGAGCGGTGTTGGTCGTTCTTCTCTGCGGCGGCGACAAGAGCAGCCAAAGACGCGATATCGAAAAGGCGCTGGCTTTGGCCGCAGATTTGGAGACATGACGATGGCTGTTGAAACAGTACCTTTCGACGCTGCTGCCCATCTGGCCAGTGAGGAAAGCCAGACTGAACTGCTCAACGATGCCTTCGAAACCGGGGATGCGGCTTTTATCGCTGTCACCTTGGGAACGGTCGCACGTGCAAAAGGCATGACGCAGGTTGCCCGCGATGCCGGTGTCAGCCGCGAAGCTCTTTACAAGGCGCTGTCGCCGGATGGCGATCCCAAGCTTTCGACGCTTCTTGGCGTGGCGAAAGCTTTGGGAGTCCAGCTTTCCGTCGTCAGAGCCTGATCACTCCGCAATCACGCTTTTATCGATATCGCGGATATCCCGCTTGCCGCAGAGCGCCATGGTGATGTCCATCTCCTTGCGGATGATGTCGAGCGCCTGTCTGACGCCCGCCCTGCCGCCGGCGCCGAGGCCGTAGAGGAAGGGGCGGCCGATATAGGTGCCCTTGGCGCCGAGCGCGACGGCCTTCAACACATCCTGACCCGAGCGGATACCGCCATCGAGATGCACTTCGATCATGTCGCCGACGGCATCGACGATCTTCGGCAGCATGCTGATCGAGGAGGGCGCGCCGTCCAGTTGGCGGCCGCCATGGTTGGAAACGATGATCGCATCCGCGCCCGTGCGCGCCGCCATCTTCGCATCCTCGACATCGAGAATGCCCTTGAGGATCAGCGGGCCGCCCCACATTTCCTTGATCCATGAGACGTGATCCCA
This sequence comes from Pararhizobium sp., assembly GCA_031556925.1. Classification (GTDB taxonomy): domain Bacteria; phylum Pseudomonadota; class Alphaproteobacteria; order Rhizobiales; family Rhizobiaceae; genus Pararhizobium. Next base: position 10,618 of record JAVBSF010000424.1, read on the forward strand.
CGACAGCTGCGGGTCGAACTGCTCCGCCGTCCACGAGGAGAGCGAGGAGAGGTCGGAGACGTTCTTGGCATGGCCGACGATGTTGCCGAAGCTGCGGCGCTTCGTGCCCAGCATCTGCATGCACCAGAGCGGGCGGGTCGCCATCTGCCAGATATGTTTCGGAGTGAATTTCGGCGGGGCGGAAAGACCGTTGCGCAGATCCTTGTGGCGCTGGCCGAGGATCTGTAGATCGAGCGTCAAAACCAGCGCCGAGCATTTGGCGGCCTTGGCGCGGTCGATCAGGTTCTTCACGAAATCCCGGTCGCGCATCACGTAAAGCTGGAACCAGAAGGGCTTCGTCGTCGCCGAGGCGACGTCCTCGATCGAGCAGATGCTCATGGTCGAGAGCGTGAAGGGAACGCCGAATTCTTCCGCCGCCTGCGCCGCCAGCATCTCGCCATCGGCATGCTGCATGCCGGTGAGACCGGTCGGCGAGAGCGCGACGGGCATCGACACTTTCTGGCCGATCATCGTTGTTTCCAGCGAGCGGTTGGTCATGTCGACCAGCACGCGCTGGCGCAGCTTCACCTTCCTGAAATCCTCTTCGTTGGCCCGATAGGTGCCTTCGGTCCAGGCGCCGCTGTCGGCATAGTCGAAGAACATCTTCGGCACCCGGCGCTTGGCGAGAGCTTTAAGATCGGCGATTTCGAGCGGTGTAGACATGGCAAAACCTCTGGACGTGTTGGGACACGCAATATCACGTCCGGGTTCGGCTTGTTAAGGGTGGAAATGGAAAGAGGTAAAATTATTTTACCTCTTTTGAATTTCAGGTGCGAAGGCCGCTTTTGGAGGCGACACCAGCCACATAGGTTTCCAGGATGGCCCGGTCGTCGCCCAGCGTTTGCAGCAGGAAAAGCTCCTCGGCTAGCGAATTGACCACTTCGGCCTTCACGGCCATGGCCGGTGTCGCGGCCATGTTCAGGACGATGAAATCGGCATCGGTGCCGGCGTCCAGCGTGCCGATCCTGTCGGAGAGCGATAGCGCTTCGGCGTTGCCGAGCGTCATGTGGTAATAGCTGTCGAAGGGATTCAGCCGCTCGCCCAGCAATTGCTGGATCTTGTAGGCCTCGTCCATGGTCTTCAGCATCGAATAGCTGGTACCGCCGCCGACATCGGTGGCGGTGGAAACGCGCACGGGCTTTTCCCGCCGCATCAGTTCCTTCAGCGGAAACAGGCCGGAACCTAAAAAGAGGTTGGAGGTCGGGCAGTGCACGGCGATCGAGCCGGTGTCGCTCATCACATCCCGCTCGCGCTCGGACAGATGGATGCAGTGGCCGAAGAGGGATTTCGGGCCGAGCAGGCCGTAGCGGGCGTAGATGTCGGTGTAGTCGGCCGCTTCGGGGAAGAGCGAGCAGGTGAAATCGATCTCCTCGCGGTTTTCTGAGAGATGGGTCTGGATGTGCAGGTCCGGGAATTCGCGGGCGAGCGCCTCGGCCGCCGACATCTGTTCCGGTGTCGAGGTGATGGCGAAGCGGGGCGTGATGGCGACGTGGTTGCGGCCCTTGCCATGCCATTGTTCGATCACGGCGCGGGTTTCGTCATAGCCCATCTGCGGCGTGTCGAGCAGGCCCTGCGGGGCGTTGCGGTCCATCATCACTTTGCCGCCGATCATGCGCATGTTGCGCTTCAGCGCTTCGGCGAAATAGGCGTCGGCGGATGCCTTGTGCACCGAGCAATAGGCAACGGCCGTCGTGGTGCCGTGGCGGATCATCTCGTCATAGAAGAAGCCGGCGATGCGTTCCGCATGGGCGCTTTCGACGAAACGGCATTCTTCCGGGAAAGTGTAGGTGTTCAGCCATTCGAGCAGGTTTGCGGCATAGGAGCCGATCACCTGCATCTGTGGGAAATGGGCATGGGTATCGATGAACCCCGGCACGATCAGATGGGGGTGATGGTCTATCTCGATGACATCGGCCGGGGCTTCTTCGCGGATGGCGACGTATGGGCCGCTCGCAACAATGATGCCATCGGCGACCAGCAGTGCGCCGTCGCTCTCGTAGCGATAAGCGCCCGCGTCATCCACGGAAAGCGGCGCGCGCGAAAAGCTCAGCGTGCGTGCGCGGATCAGCGTCGTGGTCATTCCGTCCTGCCTTCCGTGGAGGCGCTTTCGAACCATGCGGTCAGGAGCGCGCGCTCTTCGCCGGTCATGTCGGTGATGTTGCCGGGCGGCATGGCGTGGCTGCGGCCGGCCTGAATGTAGATTTCGCGCGCATGGGCGGCGATCTCGGCGTCGGTTTCCAGCATCACGCCCTTGGGCGGACGGAGGATGCCTTCATAGACGGGCTCGGCCGCATGGCACATGCTGCAGCGGGTGGAGATGGTGTCTTTCACGGCCGGAAAATGCGCGTTCGAGGCAAACTGCTGGAAGGCGGGCGAAACGGCGGCGTTGTCTTCTTCCGGCATCAGCTTCGGTGCTGTCGAAAGCCACATGATCAGGACGAAGATGATCAGCGTCACCAGCCAGGTCCAGGTCGGCTTGCCCTTGCGGGCATGGGTGGTGTTGAACCAGTGGCGGATGGTGACGCCCATCAGGAAGACGAGGGCTGCGATGATCCAGTTATAGGCCGTGGCGAAGGCCAGCGGATAATGGTTGGACAGCATGAAGAAGATGACGGGCAGCGTCAGGTAGTTGTTGTGCAGCGAGCGCTGCTTGGCGATGACGCCGTATTTCGGGTCTGGCGTGCGTCCAGCGATCAGGTCGGCGACGACGACGCGCTGGTTCGGCATGATGATGAAGAATACGTTGGCCGACATGATCGTCGCGGTGAAGGCGCCGAGATGGAGGAAGGCCGCGCGGCCGGTGAAGACCTGCGTATAGCCCCATGCCATGGCGACGAGCGCCACGTAGAGGATGATCATCAGCGTCCAGGTGTTCCTGCCGAGCGGCGACTTGCAGAGCAGGTCGTAGAAGATCCAGCCGATGGCGAGCGACCCCATGGAGATGAGGATCGCCTGCATCGAGGTGATATCGAGGACATGGCGGTCGATGAGAAAGAGGTCCGCGCCGCCGTAATAGACCAGACAGAGCATGGCGAAGCCGGAAAGCCAGGTGGCGTAGCTCTCCCATTTGAACCATGTCAGGTGTTCGGGCATCGAGGCCGGGGCCACGAGGTATTTCTGGATATGGTAGAAGCCGCCGCCATGCACCTGCCATTCCTCGCCATAGGCGCCGACGGGCAGACCCGGCCGCTTCACGAGGCCAAGATCGAGGGCGATGAAATAGAAAGACGAGCCGATCCAGGCGATGGCGGTGATGACATGCAGCCAGCGGACGGCAAAAGCCAGCCATTCCCAGGCGATGGCGTATTCGTACATTCAGTTCCCCTTTTCATTCTCCGCTTCGCCACATTGCGAAAATTTTGCCGGCGAGGGAAGGTCAAATCCGGCAGGGCCGCGACAGGAAAAGGCGCAAGGCCCCGCACCTTGTCGTCAATCCTCGTTCACCGGAAATTCGCTCAGCATCCAGTCTCGAAAGGCGCGGATTTTCGGCACATGCCGCCGGGTTTCGAGATAGACCAGCCAGTAATCGCGCCCGTCATTGCAGGTCAAGGAAAAGGGCTGATAGAGCCGGCCGCTTTCCACCTCTTCCTGAAAATGCTGCGGGTTGAGAATGGCGACCCCCTGACCCGCAATCGCCATGCCCGCGTCGAAAGCCTGCGTCCCGAGTTCGTTGGGCGGAAAGCGGGTGAGATCGGCATTTTTCACGCCGGCTGCGACAAACCACTGTTCCCACCAGATGTCCCCGGCGCTGATGATCGAGAGTTTCAGGAGGTCAGCCGGCTCGCGAATGCCGCCGATCTTTTCCGCGAGCTTCGGGCTCAGCATCGGCGTAAAATCCATGCGCATGATGCGGTGCGCCTTCAGTCCCGGCCAGACGCCGCGGCCATAACGAATGGCGACATCGGCCTGGGTGCTGGCGAAATCGTTGACGACGGGGGAGGTCGAGAGCCGGACTGCGATATTCGGATGGCGTAGCTGGAAGGAGCCGAGATAGCGCGTCAGCCATTGCTGGGCGAAGGTCGCGGTCGAATCGATATGCAGCATCTGGCCGGTTTCGTCGCTGACGGAGGCCATGGCTTCGGCCAGAATGGAAAATCCCTGGGCAACCTTCGACGCCAGCCGCTCGCCTGCGTCTGTCAGTAAAATCTGACGCGGACGCCGCAGAAACAACGGTTCGCCGACGTGGTCCTCCAGGAGCTTGATCTGATAGCTCACCGCCGTCTGCGTCATGCCGAGCTCATCGCCGGCCTTGGTGAAGCTCATCAGGCGTGCGGCGGCTTCAAAGACGCGCAAGGCGTTGAGCGGCATCTGGCGCGACAGTTTCATGGATAAGTTCTCTTGATGCATTGGCTCTGACGTTCGATTGGAATTTGAGCATGTTTGAGCGCAAGGTGCAACTCAACGTCACAATCATCAAGAGGTGTTGTCATGACACTGCAAGCAATTGAAAAAAATGAATCAATCGAGAATTTACCGGTTATGCGCCTGTTGCGCCGTGCAGCACGGATCTTCACCTTTGAGCGTCATGTCACCGGTTCCCTCGATCTCGAAGTGACCTCGGATCATATCAAGAGAGACCTGGGCTTTCTTGATGGACGAGAGCCGCTTCAGGAGTGCGACTTGACGCGATAGGCGCAGATCGCGGTGACGATTTCCGCCGCCGTCAGGGCGGCAATCACCGCCGGCCTTTTGTCAGGGACGGCGGTACCGCCGATGGGGAGCGTAAGCCGGGAAAGCCCGGTTTCGTCCAGCTTTTCTTTCCTGGCCCAGCTTGCAAATGTCGCCCGCTTCGTCTTCGAGCCGATCATGCCGATATAGGCAAGGTCGTCGCGTGCCAGCGCTTCCTTGGCGATGAGAAAATCGAGCGCATGATCATGGGTGACGATAACGACAGCGCCGCCCGGCGCGACATCCTTGATCATGGCTTCGGGCATGGCGACCAGTCGATGGAATGCACCGGCGGACAGTTGAGCCAGTTCCGTTTCACGTGTTTCGACCGCATAGGTTTTGAACGGTAGAAGAAGCAGCGCCTCGGCAAGCGCGCGGCCGACATGACCGGCGCCGAAGATCCAGACTTCCGGAAAATCGTTTCGCCGCTCCTCGATCAGCCGCAGCAGATCGGCACGGGCCGCATCGTCGCACAATCGAAAGCCGAGAATGACACGGCCGCCGCAGCACTGGCCGATCTCCGGCCCGAGCGGGATATCCATCGTGAGCGTGTCGCTGATGCCGGCAAGCAAAGCGCGGGCATTGTCGATCGCGATATGCTCCATCTGCCCGCCGCCGATCGTACCGTGTAGATCGGTTGGAGAAACCAGCATGATGGCGCCCGTTTCCCTTGGTGTCGATCCGCGCGTTTCGAGGATTTCTACGATCACGAGCTTGAACTCGCGGTCGAGAAAGGCATCGAGGCTATGAGCTGCGAAGTTCATCGTCTTCGCTCGTCAGGCCTTGTTGCCGGCGCGCAGCCGCTCGACAGCCATCAACACCCGTTCCGGTGTCGCGGGAGCATCGAGGCGCGGGCATTCGCGATAATCGGCAACGCTGGCAACCGCCATGGAGAGCGCCTCCAGCACCGAGATCGGCAGCATGAAGGGCGGCTCGCCCACAGCCTTGGAGCGGCCGATGGTCATCTCGGCATTCTCGGACCATTCGGCGAGCTTGACGTTGAAGATTTTTGGCCGGTCTGAGGCGAGCGGAATCTTGTAGGTGGAGGGCGCGTGGGTGCGCAGCCGACCCCTGGCATCCCACCAAAGCTCTTCCGTCGTCAGCCAGCCCATGCCCTGCACGAAGGCTCCTTCGATCTGGCCGATATCGATCGCCGGGTTCAGCGACTTGCCGACATCATGCAGCACGTCGACGCGGTCGACCATGTATTCGCCGGTCAGCGTGTCGATCGAGACTTCGGAGACGGAAGCGCCATAGGCGTAGTAATAGAAGGGCGTGCCACGGCCGGTCGTGCGGTCCCAGTGGATTTTTGGCGTCTTGTAGAAGCCGGCCGCCGAAAGCTGCACGCGGGCGAAATAGGCCTGCTTGATGAAATCGGGGAAGGGCACGCGTTCCTCGCCGATCTTCACATGGTTGGGGACGAAGCTGACGTTCTCAGGCTCGGTCTGCCAGCGCTCGGCGGCGAAGGCGATCAGGCGCTCCTTGATCTGGCGAGCGGCATCATAGGCGGCCATGCCGTTAAGATCGGAGCCGGAGGAGGCGGCGGTGGCGGATGTGTTCGGCACCTTGCCGGTCGTGGTCGCCGTGATCTTTACACGGGAGATATCGACCTGAAAACTGTCGGCGAGAACCTGTGCCACCTTGGTATAGAGCCCCTGGCCCATTTCGGTGCCGCCATGGTTCAGGTGGATCGAGCCATCCTGATAGACATGGACAAGGGCGCCCGCCTGGTTGAAGGCGGTCATGGTGAAGGAGATGCCGAATTTTACCGGCGTCAGCGCGATACCCTTGCGGATGACACGGCTGGTTTTGTTGAACTCGATGATCGCCTGCCGGCGGGCCTGATAGTCGGTGCTTGCCTCCAGTTCGGAGACGATGCGATGGATGACGTTGTCCACCACCTGCTGATGATAGGGGGTGATGTCGCGGCCGCTGTCTTTCTCGCCGTAAAAATTCAGCTTGCGGATTTCGAGCGGATCCTTGCCGAGCGCGTAGGCGATCTCCTCGATCATGCGCTCGCCGCCGACCATGCCCTGCGGGCCACCGAAGCCGCGATAGGCGGTGTTGGAGACGGTATTCGTCTTCAGCGGCTGAGAGGTGAGCTTCACATGGGGATAAAAGTAGGAGCTATCGGCGTGGAACAGTGCGCGGTCGGTGACCGGCCCGGAAAGATCAGAGGAATAGCCGCAACGGGCAGCGTAATTGGCATTCACGGCATGGATGCGGCCGTCTTCGTCGAAGCCGACGTCGTAATCGACGAGGAAATCGTGGCGCTTGCCGGTAGCGGTCATGTCCTCGTCACGGTCGGGGCGGAATTTCACCGGGCGGTGAAGCTTCTTGGCCGCGACGGCGGCGAGCGCGGCAAACTGGTTGCCCTGTGTTTCCTTGCCGCCGAAACCACCACCCATGCGGCGCACCTGTACCGTCACGGCATTGGAGGGCACGCCCAGCACATGGCCGACCATATGTTGCACCTCGCTTGGATGCTGGGTCGAGGACCAGACGGTGATGTCGTCGTCCTCGCCGGGAATGGCGAAGGCGATATGGCTTTCCAGATAGAAATGCTCCTGCCCGCCGATGCGCATCCGGCCTTTGAGACGGCGGGGGCTGAGTTCCAGTTCGGCTTCGGCCTCGCCGCGTGAAAGCGTCAGCGGCTTGGTCACCAGTTCGCCGCCGGTTTCCAGTGCGTCGAGAATGTCTGTCGCGTGCGGCAGGTCGTTGTAGACGATCTTCGCCTTGCGGGCGGCGCGGCGGGCGATGTCGCGGGTTTCGGCGATCACGGCGAAGGCAGGCTGGCCGTGGAACTGCACCTTGCCATCCGCCAGCACCGGCTCGTCATCGAGATGGCTGGGGCTGATGTCATTGCTATGGGGCATATCGCGGGCGGTGAGCACACAGATGACGCCGGGCGTGGCCTCGACCTCGGAGAGATCCATGGAGACGATCTCGGCATGGGCGCGATCGGTCATGCCGAGCGCGCCATGCAAGGTGCCGGCCGGCTCGGGGATATCGTCGATATAGTCGGCGGTGCCGGAGACATGCTTGTGAGCGCTGTCATGGCGCAGGTTCGCATGCATGCCGCCGGAGATGACCTTGCGCTCCTCGAAGGTGGATTGATCCATTAGAGCGTTCTCCATTCTGCGGTTTTGGCTTCCATCTTCTCCCCAGCGGGGAGAAGATGCCCTAAGGGCAGATGAGGGGCTATTACCGCAAACTCCGAGCCAGCAGTCCCCCTCATCCGGCGCTGCGCGCCACCTTCTCCCCGTCGGGGAGAAGAGGCGGCAAACTGTTGGTTCCAAAATCCGAACATCATCATCACACCACTTCGAACCGTTTGAGTTCGGCCGGTTCTCCCGATGTCTCCAGGAAGAAGCGCGTGAAAAGGTTCTTCGCCGTCAGCATGCGGTAGGCGGCCGTAGCGCGCCAGTCGGTGAGCGGCTGATAATCCTGCTCAAGAGCCAGCTGCGCTGCCCTGATCGCCTCTTCGCTCCAGACCTGGCCGAGAAGGGCGGCTTCGGCAACCGCTGCCCGTTTCGGCGTTCCCGCCATGCCGCCAAAGGCGATGCGGGCTTCACTCACGCGGTTGCCGGCATCGAGCGTGATGCGGAAGGCAGCGCAGAGCGCCGAGATATCCTCGTCGCGTCGTTTGGTGATCTTGTAGACGGCGAAACGATCCGTTGCCGGCAGTGCCGGTACGAAGATGCTCTCGACGAATTCGGACGTCTTCCGGTCCTGCACGCCATACTGAATGAAGAAGTCCTCGAGCGGTAGCGTGCGCGCGCCTGCCTTCGAGCGAAGCGTCACGGTCGCACCGAGCGCGATCAAGGGCGGCGGGCTGTCGCCGATCGGCGACCCAGTGGCGATATTGCCGCCGATCGTGCCCATGTTGCGCACCTGTTCACCGCCGATGCGATTGATCAGGCCGCCGAGCGCCGGGTAGTGCCGGGAGAGCGCTTCGAAAGCGGCGGTATAGCTGACACCGGCGCCGATGGTGATGCCTTCGGCCGTCTCGGAGATCGTCTGCAGCGCATCCAGCCCGTTGATGAAAACAACCGGATTGAGCTGCCGCATCTGCTTGGTGACCCAGAGCCCGACATCGGTCGATCCGGCGACGATAGTGGCTTTGGGCGCGCGTTCCATGATGTCCGCCAGAGCTGCCGTCGTGCCGGGCACGATAAGCTGCGCCTCTTCCGGGCCGATGGCGATAGTCTCTTCCGTCTTCAGGGCCTTCAGGCGCGAACGGATATCCTCACGCACCTTCAGGATCGGGTCGAAGACGCTGTCGGGAAGGGCGCGGGCAACGGCTTCGGCGGCTTTCACGATCGGCTCGTAACCCGTGCATCGACAGAGATTGCCTTGCAGCGCCTTTTCGATATCGGCGCGGCCGGGGTTGTCCTTCGAAAGCCACAGGCCATAGAGCGACATGACGAAGCCCGGCGTGCAAAAACCGCATTGCGAACCGTGATAATCCACCATCGCCTGCTGTACCGGATGCAGCGTGCCGTCCTTCGCGGCCAGATGTTCGACGGTCACGACATGGGTCGCATTCAGCGAGCCGACGAATCGGATGCAGGCATTGACGCTTTCATAGACGAGCTTGCCTTCGAAAAGCCTGCCGACGAGCACGGTGCAGGCGCCGCAGTCGCCTTCCGCGCAGCCTTCCTTCGTGCCGGTCAACCGCCGCTCCAGACGCAGGAAATCCAGAAGCGTCGCGGTGGGCGAAAGATCAGAAAGCGCAACGTCGCGATCGTTGAGGATAAAGCGAATGCTGCTCGAGGATACCGTCATTTTTTCTCTTCTTGTCATTTCGACAGAACAGACTATGCGCAAAACCGACGATGTGACAATTGCGTTTTTGATATCCGTGCGGCGGGATTCGATCGGTGCGGACTTGCGTTTTATTTTCGTTTGACATTCGTTTTGTCATCGTATTGAAGTTTTTCAAAGGATCGCGCCGGGAGGGAACGAGCGCGCCGCAGGGAGGGCTATCCATGGGTTATGTGCTTGCGATCGATCAGGGCACGACGTCGAGCCGCGCGATCGTCTTCAATGGTGAGCAGAAGGTCGTCGGAGCCGGCCAGCGCGAGTTCCGCCAGTACTTTCCGAAATCCGGCTGGGTCGAGCATGACCCGGAAGAAATCTGGGATACGGTGGTTTCGACCATCCACGAGGCAATCCGCAATGCCGGGCTCGTGGCGTCCGATATCTCGGCCATCGGTATCACCAACCAACGCGAAACCGTCGTCGTCTGGGACCGCAAGACCGGCAAGCCGATCTATAATGCGATCGTCTGGCAGGATCGCCGCACGGCATCTTTTTGCGACACGCTGAAACGGCAGGATTTCGAGAAAGCGGTCGTGAAGAAGACCGGCCTTTTGCTCGACCCGTATTTCTCCGGCACGAAAGTCTCGTGGCTGCTGGCCAATGTCGAGGGCGCGCAGGCGCGCGCCGACGAAGGCGAGCTTTGTTTCGGCACCGTCGACACCTTTTTGATCTGGCGGCTGACGGGCGGCCGGTCTTTCGTCACCGACGCCACCAATGCCTCCCGGACGTTGATGTTCAACATCGCCGAAAACGGCTGGGACGACTATCTTTTGAAAATGCTCGAAGTACCGCGGAGCATGCTCCCGGAGGTTCTGGACTGCGCCGCCGATTTCGGCGTGACAGACCCGGAGATTGTCGGTGCCGCCATCCCCATTCTCGGCGTCGCCGGCGACCAGCAGGCCG
>JAVBSF010000384.1:0-7433 GCA_031556925.1 Pararhizobium sp.
CGACGGCCACCGGCGTTTCAGCCGGTTGCTCGACGGCCGCAACCTTGGTTCCGACTGGCTTCGCTTCGCGTACAACGGAGGTGACCGGCACGGAAGCCTGCTTCTCGACAACGGCCGCACGGGCAGTCTCGCGGTATGTGACAGGAGGGCTGCCGGAGGTTTCGGCCGCAAACATCTCGATATCGCCGATGCCGGTTCCGGCCGCCATCCGCAGACCATTGATGGTATGGGCGTCAATCGGCTTCAGCCGCAGGCCCCTCATCAGTCCCACGATCTTCTCCTCGGAACTGGCGGTGCTGCAATAACGCAGCCGGATGCTTGCCGCGCGTTCGCTGCTCGACAGGGATGGTTTTGCCTGTTGCGGCGTGACCTGCCAGGCATAGAGGCAGCTGCCATTGGCATTGCCCGGCAAGGCGCCCGTCGCATAGCCGAAGACGCCATGACTGTTTTCGCCGATCGCCGGATTGATGGACATGCGCACGCCCGGCAGCGCCTTGCGCATCTCGGCCATCACCATCTCGCGCGACGGGGCGCGGCGCGCCTTGCCAGAAGCGCCGGCCGAGACGATCAGCAGGTTCTCGCCGGAAATGGTCGTCGCATTCGGATAGACGATGAGCTGTTCGGCCTTGCCGTCCCGCACCGTCTGGCGCACGGCGGAAGCCCCGCCGGCAACCGGCAGCGATGCAAGCGCGGCGTCTTGCGAGACGGAGGTCGAAAGCGCTGGCCCTGTCGCATCCGGTGCCGAGGCCTTCAGGAAGGGATCATCAACGCTGGTGCATCCTGAAAGAACGAGCAGCATCAGGCCGGAAGCAAGATGTTTCATTGACCGCGCCCCCCGCTATTGCTGGTGGCTGCAAGGCCGCGAGCCACGCCGGCATCCGCCATATGTTCGCTCAGGCGGCGGAACACCTGATTGGCGACGCCGCGATTTCCGAGATGGTAATAGGCCCAGCCGCGCAACTGGCTGAGATCGGCAGGCTCGGCGATAAGGCTCGCTCGCGCATTCAGCGCATCCAGCGTCTCCTGGTACTGCTTGCTGTCGAAGGCGGCGCGGGCGCGCTGCACGTAGATTTCCGCACGCACCTCCCGATCCCGTGCCGGGGTCATCCGATAGGTCGTAAGGATGGCATCGGCGTCATCCGTCAGCCTGGCGCGTAGCAGCGTCAGCGCCGTGCCGTAAGCCGCATCGGCCTGCGCCTTGCCGCCACTTTTCAACGCGACGCCGAAGGAAGCGCGGGCTTCGCTCAGGCGATTAAGGCTCAGATAGCACCAGCCGCCGACCAGCGCCGCATCCGGCGTCAGCTGGCCACGCGCCTGAAGGTTCATGATATCGACCACGCAATCGCCATAACGCTTGGCCTGGAAATTACGAAGATAGTTCGCCTGGATGACAGCGCGCGGGCGCGTGACATCAGCTGCCTGACGCCCCTTGGGCGGCGCGGCCGTCTTGATCTCGGCCCAGATATCCGGGTAGGCGACGACGTATTGCTCCTGAAGGGCCGCATATTCCTTCTTCTGCGAAAGCCGGAGATAGGAAAGCGCCAGCCCTTTCACGCGCGCGGCGGCCGGCTTCCAGTCCAGCGACGTCCGGAACCAGGCGGCGGAGGCCTCGTATTGCTTCGAATTATAGGCATACCAGGCGAGGATTTCCGCGTGGTCGGCATTCAGCGTCTGCAGAATGGTTGTCGAATAGGAGGCGACGATCTTCTCGTCGATCGCAGCTGTATCCGGCTTGGCGAAGCGTAGCGACAGGGCATTCATCAGGAACTCGGGATCGGCAGAGAGCGCCTGCAGATGATTGGCCGCGACCTCATAGGCCTCTTCCTCGAGGTTCTGCCCAGCGAGGCTGAGGTAGAGGCCCTTGGCGTTCTCCGCATCGGTCTTCCTGTCGAGCGCCTTCTGGAACCAGTCGGCGGCGACGGCGGGCTGCCTGATCTTGAGGTAATACCAGCCGAGTAGCGCCATATCCTCGCCGCGCGGTGTCTTCTCCGTGGCTTCGACCAGCGGCGCGAGCACCGTGTCGGCAAGCGGCGCCGTCCGGTCGGCATCGGCATTGAAATCGGCGACCGACTTGCGAAGCAAATCGAAGGAGACCGGCTGCAACGCGATCTGCAGCGACGGCGTGGTCGCAAGGCGGTCGAGGACGGCCTTGACCTCGCTGGCGGGGAAATCACGAACCGCCTTCTGCAGCGTCGTCACCAGCTCGTCATCCGGCAGGCGGGCATCGTCCCCGCGCAGCAGAATGCCGCGATAGACATCCGCCAACGGCTTCTTCATGCCCGTTGCCGAATAGGCATCCACCAGCATCCAAAGGAGGTCGATTTCCTTTTCCCTGGCAGCGTCCAGCCCTGCCCCGGCAGTGATGACGCCCGTCCAGTTCTTCTGCGCCGCCGCTTCCGTCATCAGAACACGCTGTTTCCTGCGGGCGAGCTTCGACGAGAAATCGGCCGTCGGCTCCCAGTCCGGCGTTTCCGTCTTGCGGCGGATCATCTCCACATCGATGCCGGTGAAATCACCCTTGTTGTAGAGTTTCCAGAGAGAGCTTTCGTCCGTGCCGCGCGCGGCCTTCGGAAGAAAGACATCTTCGGGAAGCTCGAAGCCCGGATATTTGAGACGCAGGCGCTCCGTCTCGGCGGTCACGCGGTCCTGCCGGCCCTCGTCCGCGTAGTAATAGAGCGCGGCCAGTTCCACGTCGTCGGGCTTTGCCGGATTTTCTGCGGCAACCGGCTTGGGGGAAGCTTCGCCGGCACTCTCAGGAGAACCGGACGTCGCCGTATCGATGGCCTGATCGACGGGGCGGAACGAACCGGCGGCTCCGGCCAGGAGAGCGGCCGCATCTTCCGCCCATGCCGCTGTCGGCGCCAGCAGGCCTGCCGCGCAGAGCAAGGTGAGCAGTCGCGTAGCCAGTCTGGACTTAGTCATTGTCGGACTGCGCTCCCTTGCGCGGAATGAGCCAGCCGAGCCAGAGGGCGAAGAGGCCCATCGCGGCGACGATCGACAGGACATAGAACTGGAAATTGTCGGAAAACCACGCGGCCGCCAGCCGGCGCAGATTGCCGGGGCTGCGATCGGCGACCCCGGTGATGAAGCGGGTTGCGGCCGGCAGGACGCGAATATCGAGGCTTGCCGTCTCGACGGCGACCGAGCCGCCATCAAGCCCGTTCCAGACGGCCGGATCGACCAGGCGCTGAACACCGGCTGCAAGATCGGACGGCGACGGCGCGCGCAGCACGGTCCAGGTCGCCTCCCCTGTAGGCGAAGGCTGCTGCGACAGGGTGACGAGATCGTCCGTCGCGCCCTGGGATGCGAGCGGATCGACATTGTCCTGATAATTGAGCCAGGTGCCGAAGCGGCTTGCCGCACGGGCCGCCCACTCGCCGGCCAGCGTCGTCGCGGAACGCTCGCCGCTCGCCACCGCCGTCGACTTGCGGAACGCATCGAGCAGCTCGGACGAATTGTCGGCGCCTTCCGGGGCCGACGGCGCGGTCTCGGACTTGTCGTCCGCGATCGCGGCCGTCCGGAAGGGATCAGGCCCCGTGTCGGCATCGAAGTTTTCCGAGAAGGCCGTCTTGCCCGCGGCGCCGAGATCGGCAAAGGCGTTGTCCGTCGCGATCACGAGGGCGTTGCGCGCCGGCGAAGCCTTGCCCTTGCCCAGCTGCATATCCGCCGAAAGCGGAGCGCCGGCAGCGACGGCCAGCCGCGATAACAGGGTCAAGGCCGCGCCGGCGGACTGGCCATCCGCACGCTCGATCACCACGTCGAACGGCTTTTTCTGCGTGAAGGGATAAGCCTTGCCGGCAAGGGCTGCGATATCCGGCAATCGGCCAACACGGGCCAGTGCCGGCACGGAGATTTCGGTCTTGTCGAGAAGAATGAAGCGCGGCTGGTCGTCTTTGCGGGCCTCCGGTGCGCAGGCCGTATCCGCCGCGACCGGCAATTCCGCGATCAGCTCGACCTTGTTGATGCCGGGCCGGAAGGCCCGCAGCGGCAGCTCGATCAGCTTGCCGTCGAACTGCTCGCCCTCTGACGTGCGGAAGGGATAGCTGGTCACGACGCGGTCGTTCACCCGCACGAGGAACTGGGCGGTATGGTTGAGGCCAGGCGATGTCGCGGCATGCAGCTTCAGCCCGATGGTCGCATAGTCGCCCGGATAGAAATCCGCCGGCATGACCATGTCGAAACCGGTGCGCGACAGGCGGCCGGCAAAGACGCGGCTTTCATAACCGGCATCGGCGAGACGGTAGGTTGTCGACGGCTGCACGGAGATGCGCCCGTGGTTCGCAGCCTTCAGGCTGCCATCGAGGCTTGCCTTCATCGGGCCACGGATGGCGGCGAGCAAGTGGCTTTCCATATCGGCGCGGGTCGCGCCATGCAGGCTCACGACAGCGCGGCCGGGCTCGGCGGCCTTGCCCACGAGAAAGCCGTAGCCCAGGGAACCGGCGGCCTGCGGCATCAGCCGTCGATTGCGGTCCGAAAAGGCGTAGAGGTCGATGCCGGGGCCTGTTCCCGGCGTGTCGGAAACGGTGACGGAAATATCGTCGCGACCGAGGAACAACGCCAGCGTTTGCAACACCGGCGACGCCTCGTCGAGCATGTCCGCGCTCAGCGCCCGCGGCGCGATCAGCCGCATGTCGGTGCGGCCCTGCGCATTGCGCGATACGGTCAGCAGGTCATCCGGCGTCCTGAAGCCGGAAGCGCTGTCCGTAACAAATCCGGTCTGGGCGGGTGAAAGCTCGGTCCAGAGTTCGTAGGTCGCATCCAGCGAACAATCGACGCGATGGTGCTGGCGGGCGCGGATATCGACCTGATTGCGCCCGGCGACCAGCATCCGTGGGCCGAGTGCGATATCATTGCGCTTGAAGTCGTTGGGCGCGGCGATCGGGAAGCTTCCGGCCGACTTTCCGTTGACCGTGACGTCCATGACCGACGTATCCGGCAAAACCGAGACGGCGTTGCGGTAGGAAAGCGCCAGCATGCCGCCTTTGGCGGCCTGCTGCGGCGACAGGAAGAAGCTGAAACGGCCGCTGTCATCCTCACCCGCGAGCGTGAAGGACGCGGACGACTGCTCGAACGGCACGAGAGCGGGCAGGCGCTGCTCCGCGACAGGAGAGGCCGCCGGACGTATCGAGAGAATGCCTTCGCTCTCGCCCGGCTGCGCGCCCGTCGAGACCGGCGCATCATCGACCAGGCTCTGCGCCTCAGCCGAGGCGCCGGCGAGCAGCGACAGGGCCATGACGGCGGTCACAAGCTTAGCCATAGATCTGGCCTCCCTGAAGGGCAGGCGCCGTTTCATCCGGCGGGATGGCCGATGGCAAAGGCATGACCTTGTTGTCGTTCAGCACCAGCGGCGCGTCCTCGAAGGATTTCACCATGGTTTCGCGGACGAGGCCGGCGCTGTAGCGGATGGCGCGCAGCGATTCCGTGATGCTCCAGAGGGCAAAGCGGCTCGTGCCCCAGAAGAAATTGCGGCGGATCTGGCGGCGCGCCAGACGATCCTGCAGCACCGACTGATCGGAATACATCAGCTCGGCAATGGCCATGACGGTCTTCGGGGTGCGTTCGCTATAGGCAAAGCCGGCGACCGTCGTTCCGTTCGTCGTCCGGCGGGAGCGGCAGACGACATCGAACAGAATGGCCTGACCGCCCCGGCGCAGCTCCACCTTCGCCCTGGTGGCGGCGGAGACATCGAGCTTCGGCGCTCTATCGACGAACTCGACGGAGATGCCGCCGCTCGACGCATCCTGAATGATGACGGTGTGACGCTCCTCGCCGATATGCATCAGCGCATGGCGCCTGACCGGCAGGCGCTGGTTGCGGCGCAGCTCGCGACGCTCGGCGATCGCGCCGAGTGCGGCGCCGGCAAGACCGAGATTGATCAGGTTCCACATGGCCACGATCATCAGCAGCTCGCCCGCGATCGGCTGCGTCAGCAGCCGGTAGCCGGAATAGACAGCGGCGGCGAGCAGCAGGAAGAAAATCGCAAAATAAGGAGCGGCCAGCGGCGAGAGCATGCTTTTATCGAGTGTCTGCCCCTTGGCGGTGACGTTGAAGGTGGGCTTGCGCGGATTTCTGATCACGCTGACGATGCTGCCGAACAGGAAGACGGCCTGCACATATTCATAAAGCTCGGAAATCCACGGCCAGCGCACGCGGCCATAAAGATAGCTCTGCATGGCGAACGAACTGATGAGATAGGTCACCGCATAGGAGGCGAATTCCAGAATATTGGCGCGATAGATTTCCAGCGAGAAGAAGATGTAGAGCAGCGGCGAGAACATGAAGGCGAGCCGCGAGATCGGAAACAGCCAGAACATGTTGATGCCGGCGTAGCAGATGCGCTGCGGAATCGTCAGGCCCCTGGCAAGAAACGGCCGCTTCAGGATGAGGATCTGCAGCATGCCCTGGCACCAGCGGGCGCGCTGGCCGATGAAGGACACGAAGGTTTCCGGCTGCAGACCGGCGATCAGCGGCTTGTCGACATACACGCTGTGCCAGCCCTGGCAATGCAGCGAAAGGGCGGTCTCGCAATCCTCGGTGATCGACTGGCCGGAAAAGCCATCGGTCGTTTCGAGCGCAGAACGGCGCAGCACGGCCGCGGAACCGCAGAAGAAGGAAGCGTTCCACTTGTCGAGACCGCGTTGCAGGATCGAGTAGAACATCTCGTTTTCCGACGGCATGCGGGCGAAGGTCTTGAGGTTCTTTTCGAGCGGATCGGGATTGAGGAAATAGTGGGGCGTCTGGACGAGGAACAGCTTCTCATCCCTGGCGAAAAAGCCGACGGTCTCGCGCAGGAAGTCACGCACCGGCGCATGATCGGCATCGAAGACGACGACGAGCTCGCCGGTCGATATCTTCAGGCCTTCATTGAGATTGCCGGCCTTGGCGTGGTCGTTTTTCTGGCGGGCGTGATAGGTCACGCCCATGGCGTTGCAGAGCGCCTTCAACTGCTCGTGCCGGCGGACCGCGGCGACGGAGACGCGCGGATCCTTGTGGTTGCGCTTGGCATCGGTGCCGCCATCGTCCAGGAGGAAGATGTTCAGCCTGTCCTTGGGATAGGCCATGGATTTCGCGGCGGCGAGCGTGATGGCGAGAAGCTCGGCATCCTCGTTGTAGCTCGGGATGAAGACATCGACGGTCGGCAGGCTGGCGACCTCGCCCATGTCAGGCGTCTTGCGCTTCACCGGCGCGATGACCATGAAGAAGCTGATCGCCAGCATCGCCAGGCAATACATTTCGGCGAGATAAAGCAGGAGGCCGGGAATGAAATTCAGCGGCTCGGAAATGTCCGGCAGCGTTTCGGTCGTGCGCCAGAAGCCGTAGCGCAGCGCGATGATGCCGGCAAAGACGAGCGTGATGACGCGGAAGGTTGCGCTTTCGGGACGGGTCATGCCGATAAACATGACACCCAGCGCGGCGCAGCTGAGCATGAGCTG
>JAVBSF010000127.1:0-12051 GCA_031556925.1 Pararhizobium sp.
GAGCTCATCGAGCGGAATGCCGACCTGATCCTTGAGGAAATCGGCATCGAATTCCGCGAAGATGCCGAAGCGCTGGCGCTGTGGAAGGAAGCCGGCGCCGATGTCAGGGGCGAACGGGTGCATTTCCCCAAGGGCCTCTGCCGCGAACTTCTGAAAACGGCTCCGAAGACCTTTACCTGGCACGCCCGCAATCCGGTGCGCAGCGCCGAGATCGGCGGCAAGGCGACCGTCTTCGCTCCGGTCTACGGTCCTCCCTTCGTGCGTGACCTCGAAGGCGTGCGCCGCTATGCGACGATCGAGGACTTCCGCAATTTCGTAAAACTCGCCTATATGGCGCCGTCGATGCACTCTTCGGGTGGCACAGTCTGCGAGCCGGTCGATATCCCGGTGAACAAGCGTCACCTCGATATGGTCTATAGCCACATCAAATATTCCGACAAGCCGTTCATGGGCTCGGTGACGGCGCCCGAGCGCGCGGAAGACACGATCGCCATGGCCAAGCTGGTCTTCGGTGACGACTTCGTCGAGAACAACTGCGTGACGCTGAACCTGATCAACGCCAACTCGCCCATGGTCTTCGACGAGACCATGCTGGGCGCGCTGAAGGTCTATGCCCGCCACAATCAGGCAAGCGTCGTGTCGCCCTTCATCCTCTCCGGCGCGATGAGCCCGGTGACGGTGGCCGGCACGCTGACCCAGATTCTGGCCGAAGTGCTGGCCGGCGCCTCCTTCACCCAGCTGATCCGCAAGGGCGCGCCCGTGCTGTTCGGCACCTTCGCAGCGTCGATCTCGATGCAGTCGGGCGCGCCGACCTTCGGCACGCCGGAGCCGTCGCTGGTGTCCTATGGGGCGGGGCAGCTTGCCCGGCGTCTCGGCCTTCCCTTCCGCACCGGCGGCTCGCTCTGCGGCTCGAAGGTTCCGGATGCGCAGGCGGCGCACGAATCCGCCAACACGCTGAACATGACGCTGCTGGCCGGCACCAACTTCGTGCTCCATGCCGCGGGCTGGCTGGAAGGCGGCCTCGTCTCGTCCTACGAGAAATTCATGATCGATCAGGACCAGCTCGGCATGATGCAGAAGATGGCGGAGGGCGTGGATCTTTCCGAAAACGCCCAGGCGCTCGACGCCATCCGCGAGGTCGGTCCCGGCAGCCATTATCTCGGCTGCGCCCATACCCAGGCCAACTTCCAGACCGCCTTCTACCGCTCGGCGCTTGCCGACAACAATTCCTTCGAGCAATGGGAAGTGGAGGGCGAAAAGCGCATCGAGCAGCGTGCCAACGCGCTCGCCCGCAGCTGGCTCGATCACTACGAGGCGCCGCCGCTCGACGCCGACATCGATCAGGCGCTTCTCGCCTACATCGCCAAGCGCAAGGACTCGATGCCCGACGCCTTCACTTGAAGAGAGCCCGAGCAAGCCAGGGAGCAAGGCGGAGCGGCGCAGGTAGCTGATTTCATTCAGAAAGAAGTCTGGCGACCGCATTATCACACACAGGGACCGAAGCCGAAATGACCGGCCCGGCGACCACAGATCATGTGCTTGAAAAACTCCGTGCGGCCCTTTGGCCGCACGGTCTTTTTTTGCGTGGCGTGGTGGATGCCGGTGGGGCCGAAAATGCCCCGCGCCTTGAGGGTGGCGGGCCGGCGCAAAGTGTCGTGCTTGTCGGCAATGTCGGAGGTTCGTTCTGGCAGCCCTTTTCGGCCTGGAGAGAGGCGCAGCCGGACCTTGGCGGCGAGCATCCGCTCGACAACTGGTCCAGGGCGGTGCTGCGGCCGCTGGCCGAACACTTTGGCGCAACGGTCTATTTCCCGTCCGATCCGCCCTGGCAGCCGTTCCAGCGCTGGGCGATGCAGGCGGAAGGGTTGAAGCCATCACCGCTCGGAATTCTCATCCATCCCGTCTACGGTCTCTGGCACGGTTATCGCGGTGCTCTGGGATTCGGTTTCCCGCTGGACATGCAGGCGTCTCAAACCGCAGATCATCCTTGCGACAGCTGCGCTGGAAAACCCTGCCAGAAACACTGTCCCGCCGGTGCGATCACGGCATATGGCTTCCAGCTCCACCCGTGTCGCGCCCATCTGAAAACCCCGGCGGGGGAGGTCGGCTGCATGCAGGCAGGCTGTCTGGCGCGCGCGGCTTGTCCTGTCGGAGCGGAGCATCGCTATCCGCCTGAGCAGCTACAGTTTCATATGGCAGCGCTTGAGCGTTGAATCGCCTCGCTTTTGCTGCCTTCCTGCTGCAACTATCTGTACTTCCGCAACAGGGCATCGGTATGCTTCGCCTCATTTGTCTTGGAATTGCCATGGCCGCTTTCACCGCTATCGATGCCGCTGAGGCGGCCTGCGAAACCGTCTCCCATCTCGGCCGGTCCTATGCCGTCTGCCGCTTCGATCCCGCGAAGGATCATATCCGAATCGCCCATCAGGGCCGGGACGGCAAACCCTATGGCGGTTTCCAGCCCTTGATGGAGGATTTGCGTCGCGAGCAGGATTATCTCGTCTTTGCGATGAATGGCGGCATGTACGAGGCCGATCTGAGTTCGGTCGGTCTGCTCGTCACCGACGGCGTGGAGCGAAAGCCGGCCGCACGGGGGAGCGGTTGGGGGAATTTCTATCTCAAGCCCAACGGTATCTTCTTCATTGAAGGCAAGACTGCCGGTGTGCAGGAAACCGAAGCATATATCGCAGGCGGCCACAAACCGGATTTCGCTACCCAGTCCGGTCCCATGCTGGTGGTCGATGGCGCGCTTCATCCCGCCTTTCTGCCAGGCAGCGACAGTTTGCAAATCCGCAATGGCGTCGGTGTCGATGGCAAGGGTAATGTGCTGCTGGCGATCTCTCTGGAAAGGATCCGCTTCCATGATTTCGCGACCCTGTTCCGCGACGCTCTCGCTTGTCCGAACGCGCTGTTTCTCGATGGCTCGATTTCAAGCCTCTATGCGCCGACCCTGAACCGTTACGACAACAAACACTCCATGGGCCCGATCATAGCGGTGACCCGCAGGATGCCGGGCGCGCCGGAGTGACGGCTCAGGCTTCCGGGTAGGCGCGCTGCAATCCACCCGAACGGGTGAGGCCGGCCCGGAACGCCTGATAGGCGGCATGCTGGCCTGAACGGGCGATTTCCATGAGGCGAATCTGAAGCCGGGCGGGGGCGGAATGTCCCAACCACTCGCCAAGCTTCTCCAGCTTGAGCGAATTGAGGAAACGTCCGCCGGCGGACAGATCCAGATGATGGTTCAGTCCCTCCAGCAGATGATCGTCCTGAACCGGGTTCTGCATCAGCAACTCCAGATAGGAACGATCCGGTTCGGCAAGGGCGGCAAGCTTTACGGCAACGGCGTCGCGATCGGGCAGGGTGGTCATGCGGTTTTCCTCGTCAGTTCGGTTCGTCTCGGAGGAGCAGCCCCGAGTGAAACGGTGCATTTCGAACGGCAGCAGCCCTCGCGATCGAGCTCAATGTCGCTCTCTGATAACCGATGAGGCTGGGGCAAAACTGGTGCGCGGAAGCGCTGCAATCAGCAGCGCGCCGGACCTCCCGTCGCCGTCAGCTGCGGCGGCGGCCACGTTCGCGCGAGGGGGCGGGAGCGGTTTCGTTGGCGGTCTTGTTGCGCAACGGGCCGATGCGCTCGACGATGACATCCAGTGTCGGGCGCTCGCCCGGCTGGTAGCTGTCGAGCGCGCCGCGCATGGCGGCGAGGTGTTCGCAGGAGGTGCCGCAGCAGCCGCCGATGATGCGGGCACCGGCATCGCGGGCAAGACGGGCATAATCGGCCATCAGCGGCGGTGTGCCGGAATAGTAGATTTCCGAGCCGCGGAATTCCGGAATGCCGCAATTGCCCTTGACGACCACGACGGCGTCCGGATCGGCGCTGGTCATGTCCAGCAGCGACGACAGGATGTCGGACGCGCCGACGCCGCAATTGGCGCCGACGGCGATCGGGCCTTCGCCGATATCCCTGGCGACGCTGTGAATGTCCTTGGGATGCAGGCCCATCATCGTCTTGCCGGCCGTGTCGAAGGAGCCGGTATAGACGTAGGGAAGCCCGACCTTGGTCGCGGCTTCGGCCGCCGCACGGATTTCGTCCGGCGAGGACATGGTTTCGATCCAGGCCACGTCCGCACCGCCGGCCTTCAGGCCCTCGATCTGTTCGACGAAGGCGGAAACGGCATCCTCGTAGCTCATCGCGCCGAGCGGGATCAGCAATTCGCCGGTCGGGCCGACGGAGCCGGCGGTGATCACCTTGCGCGGCGCGTTGTCGGCGACGGCGCGGGCGATCTCGGCCGCACGACGGTTAAGCTCATGAACCCGGTCCTGCGCATTGTGCAGCTTCAGGCGATGGCGGGTGCCGCCAAAGGAGTTGGTGAGGATGATATCGGCGCCGGCATCGACGAAATCCTGATGCAGCTTGGTGATGTTCTCCGGCTTGGCCTCGTTCCAGAGCTCCGGCGCTTCGCCTGCCTCGAGACCCATGGCGAACAGCGAGGTGCCGGTCGCACCATCGGCGAGCAGCACGCCCTTGGCCGCGAGAAGGTCGGAAAGCGGATTGGACTGTGGCATGACAAGGTTCCCGGGTTGGAGGTGATGAAATCATATAAAGATATCCTTATATGATTGCAAGGTAGTAGCGGCCGGATTGGTTTCCGCTCGGTAGGGTTAATATCAAGCAATATTTGTACACATCCCGAAACAAGCGCATTTTGCCGCCGGTAAGCTGCCAGCCACGCGCTATCGGGTGAGATCATGTTCGAGAAATATCGTTCCCTGCCAAGCATCGGAGACGTTCTTGTCGCGAACAAGGGCGAGGGGCCGGGCTTCAATTTCATGCGTCTGGCGCTGGCGCTTCTGATTCTCGGAGCGCATTCCGCCTGGGTTGCCGGCAAGGATACGTCGCAGGATTGGGTCGGGCTTCACGGCCTGTTTCTCCTGAGCCTCGTTCCGGCCTTCTTCGCGCTCAGCGGCTTTCTCGTGACCGGCAGCGCGCTGCGCACCAATGCCGTACGGCCCTTCATCGCGCTTCGCCTCATTCGCATCGTGCCCGCGCTTTTCGTCGAAGTCGTGCTGTCGGCGATCATTTTCGGGCCGCTGCTGACGAGCTATGTCCTGTCAGACTATTTTTCCGATCCGCGTTTCTATGAATATTTCGGCAATATCGTCGGGCGCATCCGTTTCGAGCTTCCGGGCCTGTTCGAGACCAATCCGGTGCCGCACATCGTCAATGTCAATCTGTGGACGCTGAAGCCGGAATTCTACTGTTATATCCTGATGTCGGCGATGCTGGCGCTAAACGTGCTGAAGAGCCGGGAACTGTTCACCGGCTTCCTCGTCCTGACGACGATCATGGCGACGGTCGGGTCCTATGCCTTCGGTTTCGGTCTCAGCGAAGGCAATTATCACTGGACGATCATTGTCTTCTTTTTCTTTGTCGGCTGCGCCTTTTTCCAGTGGCGCGAGCATATCAGGCTGCACTGGAGCCTGTTTCTGGCATCGGCGGCGATCTCCGTCGCCCTGATGCTGCAGGATCGCCAGCTGGCCTTCCTGGTGACGCCGTTCTTCACCTATTGCGTCGTCTATATCGGCATGCTGCCGCTTCGTCTTCCAAAGGCGATCGCCCGCTTCGATGTTTCCTACGGCATCTACCTCTATGGCTTTCCGATCCAGCAGACGCTTGTCAGCCAGCTCGACTGGACCCATCACAACGGCCCGCTGCTGTTTGCGCTTGCGGCCCCGCTGACGATCCTGTTCGCAAGCCTCTCCTGGGTCTTCATCGAAAAGCCGTTCCTGAAGCTGAAGCCCTATGTGACGGGCAGCATCCGGCAGAAGGCGGTTGCCTAGGACCAATCAACATTCGGCCCAGCCCGGCCTGCAAATGGCGCTTTTGCGTGCTTCCGGTGCTCAGGTACCGATGTACGCTGCGCTCCGCGTCACACAAAATCACCATTTTCGACTCGGCCTGAACAGAATGTCGATCGGTCCTGAGCCTCAGTTGCGCACGGCGCGGCGCGACAGCATGCTAAGGCCGAAGACGCCGAGCACGAACATCATCCAGAGCGGATCGGCGCGTGACAGGATGAAGGCTTCGAGCATGCCGACATAGGTCATCAGCACCACCACCATCATGAAAAAATCGGCAAGGCGGCGGTTTGCGGGCGTGCCGTATGCCCGGCAATAGTCGCGCATCGGTTTCAGCGTCAGGATCAGGATGACGGCCATCCCTGCGGGGATACCGAAATAAAGAAGCGTATCGAGATAGGAGTTATGGCCCGAGACGATACCGCGCACATCCCAGCTGGCCTCATAGTTCGGCTCCTGCCGCGTCACAACCGGCGTCAGCCAGAAGCTGAAGGTGCCGTATCCGGTCCAGGGCTGTTTCATCAGGTTCTGGATGCC
Source organism: Pararhizobium sp. (assembly GCA_031556925.1). GTDB lineage: Bacteria > Pseudomonadota > Alphaproteobacteria > Rhizobiales > Rhizobiaceae > Pararhizobium. The sequence continues at coordinate 6,391 of JAVBSF010000127.1, forward strand.
GAAGATCCAGATTTCGTCGCGGCCGGTGAAGGTGGAATCCTCGATGATCGCCTCGGTCACCGGCAGCATCTTCGGGAAGATGACGGTGCCGATGGTGAGGAGCCCGATGGCGGCCGTCATGAGGAGATGCGTGGCGACCGTGAACAGCGGCCGGCCCGTCGCGCGGGTCAGGAACACGGTCATGATCGCCAGCGGCAGAAAGCCGATCGTGGTTTTCGACTGTGTGTTGAGCACGAAGACGATGGCCAGCAGCGTAATTGCCGGGCCGCGCCAATTGAGGCCGCTTCGCCAGCAATAGATGCCGAACATGGCCAGCACGGAAAACAGCGGTGCGGCGAAGTTCTTGTGCAGCAGGTGCCCGCGCCATGATCCGGCATGCCAGGGCTCGCCGCTGGCCGCGGTGTGGATGGCGGCGTCCGGCATGATGACCAGCGCCGCATAGTCGATCAGGATCAGCAGCAGAACGGCGTTTGCAGCGGCATTGATGAAATCCCGCTCGCGGCGCGGCAGCAGCACGATGGCTGCGACCGGGATGGTGGCGATCAGCGTCAGGAGAACGCCGCGTGTCGCCGCTTCCGGCAGGGAGGCGCGTTGCGCCGCCCAGAAGGCGATGGCGAAAATGATCATCCAGCTCGGTGAGATCGCGCTGATCAACACCCGCCGGTCGACGAAGGCGAGCATGGAAAAGAGATAGATCGCGCCGAGCGAGAGATAACCGACCTGATTGACGATATTGCCGTCGGCGCCGCTTGGCGTATCGCCGAAGCTTGCACCCTGAAAGGGGGTCAATGTCAGCAGGATGATAAACAGGCCGGTTGCCGAAAGCCACGCCGTTGCTGCATTGATCAACCGCTCGTGCAGGCCGTCGGTCGCGCCGGGGGGCACGGGATGGACCACATAGCCGGTCGATGTTGCTGCCAGGGTCCGCGTCATTGGGATCGCCGAAAGGTGCCGCAAGGCATCCGTTGTCGTTCGCGCCCGGCTCCATACTGGGTGGAATCAGCAGCGCCTGAGGTTTCGACATTGGAAGAACTTGGTTAACCAATGCTGAAGGCGCACGCGCTGCCCATCCGGCAAAAGAAAGCCCGCCATGGAAAAACCTCCAGGCGGGCCTTGTTTTTGCAGGATTGCGGAGAGGCTGGCGTCAGGCGGCCTTCTGCTCGTGGCTGACGGGGGTCACCATCGAAGCGATGATCGCCGCAAGATCGAGAGATCCCAGAGGCTTTCCATTCGCGTCGACGACATGGGCGGCCGTCGTCCGGGCGAACGTCATGGCGCGGGCCGCGCTTTCGAGCGAGGTTCCGAGTGCAACCGGGACGCCCTGCGGATCGGAGGCCAGCGGCATCATGATCGTCTCCACGTTGATGACGCGGCCACGGTTCACTTCCTTGACGAAGGCGGTGATGTATTCATCCGCCGGGTTCAGGACGATTTCCTGGCCGGTGCCCTGCTGCACGACCTTGCCGTCGCGCAGGATGGCGATCTTGTCGCCAAGGCGCAGCGCCTCGTCCAGATCGTGGGTGATGAACACGACCGTCTTCTTCAACTCCTTCTGCAGATCGAGAAGCACCGTCTGCATATCGACGCGGATCAACGGGTCGAGCGCCGAATAGGCTTCGTCCATCAGCAGGATATCGGCGTCGTTGGTGAGCGCGCGGGCAAGTCCGACGCGCTGCTGCATGCCGCCGGAAAGCTGGTTCGGATAGTGGTTCTCGAACCCTTTCAGGCCGACGCGCTCGATCCATCCTTGCGCCCTGCTGCGGCTCTGGTCTGCCGCCACGCCCTGGATTTCCAGGCCGTAAACGGTGTTTTCGATGACGGTGCGGTGCGGCAGCAGGGCGAATTTCTGGAACACCATCGCCGTCTTGTGGCGGCGGAATTCGCGCAGGTCGTTTTCGTTCATCTTGCAGACGTCGACGCCGTCATAGAGGACTTCGCCGGCGGTCGGATCGATCAGCCGGTTGATATGCCGGATGAGCGTCGACTTGCCCGAGCCCGAAAGCCCCATCACCACCATGACACCGCCGGCGGGCATGGAGATGTTGATGTCCTGAAGACCGAGAACGTGGCCGTGCTTTTCGTTGAGTTCGGCCTTGCCCATACCCTTCCTCACGGCATCGACATAGGCCGCGCCATTCGGTCCGAAGATCTTGTAGAGGTTCTTCACCTCGATCGCATGACTAGCCATGGATGACCTCCGAATGCTTCTGAAGCCGGCGGCCATAGGCCTGGCTGGTGCGGTCGAAAATGATGGCGATGGCGACGAGCGCAAAGCCGTTGAGGAAGCCGACGGTGAAGAACTGGTTGTTGATCGCCTGCAGCACGTTCTTGCCGAGCCCGCCGACACCGACCATCGAAGCGACGACGACCATGGCCAGCGACATCATGATCGTCTGGTTGATGCCGGCCATGATGGTGGGTAGCGCCAGCGGCATCTGCACGTTCTTCAGCTTCTGCCAGCCGGAGGAGCCGAAGGCGTCGGCCGCTTCCAGCACTTCCTTGTCGACGAGGCGGATGCCGAGATTGGTCAGGCGGATCATCGGCGGCACGGCGTAGATGACGACCGCGATCAGGCCCGGCACCTTGCCGATGCCGAAGATCATGACGACCGGGATCAGGTAGACGAAGCTCGGCATCGTCTGCATCACGTCGAGGATCGGATTGACGAAGGCCTGGACGCGGTCCGAGCGCGCCATCACGATGCCGATCGGAATGCCGATGATGATGGCGATGAGGGTACAGACGGTCACCATCGCCAGCGTCACCATCGTATCGTTCCAGAGTCCGAGCAGGCCGATGGCCAGCATGGAGAGCGCCGTGCCGATGGTAATCTTGATGTTGCGGCTGCCGAAATAGACGATTGCCAGCATGATGATCAGGATGATGGGCCAGGGCGAACTGACGAAAAGCCGTTCCAGAAAATTCAGGAACCATTGCAGCGGCTGCACGGCCGCGTCGATGACGTCGATATAGCTTCTGACGAGCGCCTTGAAGCCATCGTCGATACTCTTGCGGGCCACGCGGATCGAAGCGTCGCTGAAGGCCGGAAATTTACATAAGAATCCTGGCAATGCATCGCAAAGTGCCATTCCTGTCCCCTTTGTCTACCGGAAGTTATGGGCCGTTTGCGTCCGTCTCGGCGATCGCTTCGACAGGTCTGCAGCCGGCAGGCACTGGGAATCTTGCCGCTCCCTGCGTGCGACCATGGTTTTGGCATGATCCGCCGCCTGACCGTGCCCGGTTTGCGACGTTTGCGTTTTCGTCAGGAAAAAAATGCCCTGCGCACGCTTTTTTTGTCGCGTCAAAATCCCGGCCGGGGAAGGCCCGGCCGGGATGCCGGTATCAAAGCGCCGCCTTGATCTTCTCGGCGACATCCGGGGCGACCCACTTGGTCCACATATCCGGATAGGTTTCGAGGAAGTATTTGGCGGCATCCTCGTTGGTGCCCTGGTTGTCGCCCATCCAGGCGAGCACCTTGCCGACCGTGCCGTTGTCCCACTGGCGGGTCTTCATATAGTCCATCGCGACGCCGGCCTTTTCAGAGAAGGCCTTGGTGACGACGGTGTAGACGTCAGAGGTCGGGTAGGAGTTGACCTTCGGCGCCGGGCAATCCGGAACGGCCGTGCAGGCATCCCATTCGGCCTTGTCGTGCTCGACGCCGAAGGAGAGCTTCGTCATCTCGTACTTGCCGAGGATGGCGGTCGGCGCCCAGTAGTAGCCGAGCCAGCCGGTCTTCTTTTCGAAGGCGTTGGCGATCGAGCCGTCGAGACCCGCGGCCGAGCCTGTGTCGACCAGTTCGAAACCGGCCTTTTCCGCTTCGATGGCCTTGTAGAGATTGGCGGTCGAAACCTGGCAGTTCCAGCCCGACGGGCAGTTGTGAACGGCGGCCTTCGACGGGTCTTCCGGCGCAGGGAACAGTTCGGGATGCTTCAGCGCGTCCTGAACGGTCTTGATGTCCGGATGGGCGTCCGCAAGGAATTTCGGAATCCACCAGCCTTCGACGCCGCCTTCGGAGAGCAGCGGCGCGGCCTGGATCAGACGGCCTTCGGCGATGGCCGCATCGAGCGCGGTGCGCACGGAGTTGACCCAGAATTCCGGCGCGACGTCCGGCTCGGCCTTTTCGTTCATGGAGGTGAAGGTCGGCATCGTGTCGCCGGTCACCAGCGTCACGGTGCAGCCGTAGCCGTTCTCGAGAACGAACTTGTCGACCTGCGCCGCCACGCCTGCCGAAGCCCAGTTCATTTCTGCGATGCTGACGTCGCCGCATTCGGCGGCCTGTGCCGATCCGGCGAGCGCATACAGGCCGGCGGCAAGGAACGTGGAAGCAAGAAGCTTCTTCATATTTAAGACCTCCCAGTCTTAATGCAGTGATCGAACACCGGGCAGACCGGGATACTGCATGTCCCGGCGGCCCAATTGCATGGGTCTGCTGCAGTCGGTGCCAACACCGGCAAAGGGTTGGTCGTTCACCCCTGCGACGCTTCGGGGATATTCTTTTCGGGGCGCGCCGTCAGACGGCACGCCGTTCCCTTCTTGTCGTCGAGAGGCAGCGTAAGTATTCCCCAGCAGAAATCAACCGCCACGGGCCGGAAGAAGCCCGGTCGTTGCTGGAAATGACAGTTTCGAGGGCGCGTCCAAGTTGTTGAATTATAACAACAGGGCCAAAAAAATGAGCAAAAGACCGGCTTTTGGGCGTAATTTCAGGGCTGGCTCACATTGTGGCCGGTTTGCCTGTTTCAATGCAGGCGGATTGTGTTCCGTCTGCGCCTTTCGGTGTTTTTTTCGATCTTGCGAAAAAATCTGAAAAAAATCGGATTTTATGGATCGGAAGGCCGCTTACTAACGATCCGGTAACCCTCTCGCGCTAATTGTCGTCCTGCGGCGGGGGACACTCGCTGCCCGGCCGGATCAGGTATTGCGTCCCGGACGGTGTGCTGACGATTGATCGTCATGCCATGCGTTTTTTGGCAGACCGCACGGTTCCGGGCCCGGACGTGCGGTTTTCGCATGTCCAGGCCCTGCCGCAATGCGCCAACCACAGATTGTCCTGAAGGCCGGCCAAGAAAAATGCCTTCCCCGATATCCGGGCGCGGCATGGTTTTCGCTTGGGAGCGCTTGTCTAGCGTCTTTGGATCAGCCGACGTTGCGGGTGCGCACGAAGCCGAGGGGGCCGAGCGGCGCGGACATCTCCGTGTTGCGCACGCGCGACTGGCTGCGCGGAACGCAGGAATTCCAGGCGATCTGGACGAAGTTTGGCTTGGAGAAGATGAACAGCATGGCAGTCTGGATCCCGGGTGTGGGGCGGCGCGCGCCCCGTATGACTTTGATGGGCGGGATATACGCTCGATCACCGGGAAAATCGAGGTCAAATTCGTCACGACATGTCGCTTTTTGAATACTATGCAAACATTGCATATCTCATGGACGATGCTGCCCGATCCTGCGGTGTCCCGACGTTAGGGAAGGTGGCTAAATTGCGGCAAGATATGGCTTTTCAGCATTGTTCTTCGATGCTAGGAAAATAGTCATGACACGATCGATCATGCTTCAGGGAACCGGCTCGGATGTCGGAAAAACGGTACTCGTGGCCGGGCTTTGCCGGCTGGCGTCCAACCGGGGGCTGAGGGTAGCGCCGTTCAAGCCGCAGAATATGTCGAACAA
>JAVBSF010000005.1:0-5706 GCA_031556925.1 Pararhizobium sp.
TCGCTAAGTTTGACGCGGTTGAGTTTTTCGTTATCCCATAAAATGGCGACTAGTTTCTCGCCTCTGGTGACGAGTTTAAGCGTGCCGACTGGTGAGTCGATAAATTTATATTTAAATGGTTTCATCTGAATTCCTTTGTGAAGCGAATTTTTTCCATAGGTAGACGGCCAAGTATCCTCGCCAAGGGGCAAGTTGTTGTAGGTCAAAGTGCTGAGTAGATTGCTTTAGAGCCCTTTTGAGGAGCAGATCGCCTTTAGGCAAGGCGTCGCTGTCGCCAAAGCCCCTCAGGCAAATGTATTCAGCTGTCCATGCTCCGATGCCTTTTATCGCTTGAAGTTGTTTTTTCAAAGTGGCTTGATTCTGATGCTCAGCAAAAGAGATTTCTCCGCTTAAAAGTAATCGAGAAAGTTCTCGAATAGCTTGCTTGCGCTGCTGGGTGGTCTTTATTTCTTCTAACGATGCCTCGGCTAAGCGTTCAGGCGAGGGAAATAAAAATGATTTCTCATATGTAAGAGGGTGGATAATCTCATTGCCATAATTTTTTATAAGCTCTTCTACTAAAGTTGTGGCCTGTTTGACGGAAACAACTTGTCCCAAGATTGTGCCAATGGCAATTTCAAAGGGATCCCAGCCAGAAGCTATGCGCAAGCCTGGGAATTCTTCAAGCAGGCTTTTTAAAAAGGGGAAGGTGGAAAATTGATTGCTAATGAGAAGCGGATCGGAGTTCAGGTCAAACATTTTTCGTACGCGGTTGACGACAGTGAAGAGCACTTTGGGGTCATGGCAAAAAATGTTAACTTTTAGCTGCGCTTTTTGGGGATCGTTTTTGACGGTGAAAAGTCCAACGGAAGCATTTTCCTTAAAAAGGCGTTGGTAACTGTCGGCTGTGACGGTTTCAATAAAGGGAATACGGTGATTGGCAAAGTATGCCAAGGTGCTTTGCCAATCAAAAGGTGGTCGGTAAGAAATGTGTAGGCTAAATTCATTTGTATTTGGGATTGATTTAGCCTTTCTAATGTTCCTAGGAGGATGGCGATAGCGCTTTTTGAAAGCATCGTTGAAGCGCCTAAGTGAGGAGAAACCTGAGGCAAACGCCACTTGGATAAGCTCCAATCCTGTTTCACAGATAAGCTTGTAGGCAAAATTTAAGCGGTGGATGTCAGAGATTTGCTTTGGAGAAAGCCCTACTTCTCTTTCGAATAACCTTCGCAAATGGCGTGCGCTTAAATTGAACTTAAGCGCAAAAGTCTCAATGCTGCTGTCGAATAGGGCGTTTTGGGAGATAAGCTGCAGGGCTTTTTGCACTATGGGGGATTTGCCTGGCCAACTTATGCTGTCTGGCGAAAATTCAGGGTGGCAACGCAGGCAGGGGCGGTAACCTGCCTTTTCAGCGGAAATGGCATCTAGAAAGAACTCTACATTTTCGCGCTTAGGCTTAGCTGGACAAATGGGGCGACAGTAGATACCTGTAGTCTTCACAGCAATGTAAAACTTGCCATCAAAGCGATAATCGCGCGCGAGCATAGCTTTGTAATAAATGTCGTCACTTTCCATGTTAAGTGCTGTGGGTAAGTTGTTTATGTCTGAGTGCTCTCTTCATTATAGGTCAGCGATGAATTTTATACTCGCCATTTTCGGACAGCATCAACCTTTTCAATGTTCACAACTTGCTAAAACAACCTGGGCTATTGAGGTAACTTAGACAGTTGCTTGCAAGAAGATCCCCTTTGCTGTATCGTCTTGAACAATCAAAATAATCTATGCTGTGGAGGTAGTTCTTGACTAGACAACGACTGCGACCTGCGACAATTGCACATGCTATTTGTTTGCTGATGCTCTCCATCCAACCACTGTTTGCTGAACAAACAACTATAATTTCACCTGTGATGAACTTTAAAACCGCTTACGAGCAATTTTCGGCCCATGGCCAAAAACACCTCTTTGATGATTGGCAAGCGCTGACTGCTGAACAGCAAGAAAATCTGCTCACTTCACTCTCTGCTATCGACCTGCCAACTCTCGCTGCTCAGCAAGAATATCTCAAAGATGTCCGCCCTCAGGAAAAGAGCGATAAAAGCTTCGCTCCATTTAATGAGTATGTCTCTTCTGGCAGCCCCTCGCTGCAGCTGCTTGGACGCGAGCTCGTTGCTAATGGCAAAGTTGGATGCCTGCTGGTTGCCGGCGGCCAAGGCTCTCGCTTGGGGTATGCTCTCCCCAAGGGCACATATCCAATTTCTCCAATTAAGGAAAAAAGCCTTTTTCAACTTGTAGCCGAAAAAGTCGCTGCCGCTAGTTTGCAAGCCGGGCGCTTGCTGCCATTAGCAATCATGACGTCTCCAGAAAACCATAGCGCGACTGTGAGTTTTTTTCAGACACACAACCTTTTTGGGTTAGACCCGGCGCAAATCGACTTCTTTACCCAAGCTGAGCTGCCTTTCTTAGATGATAATGGCCTTTTGATGCGCCACCCCAACGGCGCTATTGTTAAAGGTCCTGATGGCAATGGCTGTAGCCTAAAAGCTTTTGCCGATAGCGGCATTGCTGCTAAGTGGCAGCAAATTGGCATCTCAATTGTCAATTACATCTTAGTTGATAATCCCCTTGCCGATCCTTTTGATTTTGAACTCGCCGCTTTCCATCACGCGGAAAAATGCCAAGTTACTATCAAGTGTATTGAACGAAATTCTCCTCAAGAAAGTGTGGGGATGTTGGTTGCCAACGATGATGGGTTAGGTTGCCAAATTGTTGAATATTCCGAGATGAGTGATAGCGAGCGCCAAGTGACAGCTGATGATGGGCAGCTAAAACATCGCCTGGCAAATATCAGCCTCTTTACTTTTGACATCGATTTCTTAATCAATGATGCCTATAGTGAGCCCTTGCCATGGCATCTGGCCCATAAGGCTTCTTACCCAACAGGACCTAAGGGGTGGAAATTCGAGACTTTTATCTTTGATCTGCTGCCAAGGGCTTCCAAGGTCAAAGCTGTCCTCTATCCGCGTTCGCAAACCTTCGCTCCCTTAAAAAACAGCACAGGTGCTGACAGCCCTGAGTCTGTCAAACAAGCTCTTGTGTTGCGCGATCGCCAAATCTTAGAAGCCATTTGCGGCTCTCCTGTCGGAGAGGAGACAATCGAGTTGTCGCCGCAGTTCTATTATCCGACGACTCAGCTGCTCAGCAGCTGGAAAGGTAAAATGGGGCCTTTTGAAGGATTCATTGGCAGTAACTAAAGATAAAACTATGCGCGAGTTGAGCGAAATTTTTGCTTTTAGGCTGTTACATCCTTGCGAGGTAACAAAACCTTCATTGGATTGGGTATTGCAAAGAGTTTACTCCTCTTTGCATGCCTATTCTGTCGAAGAGGTCGAGTTGGTGGAAGCTATTGAAAATCAGGGTGTTGGCGATGATGAAGTGTTGGCCCTATTGCAGTTGATCCAACCACCCCCTTGACGACGTTAAACTTTCTGTGTAATAGCACTTAGCTATAGGAAAATTCGATAGCTGACAAAGCGATTGTTCCTAATCGACGAAGTCTATTGGAAGTTTATCAAGAATCTGTCTTTCTCGGAGTCTGTTTATAACTTAATCGGATGATTTGTTAGCAGGCCCTCAGCCCATTCTTTGCGATAACTTTGAATAGTTTAAATTAGTTTATTGTTTATTCGTCTGTTCTTTGTTTTTTTTGTTTCTTTGTAAGAAATTTATTTGTTTGTTACTGTTAGAATAAACGTATCGGGAGGTAAAAGTGATAGAATTAGATCTAATTTATAATGGGGAGAATTTTGGTTGCTGCTTGGGAAAAAATAGCTCTGATCAAAAAAATAAAGAAATTAATGTTATTAATGATATTGCTTTGCCTTACTTTCAAGCTAAATGTTCCTGGGATGATGAAAAAAATGAATGCCTCCGCGAAATGCCGGAACTAGCTTACTATCCTATAAATCTTGTTAAGGCCTTAGGTGGCTACAAGAAAATCCTTTCGTTGCCCGTTTTAAAGCTTCAAGAACTAGATGACGGTAGAGAGTATATCGACTATATCGAAGAAAAGCATCTGCAAGGTGATCAGATTAGTCGCGGAGAAACTCGCGATAAAAGACAGTTCATCACTTTTGTGTACTGCATTCGCAACGTTGCCAAAAAATGTCTGAAACGCGAAGTGCGCACAATCTTTCAGCGTCATCCTAACGAACTCAACTGGACTCACGGAGGAAAGAGGACTCGATTCTTGAATTATTTTGGCGATGACTACAATGCAGATTTGATTGCTGAGCTTTTTGAAAAAAAATGTGTCTGCGTGAACAAAAAATATGTGTTGCTCCTAGACTGCTGCCTCTCAGTGGTAAATTTGGTAGACTCTCAACACACAAGCTATATTCCTTAGAGGGTGTCTGCTAAATGTGATCAACATGCGGCTAAATTTTACTGTAAGTAGCTAACAACTTTGAGCTACTTACAGTAAAATCCTAGTCTCACAAATCATCCGCTCAAACTTTGTAAGCTCCCCTTTACCGCCTACCGTCAATTCCCACTTAGAGATTTCAGGTCTCTATCAAAGCATTCTAATCGCAATTTTGTAGATGCCCTCTTAAAGTGGCCACTCCTTCGCCTAGATTCCTCTATGGAAAGTTGTTAAACGCCGCTGCTCGCCCTTGACATTATTGAGTCAACAATATATTATTTTGTTTGTTTTTTATTTTGATTATTTTTCTTCTATTTATTTGGGTTTAAAATGAAAAAAGTCCCCTTACTTCCCAATATAATTACTGCCTTTGCACTTTCTTGTGGATTGTTTGCCATCTTTAAAATTTGCCTCATGCCAATCGGCAGCGTCGATGCAGATGTGCTTACTACCACCGCTCTTTTGCTCTTGCTAGCGGCCTTTGCCGACCTACTCGACGGAGCCATTGCTCGCGCTATGAAAGCTGAAAGTGAATTTGGTGGCATCTTTGACTCTCTTTCAGATGCCATCACTTTTGGCGTTGCCCCTTCCGTCATCGTTCTAAAGAGCTTTTCTCAGACTGCGCTCAACCATTACTTCTTTTTGTTTGCCGGCGCTGCCATGATCTACTCCGTCTGTGGAATTTTGCGCCTGGCTCGCTATAACGTGATGGCCTCTCAGTCAAAGGTTGATTCGGAATTTGCCGATTCCTTTAGCAAGAATTTTACCGGCTTGCCCATTCCTGGAGCTGCTTCTGCGATTGTCTCTTTAAACTTACTGCTCGTCTCCAATGACTTTCAGCAGTTGCTGGTTTTGAGCGAGTCGATGCGTGCGGCTATCCTTATCGTTGCCTTGTTAGGTGTCGGGTACTTTATGATCAGCCGATGGAAGTTTCCAAGCTTTAAGCGCCTCCACGTTAGAGTCGCGTCCTTCCAAACGGTGTTCTTGACGGTGCTTTTTGCCATGTTTATTTTCTATGGGTTGCTGCACCACTTCGCCCTGATGTTCTTCGGCTGTTCCTGGCTATATTTAGGGGTGGCGGCAGTGCTATCTATGGCTCGCCTGATTTCTGGGCGAAAGTCTAAGACATTAGAAGACTTTGAGCCCGATGAAGAGCCTACTTTTGAAGATAAGGTTGACGCTTCTTAAAGCCTAGACTGTGAAAAATTTCTCCTACAGCTAGAGCGTAAAGCGGCGGGCCTCTCTTCAATTGAGGATAGGCCCGCCACTTTACGCTCTATGAGATAGATGTGGCGGCTATGCAAGAG
>JAVBSF010000395.1:0-15019 GCA_031556925.1 Pararhizobium sp.
CCTTTTCAGGGGATGATCCCCGGCTTGCCTGAAGAGATGCGGGCCTTAGCGGCCGCGATCCTCAAGCGCCACGACATTGGCATAGGCCTCGCGCACGCGATCGGTGCCGATCTTGTCGCGGATCTCCGTCCACTGGGCGGCAACCCCGTCAAGCGCTTCCTGCGCGCTCTTCTGCCCTGCCATGGCTTCCGCCACACCGTTTGCGAGCGACGACATGAACTGGTTCACGCCGGGCACCCGCAGGTCGAAGACGCGGTTTGTGCTGTCGTCCATGCCGCTCAACGTCTGGACATAGGTTTCCGCGACCTTCTGTTCCCAGCCGAGCTTGTCCTGCCAGAACTTCGGATCGAAGTGCGTCGTACGATACGGGTTCACCCCGAAGCGGCCGATCTGCAGGTCGAGCGTGGTGTTGGCCTCGTTGGAGAAGAAGCAGAGATAGTCGAAGGCCATGTCCTGGTTCTTCGATGCCTTCGCGACAGCCGAGGTCCAGCCCCACGTGATGTAGGGTGGTGCGTTCGGCGTCTCGAACTTGTCCCAGCTCTTGGTCGTGCGGTTCCAGACCTCGTTCGCACCCGGCAGCGGCGCAGCCGCGACCTTGTTGCGGATCGGGCTGTCTGCCTCCTGTGCCTGGATGAAGGCATCATCCCAGGAATAGCTCATCAATGTCTGGCCGCCGCCGAACGAGAAGATCTCGTCGCCGAGGCCAAAGTTGCTGCCCCCCGGCGGGAATGCCTTCTGGGCGTCGATGAACATTTCCAGACCCTTGACCCAGCCCGGATTGTTGACCTGTGGCTCCATCGTCTCCAGATCGAAGAAGAAGCCGCCCTTGACGTTGGGGTTCTTGGCGTAGGCCGCGACACGGCTGATGAAGGCGGAAAACATCAGGTCGTCACGCTTGGTGACTTCCGCGCTTCCGAAGTGCGGCTGGCCGTCGCCCGCCCAGTCCCAGCCGGAGAAGAACTTGGCGACCTCGTTGTATTCTTCCCACGTCTGCGGCACGCGCAGGTCCTTGCCGGTGTCCGTCTTGTACTTCGCCTGCATGTCGGCATTGTCGAAGATGTCGGAGCGGTACTTCATGTAGTGCCGGTCCCCGTCAACCGGGTACTGCACCATTTCGTCACCCCAGGTCGCCACGTCCCTGTAATTGGCCGTGACGTCCTTCAGCCCGCTGACGTCCTTGTAGGTGGCCGGGACGGGCGCCAGGAAATTGTGGAAGTCACCGATCCAGAGCGACGGATAAAACAGCACGTCATAGGCGGCCTGCTGTGTCTGGAACGGGATCATGATGCGCTGGTAGAGGTCGCCAAAGGGGATGTGCACAACATCGACCTTAGCGCCGGTCAGCGCCTCGAACTGCTTGGCATGCAGCGCGGTGGGCTCGCCGATGACAGGCACGGCGTGGCTGATCACCTTCAGCGTGCGGCCGGAATAATCCTTCTGGTCGATCGCCTCATAGGAGCAGGCGCCGGCGACATCGGGCGTGCTGCCGTATTTCGCATAATCGCCATAAGCACCATAGTCGATATCGGCGGCCGCCGCGCCCTGGGCAATCGAGATCGCCAGGGCGCAGATGGACGTTTTCAGGAACTGCTTTCTTGTCATTGAGTGGTCTCCTCCCACGGTTGAAACTGCGAATGATCAGGGGATCAGAACGGCGCGGCCATGAATCTTGCCGTTGTGAAGATCCTTGAGCGCCTGGTTGGCGTCGGCGAGCCGATATTCGACGGTCGTCAGATCGACGAGACCGCGATCTGCAAGCGCCATAAGCTCGACCAGCTCCGCCCAGGTGCCGACGAGGTTGCCGATGATGTTCTTCTCGGTAATGACCATGTCGACGGTCGGGATCTTGATGTCCTCGCCGTAACCGACGACGTAGTAGCTGCCCATCGGCCTCGTCATCTTGAGGCCTTTCGTGGTGGTGCCTTTTTCACCGACGAAATCGATGACGGCCTCTGCGCCCGCGCCGCCAGTGAGCTCAAGCACTGCCTCGACCTCGTTGCCATCGGCCTTGACCAGCTGGTCTGCGCCCATCTTGCCGGCGAGCGCCAGCGATGCATCAGACTTGTCGACGACTATGATATCGGCTGCACACATGGCCCTGAGGCACTGGATGCCGATATGCCCCAGACCGCCGGCACCGATGACGACGCAGCTCTCGCCCGGCAGCAGATGGCGGGTTGCCTTCTTGACGGCGCGATAGGCGGTGAGGCCGGCGTCCGAATAGGGCGCGACATCCTTCGGCGCCAGCGTCTTTGGCAGTGGCACGATGTTGCGTTCCGAAGTGCAGAGGAATTCGGAATAGCCTCCGTTGCAGTCGAGCCCGGGAAACTTGCCGGGGCCGTGCATGTCGAAGCCGCGCCGGCAGGCAAGGCAGGTGCCCCCGGAAATCTTCGGATGCACGATCACCGGATCGCCAACCTTGATGCCCTCGACTTCCTTGCCGACAGCTTCCACCCAACCGGCATTCTCGTGTCCCATGATCAGGGGAAGAAGATTGTCCCCGGAAGGGTCCATGTGCGGCCGCCAGATGCCCTCGATGATGTGGAGGTCGGTGCGGCAGACACCGGCACCGCCGATCCGTACGATGACGTCGGTCGACTTTTCGATCTTGGGGTCGGCCACATCCTGCAATGTCACCCACTGGTCCGCCTTCAGCGCATCGTCATATTGCGTCAGTACTTGTGCCTTCATTCTTGTCGTCTCCTCCTTGGCGGGAATTGCCCCGCATTCAACGACGAGATCGCAAGCATCGTGCCAGTTGACGAAACCGTTTTATTTCAATTGGTTGCGGCCATGTCGCGGGAATTCATCCGTTCAATCAGTGAACGAACGTCGCTGAACAGTGTTCAGTTTCTGTCTATTGCGGGCGCGGCACGCAAAGCGTAATCCTTCTGAAAAATGATGCATGAGGAGGAGACATGCAGCATCTTTCCGGTATGGACCGCGCTCGAAATGCACTCGAGCGCGGTGATCGATTCCCTGTAGGTATCTTGCCGTCGGTCGTGGCCGACAGCTGGCAACGCTGCCGGGAGCTTGGTATGGATCCGCGCGCGGAACCCCGCCAGAACGTCATTGCGTTTACGCAGGTCAATGACCGCCGCGAGAGCAATGCGGCGTTGCGCAGGCTGGCTTTGGCTGAAATGCAACTGCTCTACTCGCAGATTGCCGGCTCGAATTTCATGATCGCGCTCGGTGATGCGGACGGCATCGTGCTGGATACAATCAGTGACCAGCAGTTCGCCGATAGCGCCCCGGGCCGCTCGATCATCCCCGGCAGCATCTGGGACGAAAACCAGAGAGGAACCAATGCGCTCGGACTTGCGGCGATGTATCACAAGCCTGTCGCCATCTACGGGCGCGAACACTATTTCGCAGGACACGGCCATCTGAGCTGCATGGCCGCGCCGATCCTCAACTCGCGCGGAGAAACGATGGGGCTCCTCGATGCGTCCTGCGCGCACGAGGCGCGCCAGGAGCACACCCATGCACTGGTCCGCATGGCAGCAGCGCAGATCGAAAACGGACTGATCTTTCAGGAGTGCTCGGAAAGTTTCATCTTCGCCTTCCATCCACGCATGGAATATCTCGACACGATCTCGGCGGGTCTGCTTTCCGTCTCGCGCGACGGTGGCGTCATTTCGCTCAATCGCCCCGGCATCAAGCTGCTTGCAGGTCTCCCCGCGAAGATCGGTGGACATTTCGACGAGTTGTTCGAAGCGGGCTTCGGCTCGGCTATGGATGGGCTCTTGAATGGCGGTGTCATCCGTATCCGCGACCGGGCCGGTAGCGGCCTGTTCATGGTTTGCCGTCAGATCGGTTTGCGCCAGCAGCCAGTACAAGGCCACGTGACCTCCAGGAGGAGGGCGACGACCATGCCGCCTCTGCTGCAGGATAAAAGAACCCCGTCCTTTGTCTGCGAGGATCCCGTCGTCGCCCGAGCGATGATGGATATCGAAGAAGCCGCTGCGCTTCGAATGCCGGTCCACATCACCGGTGAAACGGGAACAGGCAAGGACCTGATGGCCCGCCATATCCATAATCTGAGTGGCCGCAAGGGCGAATTTGTCGCCCTCAACTGTGGTGCCATTCCGGAGAACCTGTTCATCGCCGAGATTTTTGGCCACGAGCGCGGCGCATTCACCAACGCCCGCGCCGAAGGTGCACCGGGCCTTGCGCGAGCCGCCGATGGTGGCACGCTGTTCTTCGACGAGGTTGCAGATATCCCGCCGGCCGCCCAGACCTCGCTGCTGCGCTTTCTGGACAGCATGGAGGTGCGCGCCGTCGGTGGCCACAAGACACAGAAGGTGGACGTCCAGATCGTCTCAGCGACCAATCGCGACCTGCAGGAAATGGTCGCCCAACGAAGCTTCCGGGCCGATCTTTATTATCGACTGAACGCCTTCACCATTCGCCTGCCGCCGCTGCGCATGCGCAACGATTTCGGTAGCGTTGTACGCCATCTGATAGAGGAACTCGCTCCCGGCACACCGATCACGGATGCGGCGATCGCGGCTCTCTCGCAACGGCGTTGGCCAGGCAACGCCCGTGAACTGAAGACGGCGCTACAGCGTGCCCTTGTCCGCCGCCGCATGGAATATATCGACGAGGATTGCCTTGATGAAATGGTGGTGTCCATTGAAAGTAGCGAGGACAGCTGTGAGCTCTGCCGCCCACATCCGCTGAGCCGTACCAAATGCCGCGAGATACGCTCCGTTTTCCGGGCGAGCGACGGCAACACGTCGCAGACCGCCCGCCAACTCGGGCTATCGAGAACCACGGTCTACAAGCATGTGAGATAGTGGCCTCGCATGAGACGATCCGTCGCTGGGCGAAGTAGCTCGATCGCACGACGTGGGATTACCTGCATCGCAAGCCTGCGATTAGGATCGCCGCAGTTGTGTGTGCATGCTCAATTCCGGCGGCCGAACAGCTGCCATATGTGTCAACGGCGGTGTAAAAACCGGCCAGGCGTGGAGTGCGCCGACATGGTGACGAAGAATATGCGCCAGCTGACCACCGCGATGAGAGCAAGGAATTTCGCCAGCCTCTCGGCGGTTTCGAGCCCCGCCTCCTCGGCACGGCAGCCGGACTTCATGACCTTGTGGAACACCTCCGCCTTCCAGCACAGGGTGTACCGGCCGAGCTTCTCGACCGCTGCGGAGAGATCGTCGACCGGCATGTTGGTCACCAGCTTCCAGTTGATCGGCTCGCGATCGGGCGGCGGGTTCTCTTCGAGAGCATGGATGTAGGTCAGAACCTGTGGGCTATAGCGCTTCTGCTTGCCTACGGGCGGCAAGGTGTTGATGGCGGCGAACGTCACCTGCAGCCAGGTCGTCTCGTCCTGACCGACTGTAATGCGATGACGTCCCGCCCAAGGCGCCGCTGCAAGTTAGGCAAAGACACGACGATCCGAACGGTTCGCATCGGCATCGGCAGGCGGCTTGGCCAGCCTGTTCGCCTGCACCCGCACGAGGAAGCTGGTACCAAGGTCATGCGCGGTGCAATAGAGTTCGTAGATGTCGCTTTCCTCACCTACATGCACGAAGCGCTCGGGCGCGCCAACGAGCGCGATGGACTGGCGCAGGTTCTCCAGCCAGCGGTAACTCTCCTTTGTCTCGATCGGTACGCGTGTGGGATTGACGTGCCGCTTAGGTGCGGCGCTTGCTGCTCTCCCAAGGCAGCTTCACCGTATTGACGGTCAGCGAGGGGCAATGCGCCAGCAAGGCCATGAGGCTCGCATGATCCAAACCGGCGACGAAGCCCCAGAGGTCCTCCACGTCGCGCGGCATGTCCGCCGCCCATCCGCCATGACGGTCGTTCAGCATCTTCGCCGCCGCCGTGTACTCGATGCCGTCCGCGTGAGCGGCGAGGTAATTGCTGGTGGGGCTGATTTCGAGACAATGGGCCGTGCCGCCGCCGCGATAGTAAGTCTGCACGACGAGCGTATGGACCACGGCGATCAACGCCATGTCCGGCTGCTCGCCAAGAGCGAGGCGCGGGCCAAGGGTGCGATGCGCGATCAGGTCGCGAATGAGCGAGTCCGACAGCGACTTGTCAGCATCCCGGCCTTCCTGCTTTCGGCACGCGTACTCGGGACCTGGATAGCCCAACGCTCACATCGTTGAAGAGATACAGCGATCCTGAGTACGTTAGTGCTCAAGCGCCGCCTGCTTCTGGCCTCGGAAAACTTCGGTGCGCGAGCCACACAACGAACGCCTAAGTCTCGATTCTGCTCGTATTCGCGGTACCAATTCCTCAGCGCATTCTTAGTCGGATAACCCATTGGCGGATCGTCGCCTCAACCCGCTTGTCGAGCCTGATATACAGCTCGACCGCGCGAATTCTGTCATGCATGGAATACATGAACTACCTCCTGGTGGTCCAAGTTTTCGTCCGCACCCCTTATGCGCCTAACCGGCTCCGTTCCGCGTGGAAACAACAGTCGCGCTTCTGATGCTGCATCGCAGGACGCAGCTTGCAGTGTACTGGCCTTGACGGCCATGGAGGTTTTCAGCCGGATCCGCTGCCGACCGGCGCTGGTCTTGAGTCCGCTGAGAGACGGGGACATCGATGCCCCCTTCCCACTTATCTGATCGGAAGCGGAACTTACGACGCGTTTCGGGCCGCGGCGCCTTCGCGTTCACGGCGCTCGACGAACTCATCGAAATCGAAAGACAGCAGGTCGATTTCCTCGATCGGATCGTACGGGCGCGGACGATCTTCCCAGCCGATCTTGTCGATGCCCCAGTAAAACTCGAGCAGATTGCCATCGGGGTCACGGGCGTAGAAGCGCGGCTGGTTGCCCGGGCCGCCCTTACGTGCGTTCACGATCTCCACACCGTCATCCTGCATTTTGGTATAAAGATCGAGCAGATCCTGCGGAGAGCCTAGCTCAAAGGCAATATGGTGCAGTCCGAAGCCATAGCGCGATGCGTCTGGCGTATCCTCAGGAAGGATGTCGCTGCGCATCTTGAAAATCGACAACTCGTGGTGCGTGACATCGCAGCGCATGAAAGCGCCTGCGGTCACGGCAACACCATGGCCGATCTTCTCTTCCGGATACTGGAAGCGTTCAGTAAGGCTAAGACCGAGATACTTCGAATAAAAATCAACCGTGCGGTCGATATCACGCACCGTAAGGCCAATATGGCCAAGCCGTGCAACACGTACTTTCATCTTCGTTTCCTCCTTAAAATGCAGAACTTGGCTCAACCTCTGTAAAGACTTCCCGCGCCAACCTGAATGCTTCCACGCCCGCAGGAATGCCGGCGTAGACCGCCAACTGGATCAGAGTGTCCTTGATTTCCTCCCGGGTGCAGTCGTTATTGAGTGCTCCCTTGAGGTGAAGCTTGAACTCGTGGGCGCGGTTCAATGCACCGAGCATTGCCAAGTTTATGAGGCTCCGGTCCCTGCGCGTCAGCGCTCCACGACCCCAGCTCGCGCCCCAGCAATATTCGGTGACGATATTCTGGAAATCGCGGTTGAAATCATCGGCCGCATTCAGAGACTTCTCGACATATTCCGCACCGAGGACGGCCTTGCGGATTTCGAGACCCTTGTCGAACATCTCACGCGACATCTTACTTGCCCTCCCCGACAACGGGGTTGGTCAGAATGCCCAAGCCAGGGATGTCGACGGTGATGGTGTCGCCGTCCTTGAGGAAGAGCGGCGGGTTGCGCTTGAAGCCAACTCCAGCGGGCGTGCCGGTCGGGATGAGATCGCCCGGTTCGAGATCAACGAAGTCGGAAATGTGTTCAATGATGGTGGGAATGTCGTAGATCATGTCGGACGTATTTGCCGATTGCATGACTTGCCCGTTGAGCGTCGTCGTGATCTGCAGATTGTGCGGATCGGCGATCTCGTCCTTCGTCACGATCGTCGGCCCGAATGGACCAGATGCGCGGAAATTCTTCCCGCCCGTATACTGCGAGACGCGGAACTGGTAGTCACGCACGCTCACGTCGTTGAAGATGGCGTAGCCGAAGACATAGTCCATGGCTTCAGCCTTGGACACGCGCTTGCTGTTGGTGGCTTTACCAATGATAATGGCAAGCTCGCCTTCCCAGTCCACCTGCTCGGAAACTGTCGGAACGACGATAGGGGCACCGTCTGCCACCAGGGTCGCTGAAAACCGGGCGAACAGGATCGGGATCGGAGAGATTTGAAGACCGGCCTCCTTCGCATGCTCGGCATAGTTGCGAGCAACGCAGACGATCTTCGGCGGCCGCGGGATCGGCGGAAGCAGCTTTACCTCATCGCGGGCGACCGAAAGCTCGCGCTGCAGATCCTTCGTCTTGTCGAAGAGATCCACGACAGCCTTCAGGGAGGCGGACAGGGCGTCGATGTTGTCAAAGAAATCTTCGATCCGGTTCCCGATTGGACGAATCTCGGCTCGCAGTGAGCTGAAATAGGTGGATGCGCGCTCGACATCGATGATCCGATCGCCAGCGAGCACGCCGAAACGAGCACCGCCACCCCATTGATAGGTTAAAAGTTGCATAGTCTTTATCCGTGTCGTTGTTGCTTGCGCCTCCCGTTTCGGCCTCACGACCGCGATACCGGGAAGAGCGGATGAGAATTCCGGTCTGTGACGTGCCCTGAACCGTTCGACAGCGAGCATCCCGCTGACGTTCCGCACCAGCGACTGTTTGCCTGGTTAATCGAAGAAAGGTTTTGGCGCTGCCGAGGTAGTCAGCCAGCTTGCCGCCGGAAAAAAAGGGCCCCTGCTCAGGGTTTCGTCATCATACCCACGATTGCCTCCTACATGTGGCTGATATAGGAAACGTGCACCGACAAGATCGCCAATTAAATCATCATAGCTTGTGACGGGGATCCTGGGGTGGCAAGGAGGCCACGCCTGGGGCGCGAGAAATGCGCTCGGCCGCGCCGAGAAGTTGCGGAAGCAGTTGCTCAAGCCCGTCCGCGCGGATCGAAGGGACCAGAACGGCAACGCTGGCAATGCATCGAACGTCGGCGTCCAGGACAGGCACGGCCAGAGCGTGAACTCCTTCCTGGAGTTCATCGTGCGAGACCGCGTAGCCTTGCTCACGGATCCAGGCTAATCGCTGCCAGGCGTCAGATGGAACGGGGTGCTTCTGGAGTATTCGGGAGATGAAGGAATCGTCCTGAAACGACAGAAGCGACCAGCCTCCCGCACCGCTTGTCAAAGGATGACGTGCACCCGGCATATGCTGGACACGGACGACATGCCTGTCCCCTAAGGCCTGCTCTGCAACTATCGCTTCATCGCGGTCGATGCAATGGAGAACCGTCGTCTCGCCGATGAACCGTGAGAGTTCGTTCAGATGCTCTCGCGCAATCCGGCCGACATCCCGCTCCAGATACTTGCTCAAATGAAGGATTGCGTGCCCCACAACGAAACCTTCGGGCGTTTGACGGATAAAGCTTCTTTTCCAAAGCGTGTTGATCAGCCGGTATGCGACTGTCCTGTTTATCCTGCAGAACTTAGCTACATCTGTTGCAGAAAGCGGGCCGTGGCGCGCAATTACTTCGAGAACGACCAGCATTTGGTCGCCAGTGAGCGAAATTTCAGGCAACCCAAACCTCAACCATTTGGGGGCGGCAAGGTGATCTTAGTTCCGGTTCGATGCTATGCAATTTCTCTCTCCCGCTGACGAGTTGCACACCAGTCAGGGACATCAATATATTCATTGAAACCTGCCACCATCAAGACTGCCCATCCAGCAGCACTCCGGATTTCTCCGGTCGTCTTCTTTGGTCTCCTTTGACCTGAGACAGGCCACCAACTTGGAGGCACGCTGTTACTTGAAGACGGATAGCGCGGCTGGATTTCCTGGGGTTTTGGGGCAGATTTTGAAGGTCAAAGCACGGCCTTGAGGAACGCCTGCGTTCTCGGATGCGCAGGAGCCTCGAAGATCTGGGACGGAGGCCCCTGCTCAACGACGCCGCCGCCTTCCATAAATACGACACGGTGGCCTGCTTCGCGAGCGAACCCCATCTCGTGCGTGACGATGATCATGGTCAGGCCGGAGCTTGAAAGTTCCTTCATCACCTGCAGGACCTCACCGACGTTCTCGGGGTCCAGTGCGCTGGTCGGCTCATCAAACAGCATGACCTTCGGCTGCATGTTGAGCGCCCGGGCGATCGCGACGCGCTGCTTCTGACCACCGGACAGCTGACCGGGATAGGCCTGCGCCTTGTCGCGGAGCCCGACGCGCTCGAGGAGCTTGAGCCCACGCTCGGTGGCAACTTCCGCCTTTTCCTTCTTCACGCCAACCGGTGCTTCGATGAGGTTCTGCAGCACCGTCATGTGCGGGAAAAGGTTGAACGACTGGAACACCATTCCCAGGGACCGGCGCTGCCTTGCGATCTCGCGCTCGCTCAGTTCATAGAGCCCGTCCTTGCGACGCTCTAGTCCAATGAGTTGGCCATCGATGGAGATGCTGCCGGCGTCGATCTTTTCAAGCCGATTGAGACAGCGGAGCAAGGTGCTCTTGCCCGAACCCGAGGGGCCGATGATGCAAACGGTCTCCCCCGAGCCGATCTCCAGATTGATGGCCTTCAAAACGTGGACTGGGCCGAACGATTTGCTCACGTTCTCGATCTTAATCATAGGCGTCATTTGCGTACCACTCCCACTATCAACGCTCTGCTTTGCGCATGCGGCGCTCAAGTACGCCCTGGATCAAACCAGTGATTGCCAGCACAACGAGGTACCAGAAGCTCGCGACGAAGAGCATTTCGATCATCCGGTAATTCTGCGCTGCGATATTCTGGGCTGTGGTCAGCAGGTCGCCGCCCGCAATGACCGCAACCAATGCGCTGGTCTTGACGATATTCGCGAACTGGTTGCCAAGATTGGGGATGATCGACCTCATGGCCTGAGGCAGAACAATCCGCATCATGAGCCGTCCCTTGGTCATGCCCAAGGCAGCAGCGGCCTCGAACTGCCCCCTGTCGACACCCTTAATGCCACCGCGAATGATTTCACTCATGTAAGCCGACTCCGCCAATCCGAGACCGAGAAGCGCCGCTACGAAGGGAGTGATGTAGCTGCTGACCTTTACAGTGAAGAAGACTGTATCGGTAAAGGGAATTCCGACGGAGATCTCACTGACAAAGAGAGCGATATTGCCCCAGAACAGCAGTTGCACGATTGCCGGAAGGCCGCGAAGGAACCAGACATAAAACGACGCAGACATCGCCAGGGCTGGGTTTTGCGACATCCGCGACAGCGCCACGATCGATCCCAGCACGAGACCAATCAACAAGGCATAGAACGACAGCTGAAGGGTAACCCCGAGACCGGCCATGATCTGGCTGTCTGTCAGGAATTGGATGAAGACAGGCCAACTGAGGTTCCTGTTCGTGGCGAGCCCATACACCATCGTTGCCAGCAGGATAACCGTGATAACACCGACGAGGTAGCTTCCTACCGGACTGCGCTTCTTGATAGTTTCCGCATCCGAAGACGCGACGTGATACTGAGACATAAGATCAATAGCCGCCATTCGTTGCCCTCTTTTGGTCGCGGTTGGCCTGTCAAGGCCTGAATAATCCACTCCCTGGGAGCAAATTAGTTTACACTTCATTCGGCCACCAGAAAGCCCTGCCTACAATCACCATTCCCTGTGACAGTCCAATCCGCTCTAAGGGCCGACTATTCTCGTGCTTTCCACTTCCGCGGCGTCACCCATACGAGCGGGGCTGCAAGCCCGAGTGGAACCAGTGGATAAGCGTCATGATGTCGAACACCGGCACCCCGAAACGTTCCTCGATAGCGGACGAATGAGGAGCCAGATTGGTGCACTCCAAAAGGAGCGCACCAATGTCAGGATTGCCAGCAAGGAAGCGGCCCACGCAATCAAGGACTTCGGCTTGCTGTGCCACCGCACCGAGATCGTCCTTTCCCTGCAACAGATGCCGAATGAACACTCCGTCTTCAGGCATTCCGGCGACAGGCGGCGTAGTTGTAACGCCTGCACCTGCAAGGTGAGCTTCCGTCAGCGCAGCCTTGTTCGCGGTTACCACGCCTACACGGCTGTTCTTGGGCAGCGTACGCTCGATGAGTGGTATCTGAAGCAGGCTCGAGGTGGCGATGGGGACCGGACTGAGAGCCTGAAGTTGCGGCTGAATGATCGAGAGGAAGCCGCAACTCGTGACAATTCCGTCAACGCCTAGCCCAACCAGATAATTGACCGCAGACAGAAAGACCTCGATCGTTTCCTCGGACGGCTTGATCTTGGCGCCGTCGGCGAGACTTTTGGCCACGGCGTAGTGGACCGGGAACGGAAACGACGCGGCGTGACCTATATCGCCGGGCAATCTGCGAAATCGGGTATCGAGCATGATCACGCCGAGCCTCGCCCCGTAGACCGGCCGACCTCGTCTTGAGAAAGGAACCACTGCCGTCATGAACTCCTCATGTCCTTGATTGAATTTGATGACTAAGTACGCGCCTGTGCCGGCTGGGAATTACCCGCAAGCTCCTTATCTTCGAGCTTCAGGGTGGTGAAGAACGCCAGTGCGGCCAGCGCGGCAAGAATGACAGTCGCCGAAACAAACGCTTGGGACATCGCTTCCGGCGAGAATTGGGTGAACATGACTGCTCCCATCAGCGAAGTTCCTGCGGCGCTGCCAAAATTGCGGCAGACGACGACGGCTGCTGTTGCAACACCGAGTTCTGACCGGTCGACCTGACTTTGAAGGCCGATCATAAGCGGAACTCCAACCAGACCAGTACTCCCCGATACGGCCGCACCCAACAGGAGAAGTTGCCAGAACGCCAACTTGTCACCAAACAGATAGAACGCAAGCAGTGAAAGGGCGAGCATCGCCGTGCCCGCAATCGCAAGCGGCCGATAACGTCCGGTCCGATGCATCATCCATGAGGAGAACATCACGCCCATCGGTACCGCCACCAGCACCGGCCCCGCCCAGATACCAGCGTCAAGCGCACTCATCGCAAATCGTGACTGCAGGAAGGTTGGCAGGTAGGCATTGAACCCGAACTGGCACGTGACGATGATCAGGCTGGCCACGTTGATCATCAGAAATTCCCTGTTCAATGCGAGAGCAGGAGGAATTAGCGCGCTTTTCGCACGCTTTTCGACCGCAACAAACGCAACCCCACATACAAACACCACGCCGATACACAGCCATACCGGCTCCCAATGTATGGGTAGGGAGCCCAATTCGTGGATGGCGTACAACGCCCCTCCGATAACACCGGACAGCAGTAGGGAGCCGGCGATATCGAGTTCGATTGCCTTCTGCTTCACCTGCCGCGGGATCGTGAACTGGATCAACGTCATTGCGACGAGCCCGAGCGGCAGATTGATCCAGAAAATCAGCCGCCAGCCGCCGATGGCAATCAATAGCCCGCCCAGACCCGCCCCTCCCAACGCGGCCAGGAGCCAGACGATCGAGATAAAGACCTGGTACTTGCCGCGCTCCCTGGGCGCAACGTGATCGGCCAGTATCGCATTTGGAACCGATAAGAGCCCCGCACCTCCAATTCCCTGCAACCCACGGAAGATGATGAGTTCATAGATGCTACCGCTCGCCCCGCAGGCGAGAGACGCGATCGTGAATGTTCCTACCGCCAGTTGCAGAACGAATTTGCGACCATGGATGTCGCCAAGCCTGCCCAGGATCGGAGCGAAGATCGACAGCGCCATTAGGTAGACCGTCACGGTCCATGGCGTTGCATCAGCGGAAGAAAAATCTCGACTTATGTCCCGCAGCGCGTTCGACAACGCCGTCTGGTCGATCGCCGCAAGCGTGCTCACCAGCATGATCCCGGGCATGTACTTCAGAATTCCGGCGTCGTAGGCGCTCAGCACCCGTTTCAGGTACATCATTCATCCTCGAGGAACTTGCTGGGGAGTTCACAGCTGTCAGGGTCAGCTTCAGCCACCTCGCCCCCTACTTGCGGCACCGTAGTCGAGCACGTGACGTAGCCGCGTTCTACAGGTCGGACCAAGGGTTTCGACTGATCGCATCATTACACTTGCTATCTATTGAACGCCGGAGCACCTGGAAATCACCACGGTATGTGACCGCCGCCGACCTCCGGTGTCATCATCACATGTTATGGACCGCGCGCGCTCCGCGCTTACTTTCCGAGTCATCCGTATGACTTCAAGAAGAGTGGGCACACATCTCATGAGCGACCGAGCGATTCACCTAGCCATTTTCAAGTGGAAGGAAGGTGCGCCAATCGACCAGATCGAACAGGCATTCGAAGAACAGAGACAGCACGTCACCAGCGAGGTTCCTGGCGTTCGCAGCCTCGAATGGGGCCTGAACCGTTCTCCTTTCGGGAAGGGCTACACGCACGCCCTGCTTGTCGTCGCAGACGACCAGAAGGGAATCGACGCTTACCGGCAATGCGAGGTTCGTCTCAAGGCGCGTGAACTTTTCCACCAGTGGAGGGAACACGATATTTCTGCCGATTTCGGTAAGGAGTGAGAAGCGACGGCTGGACACCCCCACTTCGGTGGGGGCTTTCTTTGTCTCTCTCCGAAGCCAGCACACTACGGACCCGCCGACCAACAGGTGGCGTGCAAAGACAAGACATGCGGTCAGCCCAGTCCGAAGGGGACAATCTCCCGCATCATCGCGACGCGATACTGGTCAGGTTCAGTTCTGAGCCCGGTAAAGCAGATGCAGAAGCTCATTCTGGGTCGAGATGTTCAGCCGCGCATAGGCACGGCGGCGGAATGTCAGGACCGTATTGATACTAACTCCCAGCGTGAGGGCAATTGCCTCCGAGCTCAGGCCGAAGGCGATCAGACTGCACACCCGGCGCTCCCGATTGGTGAGCTGCGGATTTCGAGACGCAAGGATGGCCTCAAAACGCTCGGGATCGTTGTCAGACTGGCGGGATGAAAGCAGCTCGTGATGCCGCAGAATCAATGACGAAAGAATGTCGCCGTGTTCAAGAAGCTGCCCGACATTGTCAGTCTGGAAAGCGCCGGCATCGTTGCCGCGATGAAAGCTGATCTTCAGGCACTCCGAATTAGGCTCGGTTAT
>JAVBSF010000225.1:0-13744 GCA_031556925.1 Pararhizobium sp.
TCGCGTTCCAGACCAACCTTCTCGCCTTGAACGCCGGTGTCGAAGCCGCGCGTGCCGGCGAAGCGGGCAAGGGCTTTGCCGTCGTCGCGCAGGAAGTGCGCGAGCTTGCCCAGCGCTCGGCGACCGCCGCGAAGGAAATCAAGTCGCTGATCTCGAAATCGGGAGAACAGGTTCGCATCGGTGTCGATCTGGTCGGTCAGGCCGGCACCGCGCTGGGCGCCATCGCGCATGAAGTCGACGAGATCAACATGCGCGTGGCCGCGATCGTCGAAGCCGCGCGCGAACAGTCCATCGGACTGAACGACATCAATCGCGCCGTCAATGTCATGGACCAGGGTACGCAGCAGAATGCGGCCATGGTCGAGGAATCGACGGCGGCCAGCCATACCCTGGCGGCCGAAGCCGCGGCGCTCGGCGAACTCCTGTCGCGCTTCCAGCTTGGGGAAGGGGGCGCCGCCGCGCAGAACGTTTCGGCCGCGCACCGCGAGCCGGCTCCGCGCGTCGCTCCGCAGCCGGTTCCGGCGCCCTCCAGAATCAAGCCCGCTTCGGTCCTGACGCCGGCGACGCAATCACCCGCCCGCGCACTTGGCCAGAAACTGGCGGGCGCTTTCGGCTCCGCCGCGCCGGCGGTTCAGAGCGATGACGGCTGGGATGAATTCTGAGAAAATTTCGCTTCATGGCGGATTGCTGAAAACACCGGGCTTGGCCCGGTGTTTTCAGTTGACGTGCCGGCTATGCGGGCACAGCTGACATTTCAGCTTAAAAAATATGCACATCGCCGCAATCGATCGGAAGCCATGGGTGGAACCCCTCGCATTTCCGGGGTTTTCGAAACTGGCACGCTTCCTGCTTTCCATAAATCAGGTCCAGAGGGGACTGATAACAAGACAGCGCCCACGAAGGTCGCGAACAAAGGCCGTTTTCTGCCACAGGTGATCCCGGATGTACGGACGCCGGGCGGAAAGCGGCCTTTACCTTGTCAGCCTGATTTCCCGTTTGAAACATTGGCGAAACGCCGCGCCTGGATTATCTATCTCGGGTTCGCGCAACGGCGCGTGGTGGCATGACAGGGAAGCATAGACATGACCGAGGTGACGAAGGAACAGGTGCTGGAGAAGCTCAAGGGCGTGCGCGGACCGGATATGGACGGCAATATAGTCGATATGGGCCTGGTCTCCGACGTGTTCATTTCCGACTCGAAGGTCTATTTCTCGATCACGGTGCCGGCCGAGCGGGCCAGGGAGCTCGATCCTCTCAGGGCCGCCGCCGAGCGTGTCGTCAAGGATATCCCCAGCGTCAAGGGCGCGATGGTGGCGCTCACGGCCGACAAGCGCGCAGGTTCTTCCGGCTCCGCCCCCGTCCGTAGGCCGCCGCAGCCCGGCGCGCATGATCATGCCGGTCACGATCATTCGGGACATTCGCATGGCCCAGCCCCGGCGCAGGCACAGCGGCCGCAGGCAAAGCCCGGCATTCCCGGCGTCGGCGCGATTATCGCCGTCGCCTCCGGCAAGGGCGGCGTCGGCAAGTCCACGACGTCGGTGAACCTTGCCTTGGCGCTGAAGGCCAACGGCCTGCGCGTCGGCATTCTCGATGCCGATATCTATGGCCCCTCCATGCCGCGCCTGATGAAAATCTCCGGCCGCCCGCAGCAGCTGGAAGGCCGGATGATCAAGCCGATGGAAAATTACGGCCTGAAGGTCATGTCCATGGGCTTCCTCGTGGATGAGGAGGTGGCGATGATCTGGCGCGGGCCGATGATCCAGTCGGCGCTCCTGCAGATGCTGCGCGAGGTCGCCTGGGGCGATCTCGATGTGCTGGTGGTCGATATGCCCCCCGGCACCGGCGATGCGCAGCTCACCATGGCGCAGCAGGTGCCGCTCGCAGGCGCGGTCATCGTCTCCACGCCGCAGGATCTGGCGCTGATCGATGCCCGCAAGGGGCTAGCCATGTTCCGCAAGGTCGAGGTGCCGGTGCTCGGCATCGTCGAGAACATGAGCTATTTCATCGCCCCCGACACCGGCAAACGCTACGATATTTTCGGCCATGGCGGCGCCCGCAAGGAGGCCGAGCGGATCGGTGTGCCCTTCCTCGGCGAAGTGCCGCTGACCATGGGCATCCGCGAAACTTCCGACGCCGGTACGCCGCTCGTCCATTCTGAGCCGGAAGGCGAAGTCGCGAAAATCTATCGCGAAATCGCGCGCCGTGTCTGGGATCAGGTCTCAGAGAAGCAGACCGACGGGACGCGCGGCATGCCGAGCATCGTCTTCGAATAGCCACGATTTCGCCGCAATTGCCGGCGGCTGCCTTGCCGAACCTTCTGGCTCTGTTGACATCGGCGGCGCGCGGCCATTAATTCTTCGGGCGGAAGTACGGCGGCCTGCCACATTCCTCATTGATTTTATGTGGGCCTTGCGCCATATGCCTGCCCGCATCGATCCAACGTGCCGTCCGCGCTGCCCTCATGGCGTGAACGTCTTCCGAGCGAATGAGGGTTGTTGTCATCGGCGAAAGTTTTTTCATGAACCTGCTGCGTGCAGCCGCTTCGTCGTTCAGCCGGTCTTTCCGGGATAGATATGTTCCGGTCCGTATCATGCGGACCGATGGCGCTGTGCGTCAAAAGGGTGCGCGATGATCACTGCCTATTGCGCCAATGGCGAGGCCGTAGCGATCAGCGCGGCGACGCCGCCCGCTGCCCTGCCTGATGGAACCGTGTGGATCGATCTGCTGCGTCCGGACAAGGAAGAGGACGCCCTGATCGAAAGCTTTCTCGGCATCGAGATCCCGACGCGCGAGGACATGAAGGACATCGAGCCGTCGAGCCGGCTCTATATGGTGGATAGTGCCGTGTTCATGACGGCCTCACTCGTTTGCAAGGCGGATACGGACCAGCCCGAAATCACCGATGTCGCCTTCGTGCTCACCGGCAATCTGCTGGTCACGGTGCGCTATGCCGAGCCGCGCGCGTTCGGACTGTTTACGACGTCGATGCACCGTATTCCCGGCGGTTGCGCCACCGGCACCATCCTCGTCGCCCGGCTTTTCGAAACGATCGTCGACCGCACGGCCGAAATCCTCGAAACGGCGGTGGCGCGGGTCGAGAACCTGTCGCTGCAGGTGTTCGGCAGCCAGCGCGCCGGCAAGCGCCGCCCGCCGCATTACCTCGAAGCGCGGCTAATGGATGTCGCCGCCCATCATCGCCTCGTCGCGAAGGCCCGCGACAGTCTCGCCTCGCTGTCGCGCGCGCTGACCTTTCTCTACACCGTGCCATCCGTGCAGGAAAACCGCGAGGTCAGGGAACTCTGCCGGACGATCTCGCTCGATATTCAATCGCTGTCGGAACACGCCTCCTTCATCTCCGGCAACATCACCTTCCTGCTCGATGCTTCGCTGGGGCTGATCAATGTCGAGCAGAATGCCATCATCAAGATTTTTTCGATCGCTTCCGTGGTGTTCCTGCCGCCGACGCTGGTCGCTTCGCTCTACGGGATGAATTTCGACTTCATGCCGGAATTGCACTGGACCTTTGGCTACCCGCTTGCGTTGGGAGCGATGGTCGTCTCGGCAATCATCCCGTTTTACTTTTTCCGCTGGAAAGGCTGGCTCTGAGGAGCCTGGAGATCTGCAATGTCCCATGCCCATCACAAGAAGGGAGCGCCCGAGGATCTGCGCAAGCTGTTGACGCTCGCGCTCGGCTCGGTCGGCGTGGTCTATGGGGATATCGGCACCAGCCCGCTCTATGCTTTTCGTGAAGCCCTGCGCCCCGTGGCGGCCGATGGCGTCAGCCGTATCGAGGTCATCGGCCTGATCTCGCTGATGATCTGGACGCTGACCATCATCGTGACCCTGAAATACGTGCTTTTCCTTCTTCGCGCCGACAACAACGGCGAAGGCGGCACACTTTCCCTTCTCGCGCTTCTGATGAAGTTTTCCACCGGCAAGACAGGCTGGCTGTTCTTCTTCGGCATTGCAGGCGCCGCACTTTTCATCGGTGACGCGATCATCGCGCCGGCGCTGTCGGTTCTCTCCGCGGTCGAGGGCCTGAAGCTGGTGACCCCGGCGCTGAGCGATTATGTCGTGCCGATTTCCGTGATCATCCTGCTTTTGCTCTTTGCCGTGCAGTCGCGAGGCACCGAGGCGGTCTCGAAGTTCTTCGGCCCGGTCATGGCTGTCTGGTTTCTGGTTCTGGCGCTGGCGGGCATCAGCCATATCGCCGATGACTATGGCATCCTCGCCGCCTTCAATCCCTATTACGCCGTCTACTTCCTGCTTCATGCCGGCTTTGTCGGCTTCGTGGTTCTGGGCGCCGTCTTCCTGACGGTCACGGGCGCGGAAGCCCTCTATGCCGACCTCGGCCATTTCGGCCGCCGGCCGATCCAGTGGGCGTGGATCTGTTTCGTCTTCCCGGCGCTGGCCCTGAATTATCTCGGGCAGGGCGCATTGGTGCTGAAGCATCCGGAAGCCATGTCCGATCCGTTCTATCTGATGTTTCCGGAATGGGCGCTGCTGCCGGTGGTGCTGCTCGCGACCTGCTCGACCATCATCGCCAGCCAGGCGGTCATCACCGGCGCCTTCTCGCTGACCCGTCAGGCGATCCACCTCGGCTTCCTGCCGCGCATGGCGATCTTCCACACCTCGGAAACCCAGACCGGCCAGATCTATCTGCCCAACGTCAACGTACTCCTGATGTTCGGCGTCATGCTGCTGGTGTTCCTGTTCGAATCCTCCGAATCGCTCGCCACCGCCTATGGCATCTCCGTTACCGGGGCGATGCTGGTCGATACGGTTCTGGCCTTCGTCTTCGTGCGCATGCGCTGGCGCTGGCCGCTTTATGCGGCTTTCGCGGTTCTTCTGCCGCTTGCCTTCCTCGAGATGATCTTCCTCGGCGCCAACCTGCTCAAGATCCATGACGGCGGCTATGTTCCGGTGCTGATCGCGGCGGCCATCATCATCGTCATGTGGACATGGCGGCGCGGCACCAAGATCCTGCACGACAAGACGCGGCACACCGATATTCCGCTCGCCTCCTTCGTCAAGTCGATCGAGCGCAAGAGCGAGCATGCGCCGGTTTCCGTACCCGGTACCGCGATCTTCCTGACCAGCGACCCGGAATCGACGCCCGCGGCCCTGCTGCACAACATCAAGCACAATCATGTCCTGCATCAGCAGAATTTCATTCTGACGATCCGCACGGCAAACACGCCGATCGTCTCGAAGGACCATCGGGTGACCGCCTCCAGCCTTTCGGAGCGCTTCAGCCTGCTGGAGATGAATTTCGGCTACATGGAAACCCAGAACGTTTCCCAGGCGCTTGGCCTCTTCCGCAAGACCGGCCTGAAGTTCGACATCATGTCGACCTCCTTCTATCTCGGCCGCCGCAAGCTGGTGCCGGATGCGCAATCGGGCATGCCGCACTGGCAGGATCGTCTGTTCATCGCGCTCGCCAACGCCGCGATCGATCCCTCGGATTACTTCCGCCTGCCGACCAACCGGGTGGTGGAGCTCGGATCGCACGTCATTATTTAAACTTTTCAGGTGAACTCCGTCGTCTCCTCTCCCCGCGTGCGGGGGGTAGGGGTAGGGTGAGGGGCAGAACTCTCATCCCTGAAGGTACCGAGGCTCCTGCCCCTCATCCGGGCTTTCGGCCACCTTCTCCCCGCAAGCGGGGAGAAGGGATATGCCGCACCTCCTGAAATCCGTGCCCTGCCGTTAACCAAGCATCAAGGTTAATAGCTGATTATCAGCCTCGATCGAAGCAGTGATCGAGCCTCCGGGTTCCGGTCCGCTTCATGGATTTACACCATCGCTGATGTCAGCGTTCCGGCAGCCTTTGCCGGGCGAACGGTCGCGACTTGCCTGCGCGTGGAGTACGGTTGGTGCGTCAGAGTAAAGAGTATCGTCGTTCCGGCGCGCAGCGCCGTCTCGCAAAGCCGCTGCTTCTCGGTCTCGGTCTGCTTCTCGCTTTTCCGTCCTTCTCTGGCCATGCCGATCTCGCGACGTTCCTCTCGGGCATCAATCGCGGCGGCGAGCGCTGGCGTATGTATATGACGCGCTCGCCTGCCGGCTCGCTGCATGACGTCGAAGTGGTCTTCAACGACCCGATCACGACGGGCGCGATCGCCGATGGCGCCGGCATCGATTTGCCGGATGGCGAGAAGGTCGCCTTTACCTCCGCTGAAAAGGAAACCGGCCTCCTGACCGACGAGGAGCGCGTCAACCGCAAGGCCAAGAAGGGCCGCATCGTCGCCGTCGCGCCGATGACGCCGCCGAAGGATTTTACCGCCGGCTCCATTCTCCAGCGCACGAGCTTCCTGATCGAGCCGAGACTCGACGGCGAGCGCATGATCTTCGCCAAGCCTGAAATCAAGGGCAAGGAAATCCAGATCGCCATGGCCTTCTACAAGAAGAAGCCGCCGCAGGTGGATACGTCCATGTCGCCGATGGTGGCGAGCCTCGTCACCAACGACAAGGCCGATATCCTGGCGACGGCCTATGCTCCGGTAAAGCCCGACTATGCCCGCCAGTCGCCGTTCGATTCCATTCTGCGCGAAGACAAGACCGGTGGCCGCTTCATTCCCGAGATCGCCCCGGAAGACCATGCCTGGGCCGCCAATCCGCTGCCGCCGGAAGTCTTTTCCGAAGCCGAACAGAAGTGCCTGACCTCAGGCATCTATTTCGAATCCCGCGGCGAAAGCGCCAAGGGGCAGGCGGCCGTCGCGCAGGTCATTCTCAACCGGGTGCGCAACCCCGCCTATCCCGGCACCGTCTGCGGCGTCGTCTACCAGAACAAGGACTGGTACAACCGCTGCCAGTTCTCCTTCACGTGCGACCGCATTCCGGACATCGTCTGGTCGCCGTCCGCCTGGCGCACCGCCAAGGAGGTCGCGCTCGCGGTCACGGCTGGCAAGATCTGGCTGCCGGAAGTCGGTTCCTCGACCCATTATCACGCGACATACGTCAAGCCGGACTGGGGGCCGACGATGAAGCGGGTGGCAAAGATCGGCAAGCATATCTTCTACCG
This sequence comes from Pararhizobium sp., assembly GCA_031556925.1. Taxonomy (GTDB): domain Bacteria; phylum Pseudomonadota; class Alphaproteobacteria; order Rhizobiales; family Rhizobiaceae; genus Pararhizobium. The sequence continues at coordinate 7,019 of JAVBSF010000225.1, forward strand.
CACCTATGGCGGCGGCTGGAGCTGATCGGCTTTGGCGAGAGACGACGATTCCATTGGCCCGGCGTCAAAAGCCGGTCGGGCGGCTGCGGCAGATTCTCCGTATGATCGGCGAAATAGATCTAACATATTGATTTAAAACAATAATATTGTGTCTTCGCAAGGGCCTTCCACGCCTTGACTACAAAGGCCCCTAAAACTATGTTGCGCCCGACTTCAGAACGGGCCGACGGTGGCTTCAAATCCGGCCTTTGTATGGCGAAGTTGATGGTTTAAGACCGTCACGGAGCGATAAAGGGAGGATGCCACATGACGGATGACCGGAAAGAGGGTCTGGAAGAGCGGCGAGAGCGGCTTCAGTCCGAATTGTCGGCAAAGCTCGGAAAGACGTCGAGCGAAGCCGCCAGCGAGGCGAGGGCTGCGGAAAACCGCAAGGGCTATCAGGTCGCCGTCAAGCTTTCGAGCGAATTTGTGGCGGCGATCATTGTTGGCGCGCTTCTGGGCTATCTTTTGGACCATTTTGCGGGTACAGGGCCGTGGGGGATGATCGTACTCCTCCTTCTTGGCTTCTGTGCCGGTGTGCTGAACGTTCTGCGTTCGGCGGGCATGGTGGCCGCGCCCCATCCCGCGGATCAGCTGGGCAGGGTCGGCAAGGATAAGGGCGACGACGTTTAAGCGTCCGTCGCAGTATGAAAAAGACCGCTCCCGAGCGGTGAAAACGAGAGAGAGCGGCTGTGGCAGGCGATAAGGTAGATCCGGTACACCAGTTTGTGGTCAACAAGATCGTCCCGATCGAAATCGGCGGTATTGATTTTTCGTTCACCAATGCATCGCTGTTCATGGTGGCGACGCTGGTTGTCGCTGTCGGCTTCCTCTATGTCACGACGTCGAGCCGCGCGGTCGTTCCCGGCCGCATGCAGTCCGTCTCTGAAATGTCCTACGAATTCATCGCCTCGATGCTGCGCGAAGGCGCCGGCTCTCACGGCATGAAGTTTTTCCCGATGGTGTTCTCGCTGTTCATGTTCATCCTGACGGCGAACATGCTCGGCATGATCCCTTACTTCTTCACCGTCACCAGCCAGATTATCGTGACCTTCGCGCTCGCGCTGTTCGTCATCGGTACGGTTCTGTTCTACGGTTTCTACAAGCACGGCTTCGGCTTCCTGAACGTTTTCGTTCCGAGCGGCGTTCCCGGCATTCTTCTGCCGCTGGTTATCGCCATCGAAGTCATTTCCTTCCTGTCGCGTCCCATCAGCCTTTCGGTTCGTCTCTTCGCGAACATGCTGGCTGGCCACATCACCCTCAAAGTGTTCGCGGGCTTCGTCGCCACGCTTGGAACCATGGGTGCGGTCGGTATCGGCGGCGCGGTTCTGCCCATGATCATGACCGTCGCTCTGACGGGTCTCGAATTCCTCGTCGCCTTCCTCCAGGCTTACGTCTTCGCGGTACTGACCTGCATGTACCTCAACGACGCTGTCCATCCGGGTGGCCACTAGGGAATAAAGTCACGGAGTCCCGGCCGGCATTGCCCGGCCTGGGTGCCAAATCCAGCCGCAACACCATTCGAAGGAGTTTAACATGGAAGCGGAAGCAGCAAAGTTCATCGGTGCAGGTCTCGCTTGCCTCGGTATGGCCGGTACGGCTCTCGGCCTCGGCAACATCTTCGGCAGCTACCTGTCGGGCGCTCTGCGCAACCCTTCGGCCGCTGACAGCCAGTTCGGCCGCCTCGTATTCGGCTTCGCCGTTACGGAAGCTCTGGGCATCTTCTCGCTGCTCGTAGCTCTTCTTCTCCTTTTCGCTGTTTAATCACAGCTTTAAGGCTGGGCCGCGGGATCAAACCCGCGGCCCGCAATTCATTTGAGTGCACCTGGAGGTGAGCATGTTTGTGACGGCGGCCTATGCCCAGTCAACCACCACCGAAGGCACAGAAACCCATGACGCCGCTGCCGGCGAGGTGCACACCGAAACGGGTGTGGCGCATGAAGGCGGTCACGGCTCTGGCGTGTTCCCGCCCTTCGACCAATCGACATTCGCATCGCAGCTGCTGTGGCTCGCGATTTCCTTCGGTCTTTTCTATGTCCTGATCTCGAAGGTCATCCTTCCGCGGATCGGTGGCATTCTGGAAGCCCGCTCCGGCGCGATCGCCCGCGATCTCGACGATGCCGCGCGCTCGAAGGCTGAAGCCGATGCCGCCATTGCCGCCTATGAGCAGGATCTTGCCGCCGCCAAGGCCAAGGGCAACGCCATTGCCGGTGAAGCGCGCGAAGCCGCCAAGGCCAAGGCCAATGCGGAACGTGCCGCTGTGGAAGCCGAACTGAACGACAAGATTGCCGCCGCCGAAGTTCGCATTGCGGACGTCAAGGCGAAGGCTCTGGCCGACGTCGGCGCTATCGCAGAAGAAACCGCCGCCGCCGTTGTCGAACAGCTGATCGGCAAGGCAAGCAAGGCCGAGATCGCCGCTGCGGTCAAGGCATCGGTAAAGTAAGGGAGCGCCATCATGGATTTGACCTCACTGGCGACATTCTGGGCCTTCGTTGGCCTCATCCTCTTCCTGGTCCTGATCGCTTACCTCAAGGTTCCCGCCATGCTCGGCAAGTCGCTCGACGAGCGCGCCGCCCGTATCGGCAACGAGCTGAAGGAGGCCAAGCGTCTTCGCGAAGAAGCCCAGGCGCTTCTGGTTGAATACCAGAAGAAGCGCAAGGAAGCCGAAGCGGAAGCTGCCAATATCGTGGCTATCGCAGAGCGCGAAGCCGCTGCGCTGACGGCTGACGCCAAGGCCAAGACGGAAGAATTCGTCGCCCGCCGCACCTCGCTGTCGGAACAGAAGATCAAGCAGGCCGAAGCCGACGCGATCAACGCCGTTCGCGCCACCGCCGTCGATATCGCCATCGCCGCCGCCGAGCAGGTGATTGCCTCGAAGTCGGACGCGACGACCCAGAACGCGCTGTTCGCCAAGGCTGTCAGCGACGTGAAGACGCGCCTGAACTAGAGTATTTCCAGGAAAAGCGCGAAGCGGTTTTCCGCCCGGAGATGCTTTAGGGGAAACGCCTTCAGCGGCGTCTGATCCGAACAAATGAAGAAAAGGCTGGCCTCGCGCCGGCCTTTTTTGCGTCGGGTGCTATCGCATTTACCGAAGTTGCAATGCTCGCCAGCGCGTGGCGGCCTGGCGATAGCCGCCAGTCTGGGCGTGCCTGTGTTCGATGAAAAATATGACGGAGGCGTCGGAGCGCTTACTCGCTCTTTGCCTGGGCCGGGGCGATGGTGACGCAGGCCTGCTCGAATTCCTGCATCGTTTCCGGGGTGTTGTCCTCCGGCAGCACGGCGTCGGTGGCGATATCGGTCGCACTTGCCGGGGAATGGCCGTCATAAACGTAGGATTCGATGTAGTAGGCGAGCCCGCCCTTCCAGACCTTGCGGCCATCGATATCCTGACAGGGATAGGCCGTCTGCAAGTCAGACTGCATCGCCTCGGCGGTCGGCTCCGTCGGCGGTGTCTCTGCGGTTGCCATCAATGCCATCAGCGTCACTGTGAAAAGCACGAACTCAGTCCTTCCGGCGAATCGCTCCCATGCGATTCCATGAGCAATCTATAATCGATCGCTTTGCGTCGATGTTACCGCCGTGACACCATCCAATGGAAATTCCCGAAAATCTTTCTAAGCGTCACTGGCCGGCCACAGGACGGCGCTCCTGCTGGTGCAGATACTTAAGCGGCAATGCCTATCACATCAGTTCGTTCCGATAATGAACAGTAACGTTATGGTGAGGCGCGAGGGGATACCGGAGGTGGGTCGCCGCGGCACAGTCTTTCGTCAAGCCGTGTCCCGCGCCCCTTTTCGGGGCATGGCGTTCAAAGGATGTCGAGCTTGGCCGGGGCCTCTTGGCCGACGGACGCGTCCTCGTCCTTGCGCAGCGGGCGAAAACTCATGCGGTGCAACGCGCAGGGGCCAATCTCCGTGATCGCCTTGCGGTGGCGCGCGGTCGCGTAGCCGGCATGGACGGCAAAGCCGTAGGCGGGGAAGACAAGGCCGGCGCGGGCCATCATTCGGTCGCGGGTAACCTTGGCGACGATGGAGGCGGCGGCGATGGAAACGGAGCGCGCATCGCCCTTGACGACAGCCTTACCGGTACAGGCAAGGCCGGGCGGCACGTCGCGCCCATCCGCGAGCACGCAGGCCGGCTGCAGCGAAAGACCGGCGACCGCGCGCCGCATCGCATCGAGACTCGCCTTGCGGATATCGGTGCGGTCGATGCGGCCGGCGCCGGAGGACGCGACCGAGACGATCGCATTGGCAAGAATGATGTCGTAAAGCTCCTCGCGGCGGGCAAGGGAAAGCTTCTTGCTGTCGTTCAGACCCTCGGGAATGTTGTCGGGATCGAGGATAACCGCTGCCGCGACGACCGGCCCCGCCAGCGGCCCGCGTCCCGCCTCGTCGGTACCCGCGACCGGCCATAGGCCTTCGCGCCGGGCGCTGAGTTCTATCGAGAAATCAGGGCCGCCGGCATCGTCGAAAAGAAAAGGGGAATCGGACACTGTGCTGCGTGACATGGGCGGACCGTCGCACAGATATCCGATTCCCTGCAAGTCCCCCGGCCGGATGCGGCGGCGGCCGGGGGATTGGCCGCTCCCGTCACAGGGACGAACGGGCGCGGCATTGCTCACGAACCGGCCGGGCCGGTGAAATTCGACAGTCCGTCACGCCTCAGAGCAGCGACAGCTGGACGCCCGTGCCTAGCGGCGGCACGAACAGGTCGCAATTCAGCGGTCGCCTTGTCAGGTTCAGTTCCAGCCGCTTGGCGGCCAGCTCGAAACGCCGGCCGATCTGCCAGGCATAGGGACCGGCTCCTTTCATGCGCTTGCCGAAATCGGCGTCATAATCCTTGCCGCCCCGCATCGAGCGCACCAGCGACATGACGTGGCGGTAGCGGTCCGGATAGTTGCGCAGCAGCCAGTCGCGAAACAGCGGGCTGACCTCCAGCGGCAGACGCAAAAGCACGTAGCTCGCAAACTCCGCGCCCGCCGCCTTGCCTGAATCGAGCACCCGTTCGATCTCGTGATCGTTGAGCGCCGGAATGATCGGCGCCATCATGACAGTCGTCGGGATGCCCGCCTGCGAGAGCGCCTTGATGGCTTCGAGCCGCTTGCCGGGCGTTGCCGCGCGCGGCTCCATCAGGCGGGCGAGCTTACGGTCGAGCGTCGTCACGGAAATCCCCACCTTGGCCAGCCCCTTCTCGGCCATGCCGGCGAGAATATCGATGTCACGCATCACCATGGCCGACTTGGTGACGATCATGACCGGGTGATTGCACGCTTCCAGCACTTCGAGAATCTGACGCATGATCCGCCATTCCTTCTCCACCGGCTGATAGGGATCGGTATTGGTGCCGAGCGCGATCGGGCGAACCTTGTAGCCGGGCTTTGCCAGCTCCCGCTCCAGAAGGCGCGGGGCGTCCGGTTTGGCAAACAGCTTGGCCTCGAAATCCAGCCCCGGCGAAAGCCCCATATAGGCATGCGTCGGGCGGGCGAAGCAGTAGATGCAGCCATGTTCGCAACCGCGATAAGGATTAACCGAGCGGTCGAAGGGAATATCGGGGCTGTCGTTGCGACTGATGATCGAACGGGGCTTTTCGATCTGCACCTCGGTCTTGAAGGGGGGCAGGTCTTCCAGCGAGCTCCAGCCGTCATCCTCGGCTTCGCGCGCCAAAGGCTCGAAGCGGCCTGTCGTGTTCAACCCGGCGCCGCGGCCGCGCCTGCGATCGATATCGATGCGCAGGCCGGATTGGGCCACCAGCGCATCGGCAATATCGGCCGAGTGGCCGGGCGCCAAGGCACCCTGCCTGAGTTGAGACAGATCGGTCATGAAACAAGCTCCGGGAAACAACGCCATTCCGGCGGTTTCGTCAAAGGAATCTCTAAACCTAAAATGAGAACATTGCAAGAACAAATTCGATGGCCCGCTTTTTGAGCGGGGATGAGTATGCTTTAGATTCATCATGAATGACGAGTTAAGCCCGTGCTTTATCGGGCCATGTGGCAATTCCTGTTGCGATGCGATAGGAGGGGCGATGCTGTCGATCATCATGGAAACCCGCAACAACGAGGCCGAGCTCGCCCAGAGCCTGTCGGCGCTTGTTTCCGGCGCGGTGGAAGGTCTGGTCAGCGACGTCATCGTTCTGGATCATGGCTCGGAGGACGGCTCGGTGCGCGTTGCCGATGCGGCCGGCTGCCGGTTCTTTACGCAATGGGATCTGGACGAGGTTCTGTCCTCTGCGCGGGGCGAATGGCTGTTGCTGCTCGAGCCCGGAGCGCGGCTGACGGGGCGCTGGATCGACGAGATCGCCGAATACATGGCGCTCAACAGCACGCCCGGCAAATTTTCCCCGGCCCGGCTTTACAGAAAGCCGCTGCTGAAACGGCTGTTCCATTGTGGATCGGCGCTGGAGCATGGGCTGCTTGTTCCGCGTGCCACCGCTGCGGCGGCCGGGAGCCGGCAGATCGAGGATCTGGCGAAGACGCTTTCGGCGCGTCGGCTGCCGATCGAGATCATCCCCGCCTGGGTTGCCACCGAGGCACGCGAGCCGCTGCGTGGCTAGGCTGTGGTGACAATTTAACGATTTGGGATTCCATTCGAGTCGCAAATCAGATTCAACGCTGACTTTTGGAGGTCGGCGATGGATGGTGAGGTTCTTCGAGATGACCAGTGGGAGCGGCTAAAGCCGTTTGTGCCC
>JAVBSF010000024.1:0-9617 GCA_031556925.1 Pararhizobium sp.
CGGCCGGCCACGCCAAGGCTTCCGACTTCGGACATGGAATGGGCATCTCCGGGCATGCGGTGACCTGGAGGATGCAACGCGAGGGCGTCAAACCTGTCGTCAAGTTCGTAAAAGGTGGCAAGCAGATCGACACCGTTTTCAGGCGGGACGATGTCATGCGGGTCTATGAACTGGATAACGATCCAACGATTTTGGAAGACCCCAGGGTAGACAGGTTCTGGGAAATCATCGTTCCAGAGGCGGCCAAGGTCTGCCCATACCTCATCTTCCCGCCACGTTTACCGATGTCTGGACAACGCGTCTGGAACTCGAACAGGGGCATGTCGGCGCAGTTTCAATACGATCCCGGCCTCGGCGAAATCCATATCAAACTGAGCGCCAAGGGCGAACGACGGAGTTTCTGGTTCGACCTCAATACGGAGGACTACGTCGTCCCAATAAAGGGAATGCTCCACGTCTTCGATGAGGTCATTAAGGAGGCCACGGCGCGGCAGAATGCGAAGACCCGGGAGTGGTGGAGAAAGCGGAAAAGAAGTTCCTAACGCGAGCGATGTAAGAAGATTCCGCCTTAACAACAATGAGAGGAGACAGGTTACCGCACTCCCGGCCCTCCGGACATCCCGCCACCGCTACCGTCGCCGCCATCATGATCGCGTTCTTTCGCTTTGGCAGGTTTATTTGTCGTTTCGAAAGCGGGTTGCCCATCGTCTGTAATAAAGTCCAAGGTCATGGGCATACGCAACCTTATGCCTTCCTTGTCACCGACTTCAGGAAGGACAAACGCATTGGTCTTATCCAGAAGCGTCCGCGCGCCTCGCAATGTCGTCCAGTCGATGGCGTGAACGTATCGTTGCCCGAAATCTAGCGCCCGGATGAGGGTCTCTGGATTGCCATGGTTGCTCATAAGCCTGAGGCCTTCGAGATAGTTCGAGCGGTAGACGGTGGGTACGATGATCCGTGTCTCACCGCCGGCGGATAACTCCGCGTTCATCATGATACGCGCCGACCTGCCATTCCCGTCCGCGAAAGGATGGACCTCAGCGACCATGAACATCATGAAGATCGCCCGGTCGAGAGGCGCTTCGAGGCGGCGGTAGATTTCGTAACCCTCGCGAAGAGTGCCTACGACGTCTTCTGGTCGGACGAATGTCGTCGCTCCGGCCTTGTTTCCGGAGGTCTTGAACTGACCTGGTCGTTTTTCCGGTCGTCCCTCCATGATGCGGGAGTGACGCTGCCTGAGCAGTTCGAGTAGATCGTCGAAGCGCCGGGGGACTAGCGCCTTGTCGACGGGGTCCGAAACGAGCTCGAACGTTCCCCGGACATCATGCGCGTCTGCTGGCCTGTTTTCAGGGATCGCACCGCGGAAGATGATGTCCTCTGCCTCGTCGACCTCGAATTCGGTTCCTTCGATGAAATTTGAGAAGTACGCTTCGAAGAAGGCCAGATTGGTCGCTGCGTCCCCTTCAACCCGTGTTAATCGAGGCGACATCGGTGCGCGCATCCGAAGGGCTTCGTATATGGAATTGAACAGAACCACACGCTTCCCGTCGTAAGGAGCGCCCGATTTATGGGCGATGGCGGCAGGGCCTGACAGCGCGGCGTCCCGCGTTCCGAGCAATGTTCCGATCATCGCGTCCAGTACTTTCACCGCTCCCGGTTGTCCGAGTTCCGCGCCGACTGCCTTGATCTGGTCGCGCAACAGGTTGAGGCCGGCTTCCTGCCCGTTTACCAGGATTTTGGTTAGCTGGTCTTCGACTTCGGCATGGGAGGCGGTACGGGCCAACCCTTTTCTGGCTCTTGAAGGCAGGACGTTTTCCACGAAGGCGCGCGCTCTCGACGAGCAAAACAGGTTGGTCCCCATTGGATAGTCGTCTTTTAGCCTGCCGACCCCCTGCCGAGCACGGAAGGTGATCCCCGGTAACTCAACGTCGCGCTTGACCGTAGTTGAGAGAAAGACGGTACCGTCTTTTGACGGCTTTCCCTCCAGCGCCGTGCGGTCCACGACCACTGCATCCGGAAAATACATCGCGGCAATCTTCCATACGTTTCTGCGCACCAGGTCCGCCTCGTCTCCGAGGAGATGCGTCGTGAACAGGCGACTTCCCAGTGGTCTCAGCTTTCGTGCGGCAACGGCGCGCGAGATGCGCATGGAGGATTCTCTGTCAGAAATTATAAACTCGGGAAAATCCGCCAACATTTCCTCCTTAGCGATCCGTAAAGCCACGAAGATGATGACTTTTAACATTTAAAGGTACGAAACTGATGACATTTCGCACTTTAGATATTGATAGTTATGTCATCAAAATCGCATTAGCAAGTCGCCGGTCGGTTCGTTTGATGACATTTGCTACTTAAAGCTCGTTATCTGATGACATTTGCCATTTAGTGCGGTTCAAAGTAGCGCCTGGGCTTGGATCGCCAATGTCCCATATCCAATGTTTGAATCTGACAACAAATGTTTCGACTTACCATGCCGATTACAAGAAAGCTGGGTTTCATATATCCAATTCAGGACGTGGCCCTACGTGACTTGTAGCGTCTCGCATTCTCGATTTCTTCTTTGGAGTATCGAGATTCGAGTACGCCTTGGCTTTCCATTGCCCTCATGTAAGGGTGTTCTAAATTCAACGCGGAGCCCGGGCCGTGCCTGTTCTCGATTTGAAGTAGCTTCTCCGATGTACGCTCGGCCTCGAGTATTTTAGCACGGTCCTTCTCTGACAGATGATGCTCATGTTTGGGGATTTCATCCGTCAGCCAGTTCAGCAGAAATTGAACGTCGCCAACGGAAATGCCGTAGCTCAGCAAATCTACCCGAGATTCGGCGATTTCACGCTTGGAAAGCGGTCGGTAGGCCGCTTCAAATTCATAGGCATCAATCTGTCGGGGCACGATACGGGATTGCCCCAGCGGTTGCCGTTTTAAGGTTTGGTGGTTCGTAGAGGAAAAGGTGTTCATAGCCGCCCCTTTTCCCAATTCTGGGCTTTTCTCATCCGCTATGGGAGCCCAGTTTTCGATTGAACGAGTTCCATTTACTGTAACGTACTACCCCACATTGTGAGCTTAGGATATTCTCCCGCTTGTATAGGCAGATCGCCCAAGGAGCGCTTCGTTATGAGATACCTGATCGTAGCCGCATTTCTCGCATTCGCCTCGATGGCATCGGCGCAGAATGGCCCCGGCAAAATGTCCGTTGAGCAAATCGATGAAGAAAAGGCTTATGCCGCCGGAATCCAGGTTGCACTCTGGGGCCGTCCGCTGGTCGATAACGTGATGACCCTTTCGGCGGCACTGAAAGCGAAGGGGGTCGGTCTCAACTACTTCAGGAAGTTCTCCGACCTCAAGACCGCAGCGGACAAGTTCGTGAACACCCCGAACAACGTCTCGATAGATGCCTATGCGGTCGGCGACCTGACGAGCGAACCCCTGGTGCTTTCGGTACCTACGATCAACGATAAGCGCTGGTACATCGTCCAGATCGGAGACTACTACGACCAGGTGGTTTACAACGTCGGCGGAAGCAAAGGTCCTGAGCCTGGCCTGTTTCTCATCACCGGCCCCGACTACCGTGGCGTTGTGCCCGCTGGCATGAAGCAGATCAAGGTCAGAACGAGATTGGCCGTGGTTGCCAACCGTGTGTTCGTCAACGGCGATACCGATCTAGCCAATGCTAGGTCGGTGCAAGCTGGGTTCAATCTCCTGCCGCTTTCGGTGTTCCAGAAGACAGGGCTGAACTTCGCGATACCTGAGAAGATCGACTATGAGCGTTACGTTTTGACCCCCACTGCGCCCGAGGCCCTGAGCCTGTTCGAGCAAATCGGCTTCGGCATGCGCACGTTTCTTTCGTCCAGCGACGACTTCGCTGATCCCGACGTCGGAGCCGCACAGCAGATCGCCCTGAGCATCGCCAAGGGTTTTGATTGGCAGAGCCTCGATGAACCGACCAAGCGAGGGCTTGCCAGGGCTGCGGTCGCTGTGGAAGCCATTATCGCAAACACCTATGTCAACGCTGCCGAGACTGTGCATGGTTGGCGCTACACGATGGGCGGCGGCCGAGCGGGCTTCGACTATGCGATGCGGGCGGCTTTTTCCGCCAACCTCACCGGAGCAAACGTACCAGAGGAAATTCTCTACCCGAACACCCGCGTAGACGATGCGGGCGCTCCGCTGACTGGAGACAACAAATACGTTCTGCATTTTGACAAGGGCCAATTGCCTCCGGTCTCTGTATTCTGGAACATGAGCATGTACGACGACAAGGAGTTCTTCATCGAGAACGACTTCCAGCGATACAGCATCGGAAGCACCACAGATGGCCTGAAGACCGGGCCAGACGGATCGATTACCATACTGATCCAGAACGAGCGTCCAGCGGACACCTCGAACTGGCTGCCAGCACCAAAGGGGCCGTTCAATCTCACAATGCGCCTTTATGGATCGCAGACACCGATCCTGAACGGATCGTATCGACTGCCTGGAATTAAACGCCTGAACTGATCGCATCAAGAGGAGGTTCCCTACTTCAATTCGCTCGACCGTGGCCGTCTGCTTGCGCAGGACAAGCGGGATCGAAACGTCTTTGACGTCGCGATACGACGGATTCGGATTTCCTCGACCAGGACGAGGCGCTTCTCCACGACCATGATTTCCTCGACGACGGGGATGATGGTCGTGACGCCCTCGACCCGGGACTCGGGTGCCTCATCCACTTCACGCCCTATCGGCTCGCGGGTGACCTCAACACGCACCCCTTCGAGCGTCGCGTGGGTTGTTTCTTCCACTGACGTGCTGGCCGTCGAAACCCGCACTCGTCCCGTGACAACCCGCTCTTTCTCGATGCTGACATTCTCTTCAACGAGCCGAATTGTGGTGTCGTCGCCCATGGTCACTGCCTCTATTCGGCAGATTGTGTTTCGGCGTGGAATATTGACCCCTCTGGCGGGGTGACCGGCGTCCAATTTTGACCCCCCACCTGTTTCGTCTGACCATCCGTCTTTTGCGGGCGGATGGAGGGGGAGTTGAAGCGAGTGGATACGATTGCGCGTGTTCGCCGGGCCTTTCATGTGCAGGGCTGGTCAGTGAAGAAGATCGTCCGGGAGCTGCATGTTTCCCGCAACACGGTCCGCAAGATACTGCGATCTGATGAGACGGACTTTTTCTACGAGAGAGAGCGGCAGCCGCTTCCGAAGACCGGGGCCTGGAAGGTTGAGATCGAGCGCTTCCTTGCCGCGAACGAAGGCAAGCCATCTCGCGAGCGACTGACGCTGATCCGGATTTACGAAGAGCTTCGGGCGTTGGGTTACGACGGCAGCTACGATGCGATCCGGCGCTACGCGAAGGGATGGTCGAAAGACCGAGGTGCTGTGACGGCCGAAGCCTACGTGCCGCTCTATTATGCACCTGGTGAAGCCTATCAGTTCGACTGGAGCCATGAGATCGTCCTGATCCAGGGCGTGACGACGACGGTGAAGGTTGCGCATGTCCGCCTCTGCCACAGCCGGATGATGTTTGCGCGGGCCTATATGCGTGAGAGCCAGGAGATGGTGTTCGACGCCCACGACAAGGCCTTCAACTTCTTCCGTGGCACCTGCACGCGCGGCATCTACGACAACATGAAGACGGCGGTCGAGGCCGTCTTTATCGGCAAGGAACGGCTCTATAATCGTCGCTTCCTGCAAATGTGCAGCCATTATCTCGTTCATCCGGTAGCCTGCACGCCAGCATCCGGCTGGGAGAAAGGACAGGTCGAGAACCAGGTCGGCCTGGTGCGCGAACGCTTCTTCACCCCACGCCTTCGGGTCAACAGCCTGGAAGAGCTGAACGTCTGGCTGCTCGACAAATGCGTTGCCTATGCCAAGGCCCATAGCCATCCCGAACAGACGGTGCAGACGATCTGGCAGATGTTCGAAGCTGAACGCAGCAGTCTCGTGCGCTACGTTGGCCCATTCGATGGTTTCCACTGCGTGCCAGCGTCAGTATCCAAAACCTGCACCGTCCGCTTCGACAACAACAAATACTCTGTTCTATCGACTGCAGTCGGCCGCCCCGTCGAGGTTCATGCCTATGCCGACCGGATCGTCATCAAGCAGGATGGAGTGACGGTCGCTGAACATCGGCGCAGCTTCGGCCGTGGCGATACCGTCTATGATCCCTGGCACTATGTTCCTGTCCTCGCTCGCAAACCCGGTGCCTTGCGCAACGGCGCTCCCTTCCGCGAATGGGTTTTGCCAGCCGCAATGGAGAAGGTCCGCAAGCGATTGAAGAGCGTCGATGACGGTGATCGGCAGATGGTCAGCATACTCGGATGTGTTCCTGCTGATGGTCTTACCGCCGTTGAGGCTGCCTGCCAGGAAGCGCTCGATCACAGCGTCTGCTCGGCCTCGGTGATCATCAACATTCTGGCTCGAAGCCGCGATCCGGCTCCTGCTGCACCCCTGCAAATCCCGGATGCGCTTCGGCTTGCCCATGAGCCGGTCGCCGACTGCGCCCGCTATGACAGGCTCAGGAGGGTAAGCTGATGGAACGCACGCAGGTTCTCGAACTGATGAGCACGCTGAAGCTCTACGGAATGCGCAGCGCCTATGATGAGGTCATGGGCAATGGCATTAAGCGGCAGCATGAACCGCCGCGCATCGTCGGCGATTTGCTGCAGTCGGAGATCGCAGAGAAGCAGGCCCGATCCATCCGCTACCAGCTCAGTATCGCTAAGCTGCCGTTGGCAAAGGATATCGACGACTTCGACTTTGCCGACACGCCCGTGAATGAACCCCTGGTCCGAGAACTGGCTACCGGCACTTTTGTGGCCGACCAGCGCAACGTCGTCCTCGTCGGCGGCACGGGAACCCGCAAGAGCCATCTGGCCATCGCGATTGCCCGTGCTCTCATCCGCAACAGCACACGTGGCCGCTTCTTCAATGTTGTCGATCTGGTCAATCGGTTGGAAACAGAAACGCGCAACGGCAAGCAAGGGCGGACGGCGGACTACCTTACACGCCTCGACTTTATCATCCTCGATGAACTCGGCTATCTGCCGTTCGCGCAGGCAGGGGGCCAGCTCCTCTTCCACCTGATCAGTCGGCTCTACGAGCGCACCTCGATCATCGTCACCACGAACCTTGCCTTCGGCGAATGGCCATCGGTGTTCGGCGATGCCAAGATGACGACGGCACTCCTCGACCGCCTGACCCATCACTGCGAGATCGTGGAAACAGGAAACGAGTCCTGGCGCTTCAAGAACCGCTCTCAAAGCTAAAGCCAAAGATACCCATCACCCGCACTTGGCCTACCCTCTGCAACCCCGGCCAGCGCCGGGCAGGCCAAGCGCTGATCGTCTACAGGGGGGTGAAGATTGGACGCCGATAAGGGGTCAACATTCCGCGCCGATTGACAGGCAGATGAACACGGGGAGTCCATATTGGCCCAGCAATCCGAAACTGTTTAGCTTGGCCGGCCGGTCGCAGACAGCGAATGGCCCGCCCAATACAAGTAGCCGCAGACCACCACATCCAGTTGCCACTGATTGTGGCCGGCGATCTTCTGCGTGACCATCAAAAACTCCGAACGGAGTTTTCGTAAGTGTTCGATTTTTGTGATGGACAATCTAAAGAGAGTTGCAGCTTGCTCGACATGGTGACCGAGTTGAAGAAAGGCGGTTTCCCCGTCGCGTCGATCGCTCAGTTCGCTGGCGTGGAGCGCAAGACCGTCTACTCGTGGCTCGATGGCAGCGCCACGCCGCACCCGGACCGCGAGGAACGGGTAGCCGCCGTGTATCCTGTCCTCAAGGAACGCTTCGACGGCGATTTCGTGCTGATGTATCGCGTCCTCCGAGCGAAGGACCGCGACGGAAACAGCCTCGATCGCCTGTTTCAAGTCGCGAAGATTGATGTCGAGGCCGTAAAGAGGCAGCTCGCCGTCCTCGATACGTCGATCAACACCATCAAGGCGGCTGAGGCTCGCAAGAGGGCGAAACCCCTTAAACATATAGCTGGCAGAAACGGCGCGATCGACGAATCCCCGGTTGCTGTGTTCGAGGACATTTGATCTCACTGATGGCAACGAGATTCTGACGAGAGTTCGATCTCGGCTGCGTTGTCGTGACGATCTACGTCCACGAACTCTCGACCGTCACGCTCGAGAGTTTCGAGAAAATGCGGCCGATCACAGATTGGGACCTTCTCAGCGGCCTGATTGAAGAGGCTTGACTGGTCTGTGCGACCCCCTACCGCCGCCCTCGCTTTTGTTGCGCTTTCACCCAGTCTTCCAAGACGTCGAAGCACCGCTCCAGTGTCTTCTTGTCCTTGCAGTAGTCGATCGGCTTCACGCCACCGAGTTCCTTCCAGGGCTGTGTGGGCCACAAGTCCGCGACGTCGCGGCGAGGGATGCGGCTGTAAACGCGCTCCCACAGTTTGTCGACCATGTCCTTGCCTAGCCTCTCGGCCTCAGCGGCCGCGCGGTCAGCCTCCCTGATCCTGTCCAGTTCCCTCTGCACGGCTGCGAAGCCGCTGATGCTCTCTGCTGCGAGTTGTCGCGATGTCTTTCCATCGTGGCCGGGCAGCGGAGCCTGAAGGAACGCTTCGAAGTCTCTAACGACGAAGATGGCCTGCTCCTCGATCTTGAAAACCCGATCGGCAGCCTCTCTTGCCAACCGTTCGGCGGTCTCGGCCGCTTCGCGTTCACGGCGGGCGGTGCGCTCCGCCTCCTCGCGTTCTCGGGCGAGGTCACGCTCGATCCTGAGGCGCTGGAACATGCCATCCAGGGCGAGGCCGACCATGTCTTCGGGTGGATCGCTTCCGGAAGACCGTTGCATCCCCGCGACGGCGGGCGGGATGCTTCGCAGCCGCGCCATCAACTTCTCGAACTCAGCGCCTTCGTTGGACAGCAGTGTGCGATCCCGTATGCCGTATTCGGTCGCTCGCTTCTTGAGCCAGCTGTCGAAATCCTCGAGCCTACCGTCGTAGGGCTGCATTAGGTCCGCGATGGCCTTGACGGCTTCGGCTAGTTGTCCCCTGCGTTTGGCGGGTAACTCCTCTTTCGCGATCAACGCCTTGATATCTTCCTTGAAGCGGTGATGCATGTAGTACGCTCCGCCACGTGACGCCTTGTAAACGACGTCAGCCGCCTGCAGGCGGACCAGGTATGCCGAAATCTCCTCGTATGGCGATCTGAAGTCGTCCGCGACTTCTTTGGCGATCCATCGGGAGTGGCCGGACGTTACGCCCCGCAATCCAGGTTTCGCCCATCGCGTCGACCAGGCCTCCGCGATGTCGTAAGCACTGACCGGATCGTTATAGTCTGCCTGAAACAGTCTGTCGAAGATAGCCGCCTGCCATTGCCGACGGTAGACGATGAAAGCGGACGGCCGGTCGTCGTCGACATCGATGTGAGCCGACAAACCGCGACGGACCAAGGTGTCCACCAGTGTCTGCGCCTGCCTGTGGTTCCGCACCTCGCCTTCGCGATAGATATCGACGAGGCGCTGTGCCGCTGCCCGCTTCGCGTCTTCCTGTCTTTGACGGTCCTCTGCGATCTTGGCCGCCATGGCTCTGACCTCAGCGCTGTGGATCAGCTTGCGCGGGGCGAGGTCCAGGATGATCTCGTCGAGCTCGTCCAGGGGGACATGG
>JAVBSF010000186.1:0-8501 GCA_031556925.1 Pararhizobium sp.
CTTGTCCTGAATGCGAAGAGCCCGCTGACGACGCAGCGGGCTCCCATGACGATCATGCCGAAATCTGGCCTGCCCGCAGTTTACTTGCGGATCGCGGCAAGCTCGGCGAGGATGCCATCGACGACATCGGCGCCGATCTCCGCCTTGTGCTTTTCATAGACGACCATCGACTTCTCGCGGATGCGGGCCTGCTCTTCCGGCGAAAGCTCGTTCACCTCGAGACCGGCGGCCTTGATCTTCTCCAGCGACTTCTTGTTCAGATCACCGATCACCTGACGCTCGACGTCACGCCCGACGACAGCGCATTCCCGCAAAGCGGCCTGCTCTTCGGGCGCGTAGGTATCGAAGATCGCCTTGGAAAAGAGGAAGAGGAACGGCGTATAGGCGTGGTTGGTCTGGGTGATATACTTCTGCACCTCGAAGAACTTCGACGTATCGATGGTCACGTAGGGGTTTTCCTGGGCATCGATCGTCTTGGTTTCGAGAGCGGAAAAGACTTCGCCGAATGCCATGGGCGTCGCATTGGCGCCAAGGTTCTGGAAGGTATCGAGGAACACGTTGTTCTGCATGACGCGAACCTTCATGCCCTCCAAGTCTTCCCATTTGTTCACCGGACGAACCGAATTGGACAGGTTGCGGAAGCCGTTTTCCCAATAGGCGAGATTGACAAGGCCCACGGCCGCAAGCTTCTCGTTCATCATGTCGCCGAACTTGCCGTCCAGCACCTTGTAGGCTTCCTCCGAGGTGGAGAACAGGAACGGCAGATCGAAGACGCCAAGCGCCGGTTCGATACCGACGAGCGGCGAAGACGACGTCACAACGGCTTCCTGGACACCGGAGCGCAGTGCCTGGGTCGCCTGCAGATCGCCACCGAGAGCGCCGCCCCAGAAGGCCGTCAGCTTGAGTTTCCCGCCCGACTTCTCGTCGAGGCATTTCTGCATCGCCTCGATGCCGTTACCGACGGGGTGATCGGCATTGATGCCGTTGGAGACACGGATATTGCGTTCGGTAAACTCGGCGAATGCCGGCGCGGAGGCAGACAGGGTGAAGGCAATGGCAGTCGTGGCAAGTAGCAGTTTTCGCATGATATCCTCCCATGCATGTTGAAACTGAAGTGGCTTTCCGGCCTCAGTGAAGCCAGCGAGCCGGTACGATCACCAGATCCGGAAACAGGATCAGGAGCAGAAGCACGAGCGTCTGGGCGAGCAGGAACGGCCAGACACCGACCGTGACCTTGCCCAACGGAACACGGCCGACGCCGCTCACAACATTGAGAACGACGCCGACTGGCGGCGTCAGAAGGCCGATGCAGTTGTTCATGATGAACAGGACGCCGAAATAAACCGGATCGATGCCTGCCTGCTTGATGATCGGCATAAGGACCGGCGTCAGAATTAGGATGGTCGGCGTGAGGTCCAGGGCCGTGCCCACAATCAGCACCAGGATCATGATCACGAACATCAGCAGGGTCGGACGGTCGATCAGCGGCTCGATGAGGCCGGTGATCTCAGCCGGGATGTTGGCAGCGGTGATCAACCAGGCGGAAACGAGCGCCGCGCAGACCAGGAACATGATGACGGAGGTGGTTTTGGCCGCCTGAAGGATAACCCGTGGAAGCTCCTTCAGCGTGAGCTCCCGGTAAATCACCATGCCGACGAACAGCGCATAAGCCGCAGCGATTACAGCAGCTTCCGTCGGCGTTACCACACCCGCCTTGATGCCGCCAAGGATGATCACGGGCATGCCGAGCGCCCACAGCGCGCGACCCGTCACCCGAAGGCGCTCCGCACTCGAAGCGCGCGGCAATGGCTGCACATTGTCTTTGCGCACGACGATCAGCCATGTCACGATCAGGGCAATACCCATCATGAGGCCCGGCACGATACCGGCCATGAAGAGCTGCGTGATCGAGACGTTGGCAGCAACGCCGAACACGATGAAGGCCATCGACGGAGGGATGACGGGCGCGATGATGCCGCCCGCGGCAATCAGGCCGGCCGAGCGCGGAACGTTATAGCCCGCCTTTGCCATCATCGGGATGAGAATGGCCGCGAGTGCGGCAGTGTCCGCCGCCGCCGAGCCGGAAATGCTTGCCATGATCAGCGCCGCGACGATCGCGACAATGCCCAAGCCTCCGCGGATATGCCCCACGCAGGCAATGGCAAAATCGATGATGCGCCGCGACAGGCCACCGGCATTCATCAGCTCCCCCGCCAGAATGAAGAAGGGGATGGCCAGCAGCGTGAACGTATCGGCACCGGCAATCATGTTCTGCGCGATGATCTGCGTGTTGAACATTCCCATGTACCACATGAGAACGACGCCGCAGAACATCAGCGAGAAGGCGACCGGCACGCCGATGGCCATGGCGCCGATCAGCGAAGTGACGAAAACGAAAAGTGTCATCAGGTCCGCTCCGCCATCTGTTCGATCGTCAGGTTCTCGCCCGCGAACGCTTCAATTTCCTCCTGCGTCACCCGGCCGGTGAGCAGGCGGAAAAGGCGCTCCAGCGCGATGACCGCGCAACAGAAGCCGGTAAAGAAGCCACTGCCGTAAACGAAGCCCATGGAGAGGCCGGTCACCGGAGCCTTCATGCTCCAGTTGATCGGCAGCTGTATCCAGGTGCCCCAGAAGAAGATTGCCGAACAGGCGATGATCACCAGATTGCTGAGGATCATGCAGACGATGCGCCCTTTGCGGCCTAGCAGCGCAACGAGGGTTTCAACGCCGAGATGCCCGTGCTCCCGAAACGTCACGACCGCGCCGATGAAAGTCAGCCAGATGAAAAAGTAGCGCGCGAGTTCGTCCGAGACCGTCAGACCGGAGTTCATCGCATAGCGCATGATGACGTTCACGAAGACCATGATCGCCATGCCCGAAAGCAGGATGATCAGCAGGAATTCGAGACCCTTGTAGAAATGGTCGACTACCTTTTGCACGCTTCCCTCCCAGTCTGCGTTACAACAAGCCGCGCTTGGCCAGGTTTTTCATCAGCGCACCGACGCCGAAGGTCCATTCGGGGCAGGCGTCACTGCGATCGACCCAGTTTACCAGACGGCCAAGCAGGGGTGTCGAAATTTCCACCCGATCGCCGATTTCATGCGTAAATCCCTGTCCCGCCCCGCGCCGATCCTTTACCGGAGCGAACATGGTGCCGAGGAAAAGGACGGCACCGTCGGGATATTGGTGATTGCGGTTCAGTAACTGGCGGGCGAGATCCGAGGGCTTGCGGCTGATCGCTTCCATCGGGCTCTCGCCCGTCATGCGAAAACCGTCCCTGCCCTCGACGGACAGGGCAACGCGGACTCTGCCGAGTTCTTCCAGTGTGAATTTGCTATCGAACAGTCGAATGAAGGGGCCGATCGAACAAGAGGCGTTGTTGTCCTTGGCCTTGCCGAGCAGCAGCGCCGAACGCCCCTCGACATCGCGAAGGTTGACATCGTTTCCAAGCGTGGCGCCGACGATTTCGCCGGTTGAACGCAGAACCAGGACCACTTCCGGCTCGGGATTATTCCATTGCGAGATCGGATGGATACCCACCAGCGAACCGCAGCCGACAGCCGACATGGGTTGCGCCTTGGTGAAGATTTCAGCGTCCGGCCCGATGCCCACCTCAAGGTACTGCGACCAGAGGTTCATCTCCTGCAAAAGCTCCTTCACCCGTGCCGCCCGCTCTGAGCCGGCGACGACGCCACGAAGGCTGTCGCCCAAAACCGGCGCCAGCTGCTTGCGAATATCGGACGCGCGGGACGCGTCTCCCTTCGCCTGCTCTTCGATCACTCGTTCGAGCATGCTGTCGGCAAACGTGACCCCAGCCGCCTTGACCGCTTGCAGATCGATCGGAGCCAGCAATTGGCCGGCCTGACCCGACAGGAAATCATCGATCGAGCCGATATCGGGAAATTCACCCGCCTGCAGTTTGCCGGCAAAATCTTCCAGATCAAGAAGTCCGGAAACGGTGGCGGAAACCGAGGACAGGTCGAGAAGCCGCTCGCCCCGGACCAGGACCGGGCAAGGGCCATCAGCCGAATTCGACCAGACACGGCCGACAAGCAACGCATCTGCGGCATCTTCAGGCAGAATATCCGACGCTCGAAGTGGTGTGGTCGAACTCAAGCAAAAACCTCCTCATATGCCACGGCACGATGGTCTCCCGCCATCTTGCCAGATTGTCAGGATGTCTGACAATCATGGACCTGCTTTGTAGTCATAGTTCCCTGCGCTGTCCAGTGTCGAACATCATCCCCGGACAAATGGCGCCTCAGGGAAGATGGCGCCTTCGGCAAAAACGGCAAGCGCTAGTACCGTAAGATTTCAGTCCGCCTCAAGCGTCAGATCCAGCCGACTGGCGGCACCGAGCAGATGCTGCTTCATCGCCTCACGCGCACGTTTCGGATCGCGGCTGGCAATCGCATCGCGGATCGCCACATGCTCGGCAATCGTCAGTTCCACAATTTCCTCAAGGACCGCCGCGGCCCGCGCCGCGTTGATCGCCAGACTAATGCGCTCCGCGATGAAGCCGACGAACAGGGCGAAATATTCGTTGCCGGTCGAAGCTGCGATGACGCGATGAAAGATCAGGTCGGCGACAATCCCCTGATCCGTCCACTTGTCCGCCCCCATCATGCTCGCCAGGGCCTCATCAAGCTTCGCCAGATCGCTATCGACATGATGCGTTGCCGCAAGGCCGGCAGCTTCGATTTCGAGCGGCATGCGCAACTGGAACAGATCCCGGAAGCTCGCGCGGTCATGCAGATCGTCCTGCTCGATGCGGATCGACTGGCGCGCCTTGATCTCGGTTGCGAAGGCCCCGACGCCCTGTCTGGTCTCGACCAGACCCTCGTTGCGCAACTGGGCAATCGCCTCGCGCACCACCGAGCGGCTGACGCCGAAACTGCTCGCGAGGAAGTGTTCGGTCGGCAGCTTGCTCCCCGGCGGAATGCGGCCGTCCGTGATCTCGCGGGCGATCTGGGCGGCAATGCGCGCCGGAAGATGCTCGTTGCGCCTTATCTGTCCAAAATCCAGTGACATGCCTTTTCCGCCTCAACACATTGCCGCCTATGAATGCCGCTCGAAATCCAGTTGGCAACCCGGATTCATCACGCCTTGCGGATCGACAGCTTTTTTCAACGCCACCACCAATCCCCGCCGGATCGGAGGTATACGCATCTCATAGTCTGCCTTCTTCAGGCGGCCAATACCGTGCTCGGCGCTGATCGAGCCGTGATAGGCATCGACGACCGTATTGATCGCCTTCTTGGCATCGTAGATGCGCGCCTCGACCTCCGCGCGGGACAGTCCGCCCGACGGCAAAACGTTCACATGCACATTGCCATCGCCGACATGACCGTAGGAAACACAAGTGGCGTCCGGCACCGCCGCTGCCACGGCCTGTTCGGCATCGCGCACGAAGTCGGAAAGGCGCGACAGCGGGACGGAGACGTCAGTGCGCAGATGCGGCCCGCGCTTGGCCTGCCCCTCGTTCATCCCTTCACGGAATAGCCATAGGTTGCGCGCCTGCGCCCTGGAGTTTGCAATCACACCGTCCGGAACAAGACCCTCCTCCATCACGCCACCCAGGAAACGCTCCATCAGGTCGTTGATGTCGACAAGGCCGGACCCGGATATTTCCAGGAGCACATAAGCGGGATAATCGCCGGATATCGGCATTGCAAGGTCCGGGATCGCTTCCCGGGCGAGAACGAAAGCCAGCGGCGGCATGAACTCGAAGGCGGACATCAGATCGCAGCAATCGCGACGCGCGCGGCGGAAAAGCGTGATCGCATCGTCGAGCGAGTTGAGCCCAAGCAGAGCGGTTGCGACCTGATCCGGTTCCGGCGTCAATTTAACGGAAACGGCGGTGATGATGCCGAACACGCCTTCCGCGCCGATGAATATCTGCTTCAGATCGATGCCGCGATTGTCCTTGCGAAGCGTCGACAATCCGTCGAAAATCGAACCATCCGGCAAGACCGCTTCGAGGCCAAGCACCAGTTCGCGGGTCATTCCGTAGCGCAAGACGTTGATCCCGCCGGCATTGGTTGAGACATTGCCGCCGATCCGGCAGGAACCCTGCGCACCAAGCGCCAGCGGGAAGAACATACCTTCCCGCGCGACCGCGTCCTTGAATTCCGACAGGATGCAGCCGGCCTCCACCACAGCAGAGAAATCGTCAGCGTCAATGTGGCGGATTTTGCTCATCCGCTCTAGACTGATCACCACCTGATCTTGCGGCCGGTCGGGAATTGCTCCGAGCGCCAGACCCGTATTGCCCCCCTGCGGAACGATCGACAGGCCGAGGGAGACGCAAGACTTTACGGCTGCGGAAACCTCTTCCGTTGTGCGCGGACGCAGAACCGCGACCGCGCCGGACGTCACGTCGCCATGCCAGTCCCGGCAATATTTTTCGATCGCCTCGCCCGACAGCACCATATCGTCCCCGAGGGACTGGATCAGGGTATCGACGGCATGCCTCTGCCGGTCGGGATACATGGCCGGGTCAATTTCACTCACAACGTCCTCACTTCTTGTACCCGCGCCGAAAACTCGTCGATCGACACGGTGCCGCAATCAAATATGCTGTTTTCAAACGCACGATATAAGGTTATCAGACAACCTTACAATATATTTATTCGTAAGCGTCGTCTTTCGTCGGATTGGCGTTTCGCTCGGTGGGAGGAAGAAAGGTGCACATTCTTATTATCGGGGCCGCCGGAATGGTCGGGCGCAAGCTGGCGCAGAGGCTCGCCAAAGACGGCACATTGGACAATCGGCCGATCGAAAGCATGACGCTCGTCGATGTCGTCACACCAGAGCCGCCGCAAGGTTTCACCGGCAAGGTGACGTTGGAAACAGTAGACCTCTCAAGTCCGGGAGAAGCGGCTCGGCTCGTGACCGGACGCCCGGATGTCATCTTCCACCTCGCCGCCATCGTATCGGGTGAAGCCGAGCTTGATTTCGACAAGGGCTATCGCATCAACCTCGACGGCACGCGCTTCCTGTTCGACGCGATCCGCCTTGTCCATGGCGAGGATGGCTACAAACCCCGCCTCGTCTTCACCTCCTCCATCGCGGTATTCGGCGCACCCCTGCCCTATCCCATCCCTGACGAATTCCACACCACGCCGCTGACAAGCTACGGCACGCAGAAGGCGATCTGTGAGCTTTTGCTTTCGGACTATTCGAGACGCGGCTTCTTCGAAGGCATCGGAATTCGCCTGCCGACGATCTGCATTCGCCCGGGCAAGCCGAACAAGGCGGCGTCCGGTTTCTTCTCGAACATCCTGCGCGAGCCCCTCGTCGGGCAGGAAGCCGTTTTGCCCGTGCCGGACGAGGTGCGCCACTGGCATGCATCACCCCGCTCTGCCGTCGGTTTTCTCCTCCATGGCGCGACGATCGATGTCGAGAAGGTCGGCCCGCGGCGCAACCTGTCCATGCCAGGGCTCAGCGCGACCGTCGGCGAGCAGATCGAGGCGCTGCGCCGCGTCGCCGGAGAAAAAGCCGTGGCGCTCATCCGGCGGGAACCTGATGAGATGATCATGCGCATGTGTGCCGGCTGGGCACCGGGATTTGAGGCCAAACGGGCGACCGCGCTCGGCTTTACCGCCGAAAAATCCTTCGACGACATTATCAGGGTCCATATCGAAGACGAACTGGAAGGCAGCCTGTCATGACGACCGGAACGGGACAAAAGGGGCGGCGCATCGCCTTTCTCGGAACCGGCCTCATGGGCGCGCCGATGGCGCGCCGGCTCCTCAACGCGGGCCATGCCGTGACCGTCTGGAACCGCGATCGCTCCAAGGCGGAGGCTCTGGCTGCGGAAGGTGCGGTCGTCGCGACGACAGCCGCCGATGCCGCGCGCGATGCCGATATCGTCTTCACCATGCTGAGCGATGGCACTGCGGTCAGCCATGTTCTGATTGATCAAGGCGTGGCGAATGTACTCAGCGCCGGCGCCATCGTCATCGACACATCGTCGATTGCGCCGCCGATCGCACGCGCGCATGCCGAAATGCTTGCAAAGCGGCAGTTGCATCATATCGATGCCCCGGTCTCCGGCGGCACGGTGGGTGCCGAAGCGGGCACGCTTGCGATCATGGCCGGAGGCGACGGCTCGGGGAGTGCGGACCTGCACGACGTCTTCGCCCCACTCGGCCGCGTCACCCATGTCGGCCCCTCAGGCGCCGGCCAGATTTGCAAGCTTGCCAATCAGCAGATCGTTGCCATCACCATCGGCGCCGTTGTGGAGGCGATGATGCTGGTTCAGGCCGGCGGTGCGGATCGCGGCAAATTCCGTGATGCGATCCGGGGCGGGTTTGTCGAAAGCCGCATTTTAGAGCTTCACGGCAAGCGGATGGTGGATCGCACATTCCAGCCGGGAGGGCCATCGCGGCTGCAACTGAAGGATCTGGACGCCGTCGCGGCCATGTCGGAACTGTTCGGGCTCGACCTGCCGCTGACATCAGTGATACGTGACGAATTCCGCAATTTCGTTGCCGATG
>JAVBSF010000505.1:0-13054 GCA_031556925.1 Pararhizobium sp.
ATAAGGTGAACCCACGCGCGTGCGCAGGATCGGAAGATGGCGCTCGAGGCCGGAATTGGAGGTAACGGGGGTGACGCCAACCGTAGCGCCGAGAAACAGGGCGGCGGCAAGGCCGAGAAAGTCGCCACGCAACGGTGTACCGGTTTCATCGGCCACCAATGGCCGGTCGCCATCGCCATCGGCGGACACGATCGCATCGAGACCATACTCGCCTGCCCAGCCCCGGAGGCTCTCGACGGTGGCAGAGGAAACGGCCTCGGTATCCACGGGAATGAAGTCGGCCGAGCGGCCGAGCGCCACCACGTCGGCCCCATAATGGACAAGGACATCAACGAAGAGATCGCGGGCGACGGTGCTGTGCTGGTAGACGCCGACGCGCAGACCGGCGAAGGCGGAAGGCGGCAGCAGCGCCGTATTGCGGGCGAGGAAACGGGCGCTGGCTAGGGCAATGCCATCCCGCGCGGCGGCAGGAGCGGCGTCGACCGCGACCTCGGCCATCAGGCGTTGGGCCTGCAAGGCGATAGCCTCCTCATCCGCCTTGGTGATCTCGCCATCCGAACGGTAGAACTTGATGCCGTTGCGGTCGGCGGGAATATGGGAGCCGGTGACCATCAGCGCGGCCGCCCGCCGCTCGCGGGCATAAAGGGCGAGCGCAGGGGTCGGAACCGTGCCGCAATCGACAACGGAAAAGCCGGCGCGCATGAGGGCGCCGGCGCAAATTGCAGAAATCGAGGGGCTGGAGGCCCGAAAATCCCGGCCGATCATGATCTCGTCGCCGGGCTTCGCCTGACCGGATTCGAGAAGATGGCGGACAAAGGCGGTGGCATAGAGTGCGGCGGCGGGGCCATCGAGATCGACCGAAAGGCCGCGCAATCCGCTGGTTCCGAATTTCAGGCTCAAGAAATATTCCTTGTCTTACTATGTTTTGGAAATGCTGAATGTCTTGACGATATGCAGGGCCGATGAAAAGGCCCTCTCAGCCTCCCCCGCCCGTAGCGTCGGCGAAGGTCGAAAACCGCAGGACCGCGCCCACTTTGGAACCTTGAAGAAGGCAAGGCAAGCATTCCTTCCACGAGAATAAATCCGAAACCTCGCGCGTTTCAGGAAAACGCTTGCCCGGCACCACGCCGCCCGAACCCGATGGCCATCGGCGGTGCGACGGGCTATCCTATGAACCGGTATCGGGTTTTCGGCAGGAGGAAACAGATCATGTCCGGATTTCGCAAACTGGTTTTCGGCTGGGCGTTCAGCATCCTTTCGATGGTCGCACCCGCGGGGCAGGCCATGCCGCTCGCGCCATCCGATATCATGGCAACGAAAACGGCAGCGCAGGCGGTCGATTATCGTGGCTGGAACGGCAATGGCTATCGTCCCTACCGTCCCTATCAATACCGGCCCTACCGACCATACAGGCCTTATGCGGCGCCCTACGCCTATCGGCCCTACCGGCCGTACTACCGGCCGGGATATCCTTACTATCGCCCCTATTATCGACCGGGCGTCCAGGTCTATGTCGAGCCAAGACCCTATTACAGACAGCCGGTGGAGGCGCATGTGGAATGGTGCCTGTCGCGCTATCGCTCCTACAACCCGCGGACGGATCAGTTCCTGACCTATGGCGGCATCTACAAATACTGCCGCTCGCCCTACCGGTGAGCGTCAGCCGGCGAGCTCGGCTCCCCAGAGGACGAGGGCATAGCGGGCGGCCTTGCCGATCGTCACATAGACGAGGAAAACGGAAAATGGCGTTCTGAGCAGCCCGGCGACAAGGGTCAAGGGATCGCCGACGACCGGCAGAAACGATAAAAGCAGAACAGGGCGGCCATAACGCGCAAACAACGCTTCCGCCCGCAACCGGTTTTTCGCGTCGAGCGGAAACCAGCGGCGGTCCTCGAAGCGGATCAGGAAACGTCCGAGCATGAAATTGACAACGGCGCCCAGCACGTTTCCCGCCGTCGCCACGGCCAGAAGCACGGGGAGGGACGCGTCCCGTTCCTGCGCGGCGAGCACCAGCGCAGCCTCCGACAGCCCGAACAGCAGCGTCGCCGACAGGAACGAGGCGATGAACACACCGAAGAGCGTGCCGGCCACCGGCCGTCAGCTCCGGTCAGTGTGGCCAAGATCGCGTTCGGGCTCGATGATGTCGCGCACACGCTGCTTCAACTCCTTGGGACCTGGAAAGCCGCCGTCGCGCTTGTGCTCCCAGATCAGCGCGTCATCGACGCGGATTTCGAAATTGCCGCCGGTGCCGGGGATAAGAGCAACTTCCCCCAGACTGTCGGAAAAGGTCGACAGCAGTTCCTGCGCCATCCAGGCCGCACGCAGCAGCCAGCTGCATTGGGTGCAATAAAGAATGGAGATGCGGGGTTTGTCGCTCATCGGTTCCTGATCCTTTCGCTGCGCGGGTGAGGCCCTATGCAAGCCGGCGCCTTCGCAAGATGACAATAGAGTTTGTCAGGGAAAAAGTGGAACCCGGTTTTCCCGAAAAGACAAACGAAAACAAAGAAATCGGCATCACCGAACGAAAAATGGCGACCCTCCGGCCGCCATTTTTCATATCCGTAGAACCCGAGGCGATTACAGCGTGCGGGTGATGTGCTCGACGCGGAAACACTCGATCGTGTCGCCCGCGCGGATGTCTTCGTAGTTTTCGAAGGCCATACCGCATTCCTGGCCGACCGGCACTTCGGAGACTTCGTCCTTGAAGCGCTTGAGTGTCTTGAGTTTGCCTTCGTGGATGACGACGTTGTCGCGCACGAGGCGGACACCGGCACCACGCTCCACCTTGCCTTCGACGACACGGCAACCGGCGACCTTGCCGACCTTGGTGATGTTGAAGACCTCGAGGATCTCGGCATTGCCGAGGAAGGTTTCGCGGCGCTCCGGCGACAGAAGGCCCGACATCGCCTGCTTCACGTCATCCACCAGATCGTAGATGATGTTGTAGTAGCGGATCTCGATGCCGGCACGCTCCGCGGCGGTACGGGCTTGAGCATTGGCGCGGACGTTGAAGCCGATGATCGCGGCATTCGAGGCTTCCGCCAGCGAGATGTCGGACTCGGTGATGCCGCCTGCGCCCGAATGGACGATACGGGCGCGAACCTCGTCGTTGCCGAGCTTTTCGAGTGCGCCCGCAATGGCTTCGATCGAGCCCTGCACGTCGCCCTTGATGACCAGCGGGAACTCCTTGAAGCCGGTGTTCTGCAGCTGGCTCATCATCTGCTCGAGCGAGCCGCGCGAACCGGATGCGCGGGCAACGGCCTTGTCGCGGGCCAGACGCTGGCGATATTCGGAGATTTCACGGGCGCGGCTTTCGTTTTCGACCACGGCGAAGCGATCGCCGGCGGCAGGCGTGCCCGACAGGCCGAGAACCTCGACCGGCATGGACGGGCCAGCTTCCTTGACGTGATCGCCACGGTCGTTGACGAGAGCGCGGACACGGCCCCACTGATCACCGGCGACGATGATCTGGCCGGGCTTCAGCGTACCCTTCTGGACGAGCACGGTGGCAACCGCGCCACGGCCACGATCGAGCTGGGCTTCGATGACCGTGCCTTCGGCGGTGCGGCTCGGATCGGCCTTGAGGTCGAGGATTTCGGCCTGCAGCAGAATGGCTTCGAGCAGCTTGTCGAGGTTGACGCGGTTCTTGGCCGAAACTTCGACGTCCAGAACTTCACCGCCCATGGTTTCGACGAAGACGTCGTGCTGGAGCAGCTGGTTGCGGACCTTCTGCGGGTCGGCTTCATGCTTGTCGATCTTGTTGATCGCCACGATGATCGGAACGCCGGCTGCCTTGGCATGATTGATGGATTCGATCGTCTGCGGCATGACGCTGTCATCAGCGGCAACCACGAGGATTGCGATATCCGTCGCCTGGGCACCACGGGCGCGCATGGCCGTAAAGGCCGCGTGACCGGGGGTGTCGATGAAGGTGATCTTGTGACCGTTATGCTCGACCTGGTAGGCGCCGATATGCTGGGTGATGCCGCCGGCTTCGCCCGATACGACGTTGGTCTTGCGGATCGCATCGAGCAGCGAGGTCTTGCCGTGGTCGACGTGACCCATGATCGTGACGATCGGCGGACGCGGCTGCATTTCGCCTTCGTCGTCCTTCACGTCGAAGATGCCTTCTTCAACGTCGGACTCGGAGACGCGCTTGACCGTGTGGCCGAATTCGCCGGCGATCAGTTCGGCCAGATCGGCGTCGATGACGTCGCCCGGCTTCATCATCGGACCTTCCTTCATCAGGTACTTGATGACGTCGACGGCGCGCTCGGACATGCGCTGCGACAGTTCCTGAATGGTGATGGTTTCCGGCAGGATGACTTCGCGCATGACCTTTTCGCGGGTTTCCTGCATCTGGCTGCGGCGGAACTTCTCCTGGCGGCGACGCATCGCGGCCATGGAACGGCCGCGCGAGCTGCCCTCGTCGTCGAGAGCGGCGGTCAGCGTCAGCTTGCCCTGACGGCGGGCGTCGTCGGCCTTCGGACGGGCCGGAACCTTTGCCGGCTCGGGACGCACGACCTTGCCACGGGCAGGCGCAGCAGCGCCGCCACGGGCGGGGCGGCTATCGTCGTCTTCGCCGCGGCCACGGCCGGCCGGACCGGCACCGGTCGGTGCGGCCGAGCCGGGGCGGGCTGCCTGAGGACGCGCCGCGGGGCTGTCGCTGCGACGCGCGACGACAGCGGCCTGCTCGGCAGCCTTGGCTTCTTCGGCGGCTTTCGCCTCGGCGGCCCTGGCTTCGGCAGCGGCCTTTTCGGCTTCACGCTCAGCGGCCGGGCGGGCGGCTTCGATCGCGGCGAGGCGGGCGGCCTCTTCCTGCTCGGCCTTCAGGCGGGCAGCCTCTTCGACGGCGCGGCGCGCTTCTTCAGCGGCGCGGACCTTGGCTTCCTCGGCATCGCGGGCCTGCGCTTCGGCCAGAGCACGACGGCGAGCGTCGATTTCACCGGCGGAAAGCTGGTTGAGGACGACACCGGTGCGCGGGCGGTTTGCGTCGGGACGCTGCTGCTGGCTCGGGGCCGGACGCTGCTGCTGAACCGGAGCCGGACGCGGCTCGGGCGCGCGCACGACCGGGGTGATCGGCGCGACCGGCTTTTCGTCTTCCGGGCGATGCGGGCGACGCTTGCGGGTTTCCACGACGACAGCCTTGGTCCGGCCGCGCCCCATGTCCTGGCGGACCGTTCCCTGATTGACGCCCGAGGGTCGCAGGGTCAGCGTCTTCTTGCCGAATGTCTTGTCGTCGTTGTTGTCGGTCATTCCGTTCCGTTCCTAAGATCAGGGCCGGATGCGTATCACCAGACCCTGTCGTTCTCTCGAATTACGTTCGCGATGGCTCCGGGCTCGGCCGGTGACCCGCGTCATGTTCTCGTCTGGCGCGCGTCGCCAGGGGCTCGGGCGGGGACGGTTCCCCGATAACGTTCGAGCATGTTTGCGCGCTTCACTACACCCTCACCCGCCCGCCCTGCAAGCGCGCAGGCATGGATAAAAGCATTACTTGCCAAAAGCCCCTCCATTTCCGCCTCCGTATGAAAGCGGAACGAGGGTATTTCCTGTCCGTCCTCAGCGACAAAGCTCATCGCCTTGCGCGCCTGATCTATCTTCCGCACCCCGTCCGCTGCGGCATCCACCGCATGGAAGGTGGCGATGGCCGCCTGACCGCGCACGGCCTGCTCGACCTTTGCCGCTCCCGTGACGAACTGGGCCGCCTTACGCGCCATGTTCATCATGCCGGCGAGCTGGACCGACAAAAGCCGGTCAACCTCGTCGGCAAGCTCGGGGCCTGCCACCACGTCCGCCTTCAGGGCCCGCGCGAAAAGCTTGCGCGCGATCGCCTTTTCCAGAACCGGACGCTCGGCCTTCACCCAGCAGCCGCGGCCGGGAAGCTGACGCTTCAGATCCGGCACCACACGACCATCCGGGGCAGCGACGAACCGGATCAGATCGTCCGGGTCGCCAGTTTCGCGGGTGACGATGCACATGCGGCCGTTGATCGGGCCCTCATCAGCATCCCCCTCGGGGGTTTTGTTCTCTGCCTGCATCGCCAATCAGAAAGACGCCGATCAGGCGTCTTCCTCGGCGCCTTCGAGAGCCTCAAGAGCAGCCTCTTCCCGGGCAAGATCCTCTTCCGTGATCCAGCCGGCAGCCAGACGCGCCTGCAGAACCATGCGCTCGGCTTCCGTGCGAGACACTTCGAGCTTGGAGAACAAGCCTTCGAAACGCTTGGTTTCGCCGTTCTTGCGCTCCGACCAGCCGACGAGATCGTCCGCGGCGCAGCCAGCAAAGTCTTCCATGGTCTTGATGCCGTCTTCGCCCAGCGCAACCAGCATCTGGCCGGTCATGCCGTCGATAGTACGCAGCTCGTCGGCAACGCCGAGTTCCTTGCGCTTGACGTCCATCTCAGCTTCGAGCTTTTCCAGATACTCGCGGGCGCGGGTCTGAAGCTCGTTTGCCGTGTCCTCGTCGAAACCGTCGATCGACGCGATTTCATCGAGATCGACATAGGCCAGCTCCTCGACGGCGGCGAAGCCTTCGGATGCCAGAACCTGACCGACCATCTCGTCAACGTCGAGCGCATCCATGAAGAGCGCGGTCCGTTCGTTGAACTCCTTCTGACGGCGTTCCGACTCTTCGGCTTCCGTCATGATGTCGATATCCCAGCCGGTCAGCTGCGAAGCGAGGCGAACGTTCTGGCCGCGGCGGCCGATGGCGAGCGACAGCTGCTCGTCCGGAACGACCACTTCGATGCGCTCTGCATCCTCGTCGAGAACGACCTTGGCGACTTCGGCCGGCTGCAGCGCGTTGACGATGAACGATGCGGGATCCTGCGACCACGGAATGATGTCGATCTTTTCGCCCTGCAGCTCACCGACGACGGCCTGAACGCGCGAACCACGCATACCGACGCAGGCGCCGACCGGATCGATCGACGAATCGTTCGAGATGACGGCGATCTTGGCGCGCGAGCCGGGATCACGGGCAACCGAGCGGATCTGGATGATGCCGTCGTAGATTTCCGGAACTTCCATGGTGAAGAGCTTCACCATGAACTGCGGATGAGTACGCGACAGGAAAATCTGCGGCCCGCGCTGTTCGCGACGAACATCGTAGACATATGCGCGGACGCGATCGCCATAGCGCATGTTTTCACGCGGGATCATTTCGTCACGGCGGATGATGCCTTCGCCGCGGCCGAGATCGACGATGACGTTGCCGTATTCGACGCGCTTGACCGTGCCGTTGACGATTTCGCCGATGCGATCCTTGAACTCGTCGAACTGGCGATCACGCTCGGCTTCGCGAACCTTCTGGACGATGACCTGCTTGGCCGACTGGGCGGCGATGCGGCCGAAAT
Organism: Pararhizobium sp.; assembly: GCA_031556925.1. GTDB lineage: Bacteria > Pseudomonadota > Alphaproteobacteria > Rhizobiales > Rhizobiaceae > Pararhizobium. The sequence continues at coordinate 7,352 of JAVBSF010000505.1, forward strand.
CCATCGGCGGCAGCGGATCGGCGATGAAATCGCCAAGGACGGCATCCGGGTTGCGGTCGCGGGCCAGCTCGAGCGGGATCTGCGTCGAATAATCTTCGGCGTGCTCGACCACTTCGAGAAGGCGCTGCAGGCGGATTTCGCCGGTCTTGGAATTGATGTCGGCGCGGATGTTGCTCTCCGAACCGTAACGCGAGCGGGCCGCCTTCTGGATCGCATCGGCCATGGCGGCCAGAACGATTTCGCGGTCGATGACCTTTTCGCGCGCGACGGCATCCGCGATCTGCAGAAGTTCGAGCCGGTTAGCACTCACTGCCATTTTCAAGTCTCCGTCTGATGGGCGGGGCCTCTGCCTGAGAGGCATTCCGCGCTCTTGAACTTTATAAATCAGTTGATCGGCGAATCTTCGTCTTCGAAGTTTTCGTTGGCCGCGCGGGCGGCCTTGGCCTTCTTGTCGGCCGTCAATGCGTCGCGGATGAGATCATCCGTCAGGATCAGACGTCCTTCGGCAACCGCCGTGAACGGGATCTTGACGGAAGGCTCCTCGCCATAGGCCGGCTGGTCGCGCTCGATCGTGAAGCCTTCGTCATCGGCCTGAGTGATCTTGCCGCGGAAACGCTTGCGGCCTTCAACCAGAACAGAGGTCTCCAGCTTGAGAAGGTGACCTGTCCAGCGGGTGAAATCCGACTTGCGCACCATCGGGCGGTCGATGCCGGGCGACGACACTTCCAGATGATACTGCTTGTCGATCGGGTCTTCCACATCGAGAACCGGCGAGATCGCCGTCGAGATGGCTTCGCAATCCTCGACCGTCATGGTGCCGTCGGTGCGCTCCGCCATGATCTGCAGTGTTGCGCCGTTCTGCGACGACAGACGCACGCGCACCAGCTGGTAGCCCATGGGCACGAGCACGGGCTCGATGATTTCGGCGACGCGCAGGTCGATACCGGTCTCGACGACGAGACGCGGTTCCTGCTCTGATATAGCCGGCGTGGTGTCGGACAAAAATGCTCTCCCGTATCACCGGTAATAAAAAAGAGCGGGTCCTGACGGGCCCACTCTTCATCAACCGATCAAGAATTTGAGCGTCATATACGCTTCATCTTCAACAAATGCAAGGTATCCCTGCAAGACGAGGGCCGCAGCGCCGGGCCGGCAAGAATTGTCGGCATGGACGGTACAAATCATGGTTGCCACCTGCGACACCTGTTCTATGTTCGCGTCAAGGCCAGCCCGCGTTGAAATCCGCTCTGGGCAACGGGCGCCGGTTGGCAGAGAGAAGCAAGGGGGAAAGCCGTGGCGTCATCACCGCTCGCGCCATTCCGGCACGAAACATTCCGTATGATCTGGATCGCCAGCCTCGCCTCGAATTTCGGCGGACTGGTGCAGGCCGTGGGTGCAGCGTGGCTGATGACCTCGCTTTCCTCTTCCGTCGACATGGTGGCGCTGGTGCAGGCATCAACGACGCTGCCGATCATGCTGTTCTCGCTGGTTTCCGGGGCGCTGGCGGACAATTTCGACCGCCGCCGCATCATGCTCACGGCCCAGAGCTTCATGTTGATTGTCTCGGTCGGCCTGACGATCGTCGCATGGTTCGGCCTGCTGACGCCGTGGACGCTTCTCCTCTTCACCTTCCTCATCGGCTGCGGCACGGCACTTAACAACCCGTCCTGGCAGGCTTCGGTCGGCGACATGGTGCCGCGTGAGGATCTGCCGGGGGCGGTCGCGCTCAACAGCATGGGCTTCAATATCACCCGGTCCGTCGGACCGGCCATCGGCGGCGCCATCGTCGCGGCGGCGGGGGCGGCCGCGGCCTTTGCGGTGAATGCCGTCAGCTATCTGGCGCTTCTCTTTGTCCTGACCCGCTGGCAGCGCGACGAGACACTGCCGACCCTGCCGCGCGAATCGCTCGGACGGGCGATTTCGGCCGGCCTGCGCTACGTCGCGATGTCGCCGAACATCCTGAAGGTGCTGCTCCGAAGCTTCGTTTTCGGTCTTTCCGCCAGCGCCATTCTGGCGCTTCTGCCGCTGGTCGCCCGCGATCTCGTCGCCGGCGGCCCCCTGACCTACGGTATCCTGCTCGGCGCCTTCGGGCTTGGCGCGATCGGCGGCGCGCTCCTGAGCGCCAGATTGCGCGAACGCATGTCGAGCGAGATGGTGGTGCGGCTTGCTTTCGCCGTCTTTGCCGTTTCCAGCATCATCACCGCCGTCAGCACCAATAGCGCCCTGACCGCCGTCGCCCTCCTTGGCTCCGGCGCGGGCTGGGTGCTGGCGCTGTCGCTGTTCAATACCACCGTGCAGCTTTCCACCCCGCGCTGGGTGGTTGGCCGTGCGCTGTCGCTCTACCAGACCACCACCTTCGGCGGCATGGCGGCGGGCAGCTGGATCTGGGGTGTCACTGCGGAAAATTACGGAGCGGAATTCGCGCTTCTCTGTTCGGCTTTCCTGATGGTAGTCGGTGCCGCCATCGGCTTCTATCTGATGCTGCCGGAATTCAAGGCCCTTAATCTCGATCCGCTCAATCGCTTCTCCGAGCCGCTGCTGACGCTCGATCTGAAACCCCGCAGCGGACCGATCGTCATCATGATCGACTACGAGATCGACGACGCGGACGTGCGGAAATTCCTGACCGTCATGGCCGAGCGGCGGCGCATCCGCATCCGGGACGGCGCCGGTCAATGGGCGCTGATGCGCGATCTCGAAAACCCGACGGTCTGGACCGAGACCTATCATGTGCCGACCTGGGTGGAATATGTGCGCCACAACCAGCGGCGCACCCAGGCGGATGCGGCAATCGGCGACGACCTTTCGGCCCTGCACCGGGGCAAGGCTGCGCCGCGCGTGCACCGCATGATCGAGCGCCAGACCATCCTTCCCTACGAGTACGAGCGATACAAGCAGCAGATGGACATGCACTGAGCCTGCTGCCTTGCCGCAATAAACTCTTGTTGATTCGATGTTGATCGGCCCGCCTGCAACGAAAGGGCGGCTCGGCGGTTTGCCGATGCAGAAAAGCGTTTTCCGACGCCCAACGCAGAGACAGGAGCCTTTTCCATGCGCGCACCGCCCCTTCTTCTTGCCGGAACCATGCTTTCGCTTGCGCTTGTCGCCGGACCCGTATTGGCGCAGGCGGCAGGCGAACCCGTCGAGACCCGCCCGCCGAACGGCAAGGGGCAGACACCCGCTTTCGACAACCAGACCCGCGCCCCGCAACCCGCCGCCACGGTGAAGATCAAGGCGGAGGTCATTGCCGAAGACCTGCCGCATCTCTGGGCGATGGAGTTTCTGCCGGACGGACGCATGCTGGTGACCGCCAAGGATGGCGAAATCCATATCGTGACGGCTGGAAGCGGCGGCACCGTCGAGGTCGATGGCGTGCCGGAGGTAGAGTCAGCCGGTCAGGGCGGCTTGCTTGATGTTGCTCTCGCGCCCGATTTCGAACGGTCGAGACTGATCTATTTCTCTTTCTCGGAGCCGAGGGATGACGGCAACGGCACCTCGGTCGCTTCGGCAAGGCTGGTGGAAAATGACGACGGCGCGGCCCTTGAAGACCTCAAGGTGATTTTTCGCCAGATGCCGGGCCATGCCAACAGCAAGCATTTCGGCTCCCGCCTCGCGTTCGGGCCGGATAATCTCCTCTATGTGACCGTCGGAGAGCGTTCGGATCGCAGCACCCGCGTTCATGCGCAGGATCTGGACAGCGGTTTCGGCAAGGTTTTCCGCATCGATGCAACCGGCAAGCCACCCGCCGACAACCCCTTTGTGGGCCGAGACGATGCCCAGCCCGAAATCTGGAGCTATGGCCACCGCAACCTGCAGGCAGCCACCGTCGACGGGCAGGGCCGGCTCTGGACGGTCGAGCACGGACCGAAGGGCGGCGATGAGCTGAACCGGCCGGAAGCCGGCAAGAATTACGGTTGGCCGGTCATCAGCTATGGCGTCGAATATAGTGGTCGTGCGCTCGGCGATGGCATTACCGCCGCTGACGGCATGGAACAGCCGGTCTACTACTGGGATCCGGTGATTGGCCCTTCCGGCATGGCTTTCTACGAGGCCGACGCCATTCCTGAATGGAAGGGCTCGATACTGATCGGAGGCCTTGTGGCGCAGGGCGTCGTGGTGTTGCACATGGAGGGAGACAGGGTGAAATTCGAGGAGCATGTGCCGCTCGACGCCCGTATCCGCGATGTGAAGGTCGGGCCCGATGGCGCCGTTTATGCCGTGACGGAAGGTCGTGGCGGGGGATCAACGATTTTGAAGCTGACGAAGGCTGGATAAACGGAATTGCCTCTCACCCGTGCCCTCTCCCGCAGGCGGGGAGAAGGTGCCCGGCAGGGCGGATGAGGGGCGGCTTCTACAGCTTCGCCTTCAGCGAAGCATCCGGGAAACAGGTCGCAGCCAACCCGTTCTTCGCCTGCCAGTCACCGAGGGAGCGGCGGGTCTTGTAACCTGCCAGCCCATCGACCTTTCCGACATCATAGCCCTTGGCCTGCAGGCTCTTCTGCATTTTCAGGACATCCGAGCGCAACATCTTGCCGACATCGCCCCATGTACCGCGGAAGGCACCGCCGCCCGAGGAGATGCGGTCGGCGAGATTGCCGATGAACAGGGCATAGAGATCCGAATTGTTGTATTCCTTGATCACGTAGAAATTCGGCGTGACGATGAATTCCGGGCCGTGGCGGCCGGCGGGAACCAGCATCATGCCGCTGGCGGACGCCTCGCTTGAGGGAAAGGCCTTGCCGGAGATGCGGGTGATGCCGTCTTTCGCCCAGGCGGAGACCGGCTTTGCGAGATCGGGCCCTTCCTGCGCGCAGGAGACGCCCTCGGGAATCGAGACTTCAAAACCCCAGTCGCGGCCGCGCTGCCAGCCCTTTTGCGCGAGATAGTGGGCGATCGAGCCCAGGATGTCCGGCACGGAATTCCAGATATCGCGACGACCGTCGCCATCGAAATCGACGGCATATTGCAGGAAACTCGATGGCAGAAACTGCGGCTGGCCCATGGCGCCGGCCCAGGAACCGCGCATATCGGCCTCGCGCACATCGCCGCTCTCAAGGATATGCAGGGCGGCGATCAACTCCTTGCGGAAAAGCTCCGGCCTTGTCGACATGAAGGCCTTGGTCGCCAGCACATCCATCACCGGATGCGGGATTTTGGCACGCCCGAAGCCGGATTCGCGGCCCCAGATGGCGAGCACGACACCGCCGGGAACACCATAGGTCTTTTCGACGCGGCGGAGCGTGGCGGCATGGCTCCTGGCAAGGCTACGACCGGTGGCAGCGAGGCCTTGCAGGCGCTGCTCGGAGAAATAGGCGCCCGGTGAGGAAAATTCGGCCTGGCTCTGTTTCTGCTCACCCGGCGGCTTTGTACCCGGAGGAACGAGATCGGGCAGATCCCAGTTGAGCTTCACATCGGCAAAGGCGGATTTGAAAGCAGAGGCGGAGATGCCGGACTTCTGGGCCTCGGGCCAGAGATCCTGCTGCAGCCATTGACGGAACTGCGCCTCGGTTGCGGCCTTCGAGGCGGCAAGCGCCGGGAGCGGGACAAGCGCGAGGACCGCGGCAGCCAGCAGGGAAGCGAATTTCCTCATATGCTCGTCCTTGCTCGAAGCGCCGCCGTCAGCGTACCCTCATCGAGATAATCCAGCTCGCCACCGACGGGCACGCCATGGGCGAGACGGCTGATCTTGATATCGAATCCTTC